>JBELAC010000127.1:0-13473 GCA_049509215.1 Terriglobales bacterium
ATCTTGCAGGTAAGCGATTGTATCTAAATGACTTGCCCGAATTTGCCAGGGGGGAGGGGGGGAGGGTACGGCATTATCCCTATTATTTTTCTGGTTACTAAACGCCGCTCTTGAGAAACCTCTCGCCGCTTCATCGGCACCTTCCGCTTGCTGGCGAAAAATCCCCAGCACACTCATCGACTGAGCCACACGCAATCGCCACGACTAGATTCTTTTGAATGCCCGCTGAATCTCCGTCATCGTGTACCGCAGCACCACCGGCCTTCCATGCGGACACGACATTGGATGCTGCGTCTTCGCCAGTTCCGCCAGCAGCCATTCCATCTTGTTTTGTTCGAGCGGCATGTTCACTTTAATAGCCGCGTGGCATGCGATCGACGCCGCAATCCGCGCGCGCACCGCCTCCAGGTTGATCGCCTGGTCTTCGCGCGTAAGCTGCTCCAGAACTTCATTCAGCATGTGCTCGACCTGCGCCGCATCCACTCCGGCAGGAGCGACTTTCACCGCAATGCTGCGCGATCCGAACGGCTCCGCTTCAAATCCGTTGTGCGCCAGCTCCGTCGCGATCTCGCTGAACACCGCCTGTTGCGCCGGAGTCAGCTCGATTACCAGCGGCATCAGCAAGCGCTGGCTCTCAACTTTTTGCGCCGCCCGCTGCCGCAGAATGCGCTCGAACAGCACGCGCTCGTGCGCCACATGCTGGTCAATAATCCAAAGCCCATCTTCGTTCACCGCCAGAATGAACGAATTCCGAATCTGCCCCAGCGCCTTCAAAGTCCGCAGCGATTCTAGCGTCGGCGGAGTCTGCGCCGCTTCCTCAATCGGCGGAGCGCATCCGTGATCCGGAATAGTCTCCTCCGCCTGCGCCGACTGTCGCGCCAGACCTCCTTCCGGCTCACGCCCCATCTCTCGCGCCGGATTTCGCGCCAACGACACCGCCGCATTCGCCTCAACCGCGATGCCGGTTCCGTCAAACTCCAGTCGTCCCGTTACTGGAGGAATCGTCGGCGCCTGCAGCGCAAATCCCGCCGCTGGCTCATACAAACTCCGCCAAGGTGCCTGCTGTCCATTGCCGCCGCTCGCGCCCGGCGTCAATCCGGCGCTTGCCGAAGGCTGCGCATTGATCTCCGACAAAAACTGCGGCACGGGACGCGCCTTCATCAGCGCTTCCCTCACCGCATCGCGCACAAAATCATGCATCACAGTCTGCTGCCGGAAGCGCACTTCCGTCTTCGACGGATGCACATTCACGTCCACCTCAGCCGCCGGCATCTCGAGAAAGAGCAGCACCACCGGATAGACCGTTGGCGGCAGAATATTCCGATAGGCTTCGGTGAGCGCATGCTGGATCAGCCGGTCGCGAATCAGCCGTCCATTCACAAAAACAAAGATCGAATTGCGGTTGAGCTTCTGGATCTCCGGCTTCGAGACAAATCCATGCAGCCGCATCTCGCCCGGTGCCTGCTTTTCCAATTCCTCTTCCGGATCGCGCCGCCATGGCGGAGGCTTTGGCAGCCCCACCCGCTCCAGCGCCTGCACCGCCGCCAGCGGAATCAACTGATCGAGTGTCTCTTTGCCAAAGACCTGATACACGCGCTCGCGATGCCCTTCCACTGGAGCCGCCACCAGCAGCGCATTGGTCGCCGAGTGCAGTTCGAAATGCTTCTCCGGATGCGCCAGCGCGTAATGCGTTACCAGCGACGCGATATGCGACAGTTCGGTCGATTCGGACTTCAGGAATTTTTTCCGCGCGGGCACGTTAAAGAACAGGTCGCGGATCGTGATCGAAGTCCCCATCGGCAATCCCGCTTCGTCCACGCGGATCATCTTGCCGCCGTTGATCTCGATCACCGTGCCAGCCGTTTCTTCCGCCGCTCGCGTCTCCAGGTGCAGGCGCGCCACTGAGGCAATCGACGGCAACGCCTCACCGCGAAAGCCCAACGTCGCAATGCTAAGCAGGTCGTCCGTATCTTTGATTTTCGAAGTCGCGTGGCGTTCGAACGCCAGCATGGCGTCGTCGCGCACCATGCCGCAGCCGTTGTCGGTGATTTGGATCAGCTTCTTTCCGCCCGCTTCGACATTGATGCGAATGCGCGTCGCGCCCGCGTCGAGCGCGTTTTCGAGCAGTTCCTTCACCACCGAAGCCGGACGCTCCACTACCTCGCCCGCGGCAATCTGGTTGGCTACGCGCTCCG
Organism: Terriglobales bacterium; assembly: GCA_049509215.1. Lineage (GTDB taxonomy): Bacteria > Acidobacteriota > Terriglobia > Terriglobales > Acidobacteriaceae > Acidiflorens. The sequence continues at coordinate 2,196 of JBELAC010000127.1, forward strand.
GTAGAACGTGAATTTTCCCCATGCGATTCGACGTTCAGTGTGACAGAAAGCTGCGGGCAGTGGCTAGTGGCCGCAGAATCCCTACCGCGTAGCCCGATGCCAAACTGAAACTCCCAGCGATACGTACGTATACTGATCCTGCGTCGATCCTAGGGCAAAAGGTGAAAATCTGAGAAACCGCGAGAAGTGGATGGAACTGTGCGCGCAAGCCGCCATCGAACAAGATCCCGCGAAGCTTCTGGTTCTCGTTCAGGAAATCAAGCGATGGCTGGAAGAAAAAGAACAGCGGCTCAAGACCCGCCGGCATCCGCCTGGTTCGACAGGGACAACCTAGGCAACTTCTCGACCCCGGCTGGCCTCCGGAAACTTGGAAATCGGCATGCTCGCTTTCACGATCGTGCCGTGCTGGTCGGATTCAAGTTCCAGGCTGCCGCCCAGTTGCTTGATGCGCTCCCGCATTCCCCGGAAGCCCACGCCCGACTGCTGCGACGTACTCAGGGCTCGTTGCTTTTCCAAAGGGATGCCCTTGCCCGCATCGCGTATTTCCACCCGCACTCTGGTATCCCGGTGTGCGATTCGCACCGCGGCCGTATCGCTGTTGGAATGACGATGGACGTTGGTCAGGCATTCCTGCACCATCCGGAAGATGGCGATTTCCATATCGTTCGGAAGGCGCCCGAAATCACCCGCAATTTCCAGGTTCACCGCGATCTTGCTGCGGTTTGAAAACCCGTCAACATACCAGCGCAAGGCCGATGCCAGTCCTACTTCGTCGAGCAACGGGGGATGCAGAAGATGAGACATGGTGCGGATTTCGGTGCTGATCTGCTCCACCAACTGCGCATTCTCATCCAGCGCAGCCTTCGCCGCTGGATTGAGCGGAGTTCCGCGCATCGTGTCGATGTTCATCGCCAGCGCGGCCAGCAATTGTCCCACGCTGTCGTGCAGTTCCCGCGCCAGTCGCCGCCGTTCGTCGTCCTGGGCCTGCAGCAGGCGCGCAGAAAGTTGGCGTAGCCCCTCAATAGCCGCATTCAGGTCTGCGGTTCGCTCCTGTACCCGGTCTGCCAGTGCAGCGCGCAGAGACTCCAATTCGCGTTCCCTATCCCTCAGCCGCTTCTCGGTCTGCCTGCGCTCGCGAATCTCGATTTCCGATCGTTCTTCTGACCGGCGGTGTGCCTCACCCAGGGCGATAATTACAGCCGACAAAATCAAGAACCCGGCCATGCCGGTAATCTCTGCTTTCGGATCCGTAACCGCGAAGGAATGGCCTGGAGACAGAAACCAGTACCACACGCCGACTGCGCTCATGAGAGTCGCGAGAATGGCGGGTCCAACTCCGCAATACCACGCTGCGGAAACGACCGCGATCCATGCAGTGTGATAAGGGTTGTTTGTTCCGAGTAATGGAGAAAGAAGGGCGCGCAACAGCAGGCCAAGAATCGCTGTCAGGATCGCCAGCCCGTAACGGCTCACGCCTACCGTGCGCGTTACAGGGGTTGGGTCAATCCCATTCCATTCCTGCTGGTTCGTCGGAGATGCCTGAATTTCCATTCCACACCGTCGTTAGAGTGAAGAAAATTGTCCAGGTTTTTCAGAAATTCCCCACAACAACTGTTGCTTACATTCTACCCCCGGGAAAGCCCCCGGGCGAGCAATTTCCGCCGGGCTGCCTCGGCGTGCAATTTGCGGTCGGCAGTGCATCGCGGCGCTAGCTCGGCAGGCATTTCGATTGAAACGCTGGCCGACGAGAAGAATTTCTACGTGTGGAAGATCGCGTAGCGCGCTGCTGAAAAACAACTATTCGACGGTTGAAGCGGCGTCTAGCTGAAAGTTGCCTTTTTTCGGCTGGTAACAGCAGCGGCTGCGCCGCCTTCGAGCACTTCCAGGTTCGGGAGACCTTCCCACTCGCCCTCGTCTCCAGGACATGCGCGCACTACAACATAAAGACGGCTGACTGCGTCCCGCCTTGCCTGGTTCCAGAGCCGTTTGCGCTGCACGACCTTCGGATTGCGCGTAATGATCGCCGGTGCCGTCATAAAACTCCTTACAAGATGTTGCCTGTGCAGAGAGTATGAAACGGAAAGAGGCTCTCGCCCGTAGGGAGTGTCACATGACGAAGTGACCGCAGTCACACCGGTGAAACTGCACAATGACGCGTAGGTCGAGGTTTATCAAATAGCCGAAACTCATCATTCGGCATGCGAGATTGACTCTCATTGCAATTTCGAATGACGCCGCCAAGCCCCTACTTCTTCACCACCACCCCAATCCCCAATTCCCGCAACTGCCCTTCCGCGACCGGCGTCGGGGCTTCCATCATCAGGTCTTTTGCGGCAGCAGTCTTCGGGAAAGGAATCACTTCGCGGAGGCTGTCGGCTCCGGCGAGGATCATTACGATTCGGTCCAAGCCTAGGGCAATGCCTCCGTGGGGCGGGGTGCCGTATTCGAGGGCTTCGAGGAAGAATCCGAAGCGCGACTTGGCTTCTTCTTCGGTCATGCCGAGGGCATGGAAGATTCGGCTTTGAATATCCTGGCGGTGAATACGGACGGAGCCGGAACCTAGCTCGGTGCCGTTGAGGACGACGTCATAGGCGAGCGCGCGGACCATGGCGGGGTCGCTTTCGAGCTTGTCCATGTCTTCTTCGTGCGGCGAAGTGAACGGATGGTGCGCGGCCATCCAGCGGCGGTCGGTCTCGTCGTACTCGAACATGGGAAAGTTCGTCACCCAGAGGAAACGGTAATCGTTGGCGGGGTCTCCGGTCTTCTTGAAGATGCCGTGACGCTCGGCGTACTTTTGCGCCAGCGCAACGCGCAGAATTCCGGCCGAAGCGTAGATGGCCATTTCCGCGGGCGTGACTTTGCGTTTGCTCGCCGGATGTGCGTCGGCATCGGATTTCGCGGCCTGGGCTGAGCCGACTACGAGCACGATCAGATCGTCATCGGCGGAGGCTGACTTCTCGCGAATCTTCTTCCCCGCCTCGGGAAACTTGTTTTCGATGCGATTGAAGTCTTCGAAAACGCGCGCTCCGCCTTTGGAGACGAAGAGAGGCTTGATGTCGTCGCGCTCTTTGCGGGACAACGTGCCAACCTTCGGGGTGCGAATGGCGATCACAGGCAGGTCTTTGTTGATGGCCAGCGATTCGAGAGCGGCGGGCGTGAAGCAGTCGCGCACGTCGGTGAAAGCGGGCAACCGCAGGTCAGGCTTATCGACTCCGTATTGCCGGATGGCGTCATCGTAGTCCATGCGCGCGAAGGGCGTTTTGATGGCATGACCCGCAGCCTTGAAAGCTGCGGTCAGAAAGCCTTCGACGACTTCCCACACGCGCTCGGGCTGCGGGTAGGACATTTCCAGATCGATCTGCGTGAATTCGGGCTGGCGGTCGGCGCGCAGGTCTTCGTCGCGAAAGCAGCGCACGATCTGAAAATAGCGATCGAAGCCGGAAATCATGAGGATCTGCTTGAACAGTTGCGGCGACTGCGGCAGCGCGTAGAACGAGCCGGGCTGGACGCGGCTGGGGACGAGATAATCGCGCGCACCTTCGGGAGTGGAACGCGTCATGAACGGCGTTTCGATTTCAAAGAAACCCTGGGACGACAGATAATCGCGGATGGCGAGCGCAACGCGGTGGCGCAGTTCGATGTTGAACTGCATGACATCGCGGCGCAGATCGATGTAGCGATACTTCAGGCGGATCTCTTCGTTGGCGAGAACCGTGTCCGAGGGCAGAAAGGGCAGTTGTTTCGAGACGTTCAGGATTCGCAGCTCTTCGACGACGAGTTCGACTTCGCCGGTGGGGATGTTGGGATTAATGGTGTCGGCGTCGCGTTTTTTCACCGTGCCGAGAGCGGCGATGACGAATTCATTGCGCAGCTGTTCGGCCTTCTCGTGCACGGCCGCATTGACTTCGGCGCTGAAAACGACTTGCGCCACGCCGGTGCGGTCGCGGAGATCGACGAAGATGATCTGTCCGAGGTCGCGGCGGCGGTTGACCCATCCCATAAGGACGGCTTTTTTGCCAGCGTCGGCGAGGCGCAACGCCCCGCACATATGAGTTCGTCTTAAATCGCCTAGAAAATCGAGCACGGAATCGCCTTTGCGTAGGAATGCGGAGTGCAAACAATCGAGCAGAACACGAACGTGTGAGATCTCCGCTGATGCTGAACCGACGATTATAAATGGCGGGCCCGGCTCGTGGCTCGCCTTACTTCGCCTTGGCCGCGGACGGCGTCTTTACCTTGGTCTCCTTGCCTTCCATCCAGAGCGTCCAGTTCGTGCCATCGGTGGACGCTTCGTATTTGTAGCTGTAGGCCGTGGGCGACAGAATCTTCATGGTGAAGCGCCCCTTCATCGTTTTCTCGCCCATCTTCCAATCGTTGATCCACGTCCAGGTGTCGCCTTCGAACGTGGCCTTGGAGTGCGTCGCCTCGCCCATGCTGTTGAATTCATCGTAGGTGTACACCTTGTCGTTGGAGTCCCATCCCATGTAAGCCGTGCCGCTGCCAGGGGGAAAGCCGGCGCCTTTGAATTTCGAGTGAAGAACGACGAAGAAGCCGCCATCCATCCACTCCGAATGATCTTCGCTGTGATACTTTCCGCCCGGACCCATGGGGCCAGGTTTCACGTCGGCTTCTGCCGTCCAGTGACCGACAAAGTAGTCCAGCTTTTTGACCTCGGGGCCGGGCTTGGGCATTTCCATTTGCGCGAAGGCCGCGCCGGCGAGGAGAAGCATTGCGAACAGAAGAGTCGATGTGCGCTTCATGAGACGAACTCCTTGAATTGGACTTGTCGAGGGAACCCGCGGCTGCCGATATTAAGACGATTTGGGGGCCGATGTCAACGGAGCTTAGGCTGCTATCGAGCACGAGGCTCGACTTGCGAGCATTTTTGCAGAAGTTTTGTGCCGAAGATGACGACTACGCGCCGTTTGCATGCGCAATTCGCTTCGCGAGCTCGGCGCGCGGGACAGTGACTTGCTGGCCGGTCGCGAGATGTTTCAGGGCGAAGGCATCGGCCTTCACTTCGTTTTCGCCGACGATCAGGATGTAGCGCGCGCCCATTTTGTCGGCCGCCTCGAAGGATTTTTTCAACTTTCGGAAGCTCTCGTCGCCGAGTTCGACGACAAGGTCTTTATTACTGCGACGTAGTTCGCGTGCCAGCTTGGCGGCTTCGCGATCCATTCCGGCGCCGAGTGGGGCAATGTAAACATCGGGCTTGCGTTGGACCGATTCGGCGGTCGCGGCGAGAGAAAGAACCAGACGATCTTCTCCGATAGCAAAACCGATTCCCGGAGCAGGCTGTGGACTGCCGAGAGCTTCGGCCAGGCCATCGTAGCGGCCTCCGCCGAGAATGGCGTTCTGTGCGCCGAGTGCGCCGTGCGTGAATTCGAATGCGGTGCGGGTGTAGTAGTCGAGGCCGCGGACGAGACGCTCATTGAGCGTGTAAGGAATGCCAACGGCGTTCAGGATTTCCTTTACCTGCTCGAAATGAGTGCGGCAGGCTTCGTCGAGGAACTGGCTGATGCGCGGCAGAGTTTCGATGATGGGCTGATCTTCGGGCACTTTGCAGTCGAGGACGCGCAGCGGATTGGTAATGGCGCGGCGCTGGCAGTCGGCACACATTTTGCCGACAACCGGATGGAGAGCGGCGCGCAGGGCCTCGTTAAATTTCACACGGTCGGCGGGACAGCCTACCGAGTTAAGTTCGAGCGTCCAACCGGCGATGCCAACGCGGTCGAGGAGCGTGGTGACGAGTTCGAGAATTTCGGCGTCGCGCGCCGGAGATTCGCTGCCTACACTCGGAGGGCCGATGATTTCGGCGTCGATCTGGAAGAACTGGCGGTATCGTCCTTTTTGAGGACGCTCTCGGCGGAACATCGGACCGATCGAGAAAAACTTGTTCAGGCCGCGATCCCACATCTTGTGCTCGATGTAGGCGCGGACGATGCCGGCCGTGTTCTCGGGGCGCAGGGTTAGAGATTGGCCCTTGTCGCTCTCGGCGCGTCCGCGATCTTCCCACGTGAACATCTCTTTCGCGACAATGTCGGTTTCTTCGCCGACGCCGCGGGCGAAGAGTTCTGTTGATTCGAAGATCGGCGTGCGGATTTCGTGGAAGTTGTAGGCGCGGAAGACATCGCGGACGGTGGCCTCGACGAAGTTCCAGAGTGCGGTGTCGGGGGGAAGAAGATCGCGGGTTCCTCGGACGGCTTTGATCATTCAGTTGCCAGTAGCCAGTGGCTAGTTGCCAGTAAGGACTTAGCGTATCACTTTGGGGGTGGCATATTGGCGCCGCACATGCTCGGGCATCGAAAGGTCGGCGGTTTTTTCTGGCAACTGGCCACTGATCACTGGCTACTGTTTTTCCTCTCCTGCAAATATTGCTTCTTGTACCCGATGTAGTTCTCCACGTAGCGGAGGATCGTGTCTTCATCGGCCTTTTCCAGTTTGCGACGAAATTTTCCTGGAGAACCCATCCAGAGCGAATTTGGCTCGACGATAGTCTTTTCGGGAATAAGCGTTCCGGCGGCGATGATCGAACCTCGTCCGATGACCGCTCCGTTAAGAATGATCGACCCCATCCCAATCAGGCAGCGCTCTTCGATCTTGCAGCCGTGAAGAATGACGTTGTGGCCGACCGTAACGTAGTCGCCAACGTAAACGCCGTATTGCTCCTTCATGCCATGAAGCGTACTGCCGTCCTGAATGTTGGAGTAGTGGCCGACGCGAATCTCGTGCACATCGCCGCGCAACACGGCATTCATCCAGACGCTGGAGTGTTCGCCGCAAATCACGTCGCCGATCAGTTGAGCGGACTCGTCGATGTAGGCAGTGTCTGGGACCTGGGGGGTGATGCCTTTGTGAGAGCGGATCATGGTGAATAGTCAAAATATCACGAGGGTGAGAGAAAAGTCAGAAGTTAGAAGTCAGAATGCAGAAGTGAGACCGTTGCGTCGTAAAGTCCCTCGTTTGCGATCTGCTAGGGAGCCACTTCTTCTCCCAGGTTGAGTTTCGACGGCGAAGGCTCTTCGCGCGCTGCGGCGACGACCGATGGGCCCGCTGCGCTTGCTGGCGGATTCGAGATGCGAGCAGCCAAACGCACTCCCACTTTGATCATCGGTTTTTCGATGGCGTGATAGAAGATCACGGGCAGCGAAATCAGCATTACAACCAGCACGGGAATTCTTAGCGCCAGCGAGCGCCCGGCGAGCGGGCCGAAGGCGATCCAGAGGCTGAACTGGTGAGACAGGTAGATTCCGTAGGAATAGGTTGCGATGCGGTTGCTGATCCAGCGCAGCCAGGGGAGTTGGATTTCGCGGAAATGGGGGATCATCAGTCCCAGGAGCATGCAGAGGATCCAGCCCGTGGAAAGAACAGGGCGGGCTGCGAAACCGACGACCAACAAAAGAATGAATACCGGCCAGAGCACACTGCTGATCCGCGGGCGGTGAGGGATGGTGTAGGCGATGACTCCCGGAAGAAAGTTCGGGATGAACAGCAGGATCGAGAGACGGCTGAGAGCGGCCGCGTGAGGTTGCCCGATTGCGGGACCAACGCTGACGATCCAGAGTGCGACGAGGGGCCAGGTCAATCTTTTGCCTACGATCCCGCTCCGGTAAATCCACATGAACAGAAATGGCAGGAATGCATACATCTGCAATTCGAAGGGCAGCGACCACAGGACATTCACGATGGACTTTGCGTAGGTGAGGTTCTGAACGAGCAGCAGATTAGAAGCGGCCGAGGTGAAGCCGGGAAAGTGCCCGTGAGAAAGACCGTGGATGCCGTTGATGTCGGAATCGAGATGAAGGGCTAGCGCCGTGACGACGGCGAGGATGCTAAGCGGGTAGATCCGGAAGATGCGGCGAATAGCGAAGTTCTTCACCAACGGCCCGCCGGTCAAACCGCTTCTTTCCATGGAATACATCAGGACGAGACAGGTGTGGACAAAGAACAGCAGAACTCCGAAAAGGCCCCAGGAGGAAGTCGGCATCCAGGCGAACTGATCGACATAGAGACGCTTCGAGAGATGCTGCGCGAGCACAAGTGCGACGGCGATGGCGCGCAAGAGATCGAGATTGGCCGAGAGACCTTTTTCCGCGGACAGCGTGCTCATGGGATCGATGTGATTGAGAAGAAGTATAGAAGAGATCGCAGATGCAAGTCAGAAGTTAGAAGTCAGATTGAAGAAGTAGAGCCTTAAACCACGGAGTGCACGGAGGAACCGAGAAAACATCAGAGGAGATCTCAGGGTCTCGATCGGTTTTGCCCCTAGGTCGTCCTGCAGCTCTGACGGTATACAATTTCGCGCGTGGGGGCACAGACATGAAACTTCGATTTGCTTTGATCTTTGCGTTGTTTGCCGGCTTGATGGCGCCGATGTCGGCAGTGTGGGCTTCATCTTCCCAGTCTGCGGGACAGTCTCCGGCGATGACTTCCGCGCCGACCTCTTCTCCTGAGTTAGCCAAGTTTTTTGCGGACTATTTCGAGGGGCGGCTTCGGGATTCCCCGGAGTTTGCCACCAACGTTGGTCGGCATGAATATGACGACCGGTGGACGGATTTCTCCAAGGCGGGGCGGGAACGGCGGAAGGCGCACATGGAACAGGCGCTCGCCACTGTCGAGAAGTTCTCCGGCAGCCAGGCTTCGTTTTCTGAGCAGGATCAACTTAGTGTAAAGCTGATGCGCTACGACCTGCGCACGCAACTCGATGCGCTCGACATCGATACTTACCTGCTGCGAGTTGGGCAGATGACCGGGTTCCACAACTCCGTTTATCTGGTCATCGACCGGATGCCGGCGTTTACGGTGAAGGATTGCGAGAACATCATCGCGCGAATTCGGGCGGTGCCGGCGTTTGTCGATCAGAACATTGAGATTGTGAATGAGGCGATCGCGCGTGGATGGACGCAGCCGAAGATTGTTTCCGATCTCGCGATCGAGCAATTGACCGCGCAAGTAGGGCAGGGCGCCTCAACGACTCCGCTGCTGTTTTTCCTGAAGAAAATGCCGTCGAATATTCCGGAGGCAGAGCGGGAGCGCCTACGCAAGGAAGCGACGGCGGCGTTCGAGAATGATTTTCATCCGGCTTGGCAAAAGCTGCTCGCTTACATGCAGACGACTTATGCTCCTAAAGTGCGGGCGGGAGTTGGAATTTCCAGCATGCCCGGCGGGGCCGACGCTTACAGAGTGCTGATCCGGCGACTGACCACGACGAACTCGACTCCGAAAGAAATTCACAAGATCGGGTTGGCGGAGGTCGATCGGATCGAAGCGGAAATGCTGGGGATCGCGCGGCAGGCCGGATTTCAGGGATCGATCAGCGAACTGGAGGTGAAGCTGGCGAACGATCCGGAGCAGAAGTTTCATTCGAAGGACGAGATGCTGATGTATTGCCGGAATGCGGCGAAGATCATCGAACCGGAACTGCCGAACCAGTTCAAACACATTCCGATGCTGCTCTATGGGATTCGGGCGATTCCAGAGGACCGGGAGCAGGCGACAGCGTCGAACGCGCAAGCTCCGCCGCCAGATGGTAGTGCGCCCGGATGGTTCAACCTGCGGGCGTACCAACCGGAAAAGCAGGTGAAATACGATAAGGAAGCGCTAGTGCTGCACGAAGCGGTCCCCGGACATATCTTCCAGATTTCGCTGGCGCGCACCCAAAAAGGCTTGCCGGAGTTCCGCCAGTTCTACGGGAACAGCGCATACGCGGAAGGCTGGGCGCTGTATGCGGAGTCGCTGGGATCGCACCTTGGTTTATACAAGGATCCCTATAACCGGTTTGGGCAGTTGGCGAGCGAGCGCTTTCGAGCTGCGCGGCTGGTGATTGATACGGGCATTCACGCGATGGGATGGACAAGGGAACAGGCGCAGGAATATTTGAAGGCGCACGCTCCGACACAGGCGCAGGCGGAGGTCGATCGGTATATTTCCTGGCCGGCTCAGGCGCTCTCCTACAAGATGGGACAGTTGAAAATTGTCGAGTTGCGAAAGAGGGCAGAGGCAAAGCTGGGCCCGAAGTTCGATGTGCGCGACTTTCATGATGCGGTGCTGCGGGATGGGTCGCTGCCACTGGACCTGCTGGATGAGGAAGTGGGGAAATACATCAACTCTGGCCAGTAGGAGGCGGAACAAAATCAGAGGTCAGAAGTCCGAGGTTAGATTGCAGAAGTGAAAACCTTAACCACGGAGAATACAGAGCGGCACGGAGGAACAGCGCTCGGACCATCCATGAAAGGCATCGGACAACCGATGCAACTGTTAAGCCTCCGAGGCTGCGGGCTTGGACAGCGGGGCTGCACTGCTCAGGCACATTGATTGAGTATGCATGATGCAGGTTTCATTCGGGTCGTGGGCGTCGCGGCGCACGGATTTCAGTTTAAATAGGGCTCCGGTGGTCATCGCTCTGCCCAACAACGGCTCCAGTTGCGGGTCGCGGGCGCTGGTGCAGGAATAAATCGCCACAAAACTTACCATCCTGGCGGCAAAGTTCTCGTTCTTTCGCGTAACTTTGGCCATCACACCCTTGCCAAGCAGCGGGCCCATCGGCACAGTGAGCGGCAGGATCATGCGGCCGCCTTCGGTTAGACGGTCTAACCAGGGCAGATGAGGATGAGTGACTCCCGCGTTGATGAAGATGGCGTCGCACATGCCGGGATCGAAAGCCACTCCATCAGCGGCACGTACTTCGACATTCGAATAGGAAGCGAGGTTTTGTCTGGCGCGGTTTGCGAGCCCCACATCGACCTCAGTGGCAACGACGCTTCCGCTCGGTCCGACGACTTCCGACATGATGGCAGTGAAGTAACCAACTCCGCAGCCCAGGTGGAAAACGCGATTACCCGGCTGTAGATCGAGCGCATTGATCCACGCAGCGAGTGAACTGGGCTGGCCATTGCAGAGGTTGCGAGCGGGATCAAGCGCGATGGTGACATTGTGATAGACATGCCGGGGATCGGCGTTGGCAGTGGTCTGGTATTCGACTTTGCCGGTCGCAACATCCGGCGCCCCGATCTGCCACGGGCCGGCACCAAGAAAATTCTCACGCGGGACGCGGGCAAAGGCCTCGATTAGCGATAGCGAGCTTAGGTTGGCGGCATACTGTATTTCTTCGGCGTAAAAGCGGCGGCAATCATCGAGAGTCATACTTTCATCAGGGCATGCGTCGCGAAGCCACTTATTGGCGTCACAGGGAGAAGTCATATTGGGGACCCGATCCAGATCAGTATTCCACGATTAGGAGCGGTCCACAACGAACCTCAGTCTCTCGTCCTGTACAATT
>JBELAC010000128.1:0-14515 GCA_049509215.1 Terriglobales bacterium
CGCACCGAACTCGATTGCCGTGGATTCCAAGAAAGGCGTCGCCTACGTCGCACTTTACAATGTCAACGCGATCGCGGTGGTCAACCTCAAGAACCTTTCCGTCGAAGGCATGATCCCAACAGCCTATGCGCCGGCCTCAATCGTGCTGGACTCGACCGATAAGAAACTTATCGTTGCCAACGACAAGGGCATCGGCACGCGTAATTCGTTCGAGTGCGATCATGGCGTCTGCGGCTACAACACCCACCAGGACGATGGCACCGTCAGTATTATTCCCGTGCCCAATGCGAAGACTCTGGCGGCAATGTCCCAGCAGGTTTTCGTGAATAACCACTGGGATCTGACGCAGAATATCCAGTCTGCTTCCGGTGGCAGTCCGCAAACCCCTGCGGTCGCACTCCCGGCCCACATCGGCGATCCGTCGCTGATCAAGCACGTGTTCTTGATCATCCGTGAAAACCGCACCTATGATCAGATCCTGGGCGACGTGGCCGCCGGCAATGGCGAACCTGCGTTGGCCGTATTCGGCGACGGTGCCGCAGCCGGAGGCACGCCGGTTACGCCGAACGCGCACACGCTAATCCAGCGTTTCCCTCTCTTGGACAACTTCTACAACCCAAGCCGGCAGTCGGCGGACGGTCACCAGTGGATTACCGAGGGCATGGCGCCCTACGCCGACGACATTCAGTCGCCTGACTGGGTTCGCAGCTATCCGGGCGGGAACGCCGGCGATGCACTCGCCTATACCACCAAGGGCTTCCTGTTCTCGGAAGCGGAGGCCGCCGGTCTGTCAACGAAGATCTACGGCGAATACGGTGAGAACGATACGTTCCTACAGCCGAACGGCTCGACCAGCGAGCCGAGCTGGAGCCAGTTTTACGCTGACTCGCAGTGCTTCGAGGGAGGGCCCGATTGCGGACCTCCTGGGACGCAGGGCGAGACGACGCTCTACTTCCAGAACACGGTCCAGATAGAGTCCTCTGTCCCGGCCGTGTATCGCCACCTCATCCCGAACTTCCCGCTGTTCGATCTGGGCATCCCCGACCAGTTCCGCGTCGATCTGTGGTCGCAGGACTTCAATAATGACGTCGCGAAGGGTACGGTGCCCACGTTGGAAATCCTGTGGATCATGGATGACCACACCGGCGGCCCGCCCACGCCGCAGGCCGAACAGGCCGATAACGACCTGGCCATCGGTCGCATTATCGACTCCATCAGCCACAGCAACGTGTGGTCCACTTCGGCGATCTTCCTCGAGGAAGACGACGCGCAGAACGGCGTCGACCACGTCGACGGCCATCGCAGCCCAGGCTATATCGTTAGCCCATACGCCGTGCAGAACGGACCCACCGATCACACGTTCTACACCCAAACAAATATGACTCGGACCATCGAGCAAATCCTCGGTCTGACCCCCATGAACCAAGCTGACCTCGTTGCTTCGCCGATGGGGACGGACTTCGTCGTGGGCCAGCCACCCCAGCAGAACTTCGAGCCGTGGACACACGTCCCCAACCAGATCCCGCTGACCCAGGGCGTGGGACAGAACGTAGACGACTCGAAGGACAGCCCGGCGGTCAAAGCCCTGCGTAGGGCTTGGCTCGAGAAGAAGGCGGAGATCTTCGCCGGCAAGCTGAACAAGCCCGACTCCGAAGACCCGGACACGGTCAACCACTACAACTGGTATCAGTCCACCGGCTTCACGAAGCCCTATCCGGGCGAAAAGACGGTTCGCCCACCAAGCGAATTCAACAACCCGGCTCCCGCTGGTGATGGGGACGACGACTAAAACACGTTCCGACTGCAACGACCCTCTCCCCGATGACCGGGGAGAGGGTTTTTTGTTCTCTCCTCAAACCAAAGCGCCCACGAACCTGAACCCGCCCGGGCAGCGGCGTGAACGTTACTGTCCCGGATATACGCTGGAGGATGTTAATGAATCGCTAACTTAGACAGTAGACGTCAGAGTAAACACACGGCTGACAGTTTCAGCGGGCACTTGTCAAGGCGCCGTTTCAATGGCCCACTATGGGTCAATTCGTTAATCCGGCGGCATAAGTGACTGGCGAATTCTCCCGCGTCACAACCGCACATTACGATTTGTTTGGGCTTGGGCCAACCAAAAAGCGCGCTGCTCGGCCGCGCCCGCCAAGGACTGGAACGGCTCATGTCTGGGAAGGTTTGCCTACGGCACAAGAAGTTCAGTCAGGCGATGCGTCAGCACCAATGTTGCGCCGTAGTTGCAGGCAATGCCGATAAACATTGTGAACAGAACCAGAAGGCTCCAACACCAACTGCGTTGGGCGTGTCGGCCAGCAGTGCGGCACTGGAGCAAACGCCTTACGCGGAGGCTAATCGAACACGAGCCGTTGACCAGTCCAGTCGCGAGCAACGGCTTGGACCAATTCTGAGTGGATCTGGAAAGCTTGATCAATGCTGCTGCCAAATCAAGCGCTTCCTGGCGATTCGCCACTGCTGCTTCGTCTGCGGCCAGTTCCGCCATCTCCTGCCAAGCATTCTCAATGCCGTTCATTCCAGGGAAAGGTGTCAAACTGACTATAACTCTCTTCAGATTGTCCCTTGATCGTGCGTGCCAAAGTTCGTGCCGGACCGCTACTCGTAGCTCGTCGTCAGTGAGCACTGCGGTTGCCAAATCGGAAATCATCATCCTCGGTTTCCAAAAACCTACAAGGATCAGTGGTGGTGCGCCCTCCGAAGCCCTGATCCTGGGCATCCGCCCATCTCCTCCGACGGTCGTCGCTCCCATCAACCACTGAGCGACGGCGCGCGTCGTTCGCGCTTGAACTCTCAGCACGCGGAACAACCCGGCGCCAAGGATGAGCAGCGAGCACAGGGCAAGAAGGAACGTTCCAGTGTCCTCGTCAGGGGATTTCCTCTCCAGCAGCCAGAACGACGGAAACGTGAAGAACACGGTGACCATGGTGGAAACGGCAAAAGGAAAAATCCGCAGGCCGAACAATAGATTGGCGGTGTTCGCGGCAGTCGCTAGGCCAATGTTTTTCGCGCCACGCCACACCAGCACGACCAGCAAAGACAGCGGGCAGTACACTGTTGCGAAGAAGGCAAGGGAAACAAGGAGGCTCCGCGCAGTGAATATCACTCCTGTTCTCCCTTCTTCAGTTGGGTGCGCTGACGTTCCACGAGCGACTGCAACTCTTCGAGTAACTTCACATCCTGCGTGCTTACCGCTTCGACCAGATATGAAAGGTGCAGTGAAGCATACTCCGAGCGCAAGAGCTGGCGGATGCCGTTTTCCGCGGTCACGCGCTCCAGTTCCTCCGGGGTATATCGCGCCGAATAGCGAAACGCCCGTCCGTCAGGAACACGGTCGAGGAGGCCCTTCTTGAAGAGACGGTCCATCGTCGTCATGATCGTGGGATAGGTTTGCCAGATCGTGCCATCTTCGCGCACCTCCCGGACGGTTGCGGTTCCTCTCGCCCAAACCGCCTGGAGAACCTTTCTCTCCAGTGGTCCGAGCTGCGCCGCCGGAGCCGTGCCGGGTCTAGGAAGAAGCGGGTCCATGGCTGAGACCAAGATTAGTAAAAGCTCGATCAACAGAACTCTAAAGTGGCAGACTTGAGGAGTCAACCGCCAGCCCGCGAATTCACCGTACCTCAACAATGAGTGCAAAGTAGTACGCACGCTGATCTATTGCCGCCGGTAATAGATTGATTCTACTGGCTTTATGTCTGTAAATTAACTTGTCTGTTAACCCTCCTTAACAATATGCAATTAGGCTCCTGAGTTCGGCGATGCGAACGGATTTTTCTGTGGTTGCGGCCAGTGTCAACGCGTTGCGCCTTTTGGTTTGACATTCAGCCACGTCATCACGTAGGGACGATGCTCTGACTCACACACGAGGACAAGGTCTATGAAACGACGCAAAAACTCACACCGTCTGCTTTCCAGAAATTGGCTTTCAGGCGCTCTTATTTCGAGGGTGCGAACTCGGAGATATTTCCGGGCAGCCAGTCAACTCTGCTGTCTTGCCGGCATTCTCCTCTGCCTCGTGTCAGCGTCGCCGGCGCAAGTCGACCGTGCGGGATTGAATGGCACAGTCTGTGCCTCGCCAAAATCCTATCCATCCAAGAAATCAACAGGTTGGTAGAGCGTCCACAAGCTGCAATCTGCTATGCACATGGCTCATGTTTCGCCTCTGGCTGGAATTGCTCCCACGCATTTTTCGCGCTCGTCGTGACCTTCTCATCGAGAACCTAGCTTTGCGGCAGCAGCTTGGCGTCCTCAAACGCAAACATCCACGGCCCAAGCTCACTGGGATTGACAAAATCTTCTGGCTCCTCTCCCGCCGTTTTTGGCCTTCTTGGAAGCAATCTCTTATCCTCGTCAGCCCGGAAACCGTTGTCCGATGGCACGGAGCGGGATTTCGCTGGTACTGGAGCTTGCTCACGAAAATACGTGAGAACCGAGGGCGAAAACGGATCTCGAAGGAAATTCAAGACCTTATCTTCAGGATGGTGGCGGAAAATCCGAGTTGGGGGGCTCCCCGCATTCACGGAGAGCTGTTGATGTTGGGTTTCGATGTCTCAGAGCGAACCATCTCGCGCTGGATGAGACGATCACCAAGAGATCCGAATGCAGCTCAGCGGTGGCAAGCATTCATTTTCCGGATACCATTTGCGAACGGCCAGTTCTTTCAGCAATCGCGTTAGATTCTGGCGAGGCACACATTCATTCTGCAATTGCACGAGGTTTTGACGAGGGACAACCTGGCAGCGATCCTTCCCGGCTTCGCCGATCTCTCAATCCAGCGTCTCCGACTACTCACCCCGGCCGCTTGGGCCGTCACCCTCCTCTGAATAACAGCTTGCCGTCTCAACTGGCATTCTTCTCTCAATTGCTCCTATTCCCCTCAAGCAAGCATCTCTCTGTTCTTTCGGCCCACGGCAATTTTGAGTTCGCCGCGTCATAGCAGCGGAGGCCCCGTCTGACCGTTCTCGTTCCGAAATCGATTTTTGTTTGTTCCTATAGATCAAGGTGTTGACCAGTCATACAAAGAACGCCTATGGTTTAACGCAAGAACCGGGTGTGATATGGCGCGCCTTCGAATCTTCTTACCGCTCTTGATTTTCTTCGGGGCGGTGAGTCTGGCCAGCGCACAAGTCGGGAACCTGTGCGCAATCGTCGGAACCGTAAAAGACTCCTCGGGTGCAGTCGTTCGCGGAGCAACGATCAGAGTCACCAACCAAGCCACGGACGTAACGCGAATCGACACAACCTCGGATGAAGGCTTCTTCGCGGTAGAGACTCTCCCAGCGGGCTACTATAGCGCCACCATCTCCAAGGACGGTTTTGGGCAACATTTGACCCGGAACATCCACCTCGATCCTGGGCAGCGCCGAAGCTTGGATGTGAACCTCGCGGTGGGCAGCGTCCAGGTCGCGGTTGACGTCGACGCGGAGACGGTCGCGGTCCAAAGGGAGAGTTCTGAAACCGGCGGCACCATCAGCGCCGAAGAGGTCTCCGAGCTTATGCTGAACGGCCGCAACTTCCAATCGCTCACTCAGATCGTTCCGGGCGTCAGCAATATCATGGGTGCGAGTGCGCTCACCGGCAATGGCAACACCGTCTTGAACACAGTCATTATCAACGGTTCTGCAGTCGAAAACACAGCATTCTCACTTGACGGGATCTATGACACAGTACCCGCAGCCCTCTTCCAGGTTGACGTCATGCCTGTTCTCGATTCCATCTCGGAGGTTCGGGTTCTCAAGACGAACTACAGTGCGAAATACGGGATGGCCGGTTCTGGTCAAATCCTTGTCGAAACCAAGTCCGGCGGCAATGTCTTCCACGGTACAGCTTACGACTACATCCGCAACGACGATTTAGCAGCGCGGAATTATTTCCAAATGGGACCCCAACCCTTGCACCAGAATATTTTTGGCTACGCGCTCGGTGGCCCGGTTCAAATCCCGCACATCTACAACTCTGACGGCAGCAAACAAACCTATTTCTTTGCCTCCGGTGAATGGCGTATCAGCCATATCGCGGCAACTCTAACCAGTCGAAAGATGTTCACGCGGGGAATGCGACAGGGCGACCTCAGTGCGGACCCTTTCTTGCCAAGTGGTGGACTGACTCTCGATGCCAGCAGCAAAGCCCTGCTGGCGGCGAAGGGAATTAATCCGTCGACTTGTTTCTCGGCAGGCTCGAATGGAGTAGTGAACCAAGTCAATCCTGCGTGCTTCGATCCCACATCAGTCGCGCTCATGAATACGTATTGGCCCTTGCCAAACGATCCGTCGCTGGGCATCGGCGGCTATATTAACAACGGCATTCAGAACAATAATCAGATGGATCAGGTCTACCGTGTGGATCATTCCATCGATTCGAAGAACGCGCTGATGGCTCGCATCAGCTATGAAGAGTCCGACAACGTACAACCGTCGCGCAACTTCAACGACCCTGCTCCCAACCCAGGGGCCTCCGTTTACACGCCGGGATTTAATGGAACCTTGCGCTGGTCGTCGAACCTTACGCCGAGATTGATCAACAGTGTGAGTATTGGTGACACCTACAGCAAGGGGCACCTGAATATCTCCAATTACACGATGCCCGCCGGGGCTGCTATCGTCCAAGCCTATCCGGGGGCAGACCCGCTCAACCGCATCCCGAACATTATTCTTTCGAGCAGCTATTGGTCCTGGCTTGGGGTTGGCGCTCTGCCGACAATTACCACCGATGGGGACACCATTTTTTCCGATGATCTGAGCTGGGTGAAGGGCAAGCACGTCCTTCAATCCGGCTTCCTGTACATGAAGGGAAGCAAGACACAAAATGCCGGAATCTTTCCCGCGTCTATGGGGGTCTTCACAGTCACTGGCATTCATACAAGCGATGTCGTCTCCGACTATCTGCTTGGACTCGATTCCACTTACACGCAGGCCAACATGCAGCGGCGAGGGCGCTTCCATTACGGCTGGAGCGAAAGCTACGTTCAGGACGATTGGAAGGTCACGCCTCGGCTCACTCTGAACCTTGGACTGCGCTGGTCGTATTTTGCCCCGGAGACCATCGACGGCAACCAGCTCACGAGCTTTTCAGCAACAAACTTCGTGGCCGCGAATGCGCCGCTCGTCCAGCAAGCAACCGGCGGCTTCGTGTTCAACTCCAATGGCCAGCCGTTAACTGCCAGTGGCTCTGTGGCCAACCTCACGAACGGCCTTGTGTTCGCTGGGCAAAACGGCACGCCCCCTGGTTTCTACAAAGCAAAGAAGAGTTACTTTGGCCCGCGCATCGGTTTCGCCTATGCTCTCACCTCAGACAACAAGACGTCACTGCATGGCGGCTTCGGTACGGGTTATACACCCGTCGCCTTGGAGCTAGACCCGGCTTTCCTCACCAATCCGCCTTTCATCCAGAGCACGACGGTCAGTAATGGCTTGATCAGCCAGCCTCTTCTCGGAGCCGTGCAGAATACGCTTGGACCGGTATCTTTGGCGGCTTTTGGCCTCGATTTCGAGGCAACTCGGACAGAAACCTACAGCCTCGCGATCGAGCGCGAGCTCTTCCCACATGCGGTTGGTACATTGGGCTATGTGGGCTCGATATCTCAGCACGTGCTGGCCGAGAACTACGACCAGAACTTCCCCTTGCCCGGAACCAGCGCGAATTCCGCTGCGTGTGCGGCGCTCAGTCCCGCACCCGAGCCTTCCGCCGATTACCAGTTCGATCCTTGCATCAACCAGGTTCCTTCGGGGGACCCATCTGTCAGCAGCATCTTCTACCGGCCCTATGCCGGCTACACATCGATTAACAGCACTTTTAGCGGCGGCGATGCGAACTTCAACTCCATGCAGACGAGCTTCATCTACCGCGCCGATAATCTGCAAGTAAACCTCGCCTACACATTTGGCAAATCTCTGAGCAACGTTGTGCCCAGCGGTGCTGGTGTTCAGTATGACCAGGCCGCGACTTACCAGAATCCACGCGACGTTGGCGCCGAATACGGGCCACCCGACTACGATCGCCGCCATGTCTTTACGGCTGCGTGGGTTTGCGAACTGCCTTTTTCCAGGCATGCCGCGAGCCGGGCGGTGCGATGGATCGCTGGCGGCTGGAAGTTCTCTGGACTTTCAGTACTGGAGAGCGGGTTTGCGCTGACTCCCACGTTGAGTGCACCCTTTGCAGGTTTAGCCACGCGGCCGAATCTGATCACTCCGGTTCAGATCACCGGCAACCCGCATGCTTGGGTGAATCCGAACTCCTTTCAGCAACCTGCGTTCGGGTTCTTCGGGAATGCCGGAATCGGTAGTATTCGTGGTCCGAGCGAAATAGCGTTCAACGTGGCGGCGAGTAAGTCATTCCCCGTTTCTGAGCGCGTGAAGCTGGAATTCCGTATGGAAGCATTTAATGTCGCTGACCACCCCAATTTCCTGAATGTCAATACCGCGTTCAACCCGGCGAACACCGCTACTTTCGGGCAGGCGCTCACCGCGGCAGATCCCCGCATTCTGGAGGGTATGCTTCGAGTGAGTTTTTGATCGTTTCCCCGGATCTGTCGATGACTCTTGATGGAAATTTGTGTTCTGCAGTTGTCAAGAGCGGCCGGATGGCATAGCACTACCCCGCGCACCTGAAAGACGCCTCTGGCTGAGAAGTGCAGATGTGTGTCTGATGCTGTGGCTGCGCCGTTGCGATACAATTCTGAAGCAGCGAAAGAGGAGCCGCCATGTTTTGCCGTGAACGAAGCGGCACTCCGCATCCTGCAGCGCGTGTTTCGGTACCGGCCTGCCCCTGGGACTTCCGTTTCTTCGGCGCCGTTGTGTTCCTCGCCTGCGCCTGTGTCAGTGTATTCGCTCAGAGCGGACGAACTAACACTCCGGTCAGACTCCCAATTGTCGAGGGGACTGATCTCCGCTTCGCACACATTTCCTTTGGAGAGGGTCCGTCTCACAGCCGAATCAGCGCCATCGTCGAGGACAACCGAGGATTCTTGTGGTTTGGCACGCAGGACGGCTTGCGGCGCTACGATGGCTACCGGTCCAAGGAATACCGCCACGATCCCACGAAACCCCGCAGCTTAAGCGGCAATTTCATTACGACTATGTTCAAGGACCGCTCCGGCAAACTGTGGATCGGTTCCAACGAGTACCTGGACCTACTGGACCCTTCCACGGAAATCTTCACGCACTACCGCGGCGTATCGTTGCACGCGCAGGTTGCCGACATCAACCAGGATCGCGACGGAATCATCTGGCTTGCAACAAACAAGGGCTTGATTCGGCTTGATCCGCCCACTGGGCACGTCACGCGATACGAACACTCGCCAGGAGACGCGGGGAGCTTGGGAAGCAGTCTGGTAAGTTCGACCTTAGAGGAAAAAGACGGCACATTCTGGGTCGCGACGGCGGCGAGCCTAGACATCTTCGACCGTAAGTCTGGAAGAGTCACGCAGCATCTCCGATTTCGAGGTACTTTTCCGGTGCAGCTCGCGGGGCCCATCCGTCTGTACGAGGATAGCTCAGGCGTCCTCTGGGTGACTCTGCCTGCGTGGAACGGTCTGGCAATTTTCGACCGTCACGCACGCCGGCTCATCTACTGGACCACCTTGGGCCAAGTGACGGAGAACTCAGTGCTCAGCGGGGTGCGCTGCATTCATGAAGATGAGGATGGCGCGTTATGGCTGGGTACCCTCGGTAATGGACTCCTCAAGCTCGACAAACAGCGCAGAGCCCTTGTTCGCTACCGCAACAACCCGGCCGATCCTGACGGCTTGAGCGCAGACCGAGTCGATTCGCTGTACGAGGACCATGAGGGAGGCATCTGGGTTGGAACTGCCGGAGGTGGAGTGAACCGATTTTCTGCGAGGCCGCTGCCTTTTCGGCCCATTCGATTCGGGCGGTGGAAGCAGAAGGGCCAAAATCTGAATACGATCACAACGGTTTACGAAGATAGTGTTGGAGCCCTGTGGATTGCAACGGTAGGAGCGCTGGAGCGCATCGACCGAAGGACGGGCCAATCCACCTTCTATCAACAGCCTGGAGCACCAGGGCAGGCGTCGAATCCCTATGTAACGTCCATCACCGAAGATCTATCGGGTCACCTGTGGCTCGGGACTTACGGCGGAGGTATTCGCCGATTTGACCGGCCGAGCGGGCGATTCAGTATCTACCGTTACAAACCCGCGGATCCTCAAAGCCTTCCAAGCGACTTTGTGTACGCGGTGTTGACGGATCACAAAGGCACAGTGTGGGCGGCGACCCAGGATGGCGTGGCCGCCCTCGATCTGGAGACCGGCCGCTTTCAAGTTCACCGGGTAACTGGCGAGAAGGAGACCCTGTATCGGGGGGTGGCGGAAGGCCCGGATGGAGCCCAATGGCTGGGCACCTGGGACTCTGGAGTTCGGCGTTTTGATCCAGTCAGCGGGCAGTTCACCATTTACCGCCAAGATTCGCACCGTTCCGGAAGCTTGAGCAGCAACCAAGTGAATGCGTTGTGTTTCGACCATTCCGGAACCCTTTGGGTTGCCACAGCAACCGGCCTGAACCGATTCAATTCAGAAACTGGCGAGTTCACAAACTACGACGAGCGCGATGGCCTGCCTAACAGCAACGTGAATGGCATCCTGGAAGACAAAGTCGGCAATCTGTGGCTGAGCACGGACAACGGAATATCACGATTTGATCCTCAGGTCGGGGCGTTCCACAATTACTCCGTTTCGGATGGTCTGCCGGGAAATGAGTTCTACGGCGCCAATGCTGGCTTCAAAAGCCGGTCGGGTGAAATGTTCTTCTCTTCACGGGCAGGTCTGGTCAGCTTCTTTCCTGAAGAAGTAGTGGACAATGCTTACGTTCCCCCCCTCGTGCTCACGGACTTCCAGTTGTTCGGGGAGTCGGTGTCGGTTGGCGGGGACTCTCCATTCAAGCAGTCGGTCGCAGGTACCGACTCGCTGACTCTGAACTACCGACAGAGTGTATTCTCGTTTGAGTTTTCGGCGTTGAGCTTCGCCAGTCCAGAAAGAAATCGCTATCGATACCGGCTTGAAGGGCTGGAGAGCAAGTGGTATGAGACGGACAGCAGTCGACGGTTTGTCACCTACACGACTCTCCCGCCCGGACACTACGTGTTTCGCGTGCAAGGTAGCAACAATCACAGAATCTGGAACAAGAGCGGGCTGAGCGTTCGGATCACGATTCTGCCCCCCTGGTGGAAGACCTGGTGGTTTCGAGTGACGACAGCTGTATGTCTGTTGGCAGTGGTTTGGTCCGCATATTACTTACGCATACGGGCCATCAAACGTCGCAACCGCGAACTCACTGCACTTTACTCGGACTTGCAACGATCCCAACACAATCTGCAGGAGAGCGAGGGCAGACTGGCGGAAGCCCAGCGCATCGCGCACGTCGGTTATTGGAACTGCGACATGGACGCGGATTGTATTACTTGGTCCGATGAAACCTGCCGTATCTATGGGGTGAGACCCCAGGAATGCATTCTCAACAGTAGTCGGTTGCGGGAACTGACCCATCCGGAGGATCAGCCGACCGTGGACGAGGCCCTGGCGGAGGTTTTTCGGGGTGCGTCGCATTACAAAGCGGAACACCGTGTGGTCCGGCCCAACGGGGAGGTGCGGTTCGTCCACGCCCAGGGGGATGTAACGAGGGACGAGTTAGGTCGGCCCCATCGCATGTTCGGCACAGTACAAGACATCAGTGAGCAGAAGCAGGCCGAGGAGGCACTTCGTCAGAGTCAAGAGCGGTACCGGACTTTTTTCAGGCAAAATCTCGCCGGCAATTACATCTCCACCGCGCAGGGAACGCTCCTGGCCTGCAATCCCGCATTCCTGCGCATGTTCGGCTTTGCTTCGGAGGATGAAGCCAAGCGAATGAGTCTTCAGTCACTTTACGCGAGCCCAGAGGAGCGGGAGCAGTTTCTGCAGCAACTGAAGGAGCGAGGCCATCTGGAAGACTACGAAATAGAGTTTCGCCGCAACGACGGGCGCCTCTTGCCTGCTACCGAGAATGCGATTGGCACCTTCAGCGAAAACGGCGAACTGGTCGAAATTCACGGCTTTCTGATCGATGAAACGGAGCGCAGGAAAATCGAACATCAGTTACGACAGGCCCAGAAGATGGAGGCTGTTGGGGCGCTCGCCGGAGGGATTGCCCACGACTTCAACAATATTCTCACCATCATTAATGGGTACAGCGAGATTATTCTGGGCGATTCAAGGCTCGGAGAAGCGGTGCAACGCCGCACCCAGGAAATACTTAAGGCGGGTCAGCGGGCCGCTTCGCTCACCCGCCAACTCCTCGCCTTTAGCCGAAAGCAGTTGCTGCAACCCACGGTATTAAGCCTCAACCTTGTTGTCGAGGACATTGAGAAGATGCTGCGTCGGCTGATTGGCGAACACATTGAGCTAGTAATCAGGCCGGACCGTGATTTGGAACCTGTGAAGGCGGACCGAAGCCAGATGGAGCAGGTCATCCTCAATTTCTGCGTCAATGCCCGCGACGCCATGCCCCAAGGGGGCAAGATCACCATTGAAACTGCCAATGCGGAAGTCGATGTGATGATGGCTGCGCAACTCTTCCCGATGACGCCGGGGCATTACACTCGGCTGGCTGTCAGTGACACCGGCATCGGAATGAACAAGCAAACGCTAGCGCGAATCTTCGAGCCCTTCTTTACCACGAAGGATCCGGAAAGGGGGACAGGGCTAGGTTTGGCTGTGGTGTATGGCATCGTGAAGCAGAGCGGCGGCAACGTATTTGTGCACAGTGAACCCGGACACGGGTCCACTTTTTCCATGTATCTGCCGACTGCCGACCAAGAGGCAGTAGTTCGTGAACAGGAGACCCAACTGCCGGAGATCATGCGCGGATCAGAAACGATCCTTCTGGTGGAGGATGCTGCCCCATTGCGGGAAATGATGCGGGAACTTCTTGAAGGCAGCGGCTACACCGTGCTGGAAGCAGAGGACGGCGAGCGGGCCATGGAGCTCGCCAACAGGCATGAAGGACATATCGCATTGCTGCTGACTGATATCGTGCTGCCGAAAATCAACGGACCCTCGCTGGCCAAGAGTCTGCTGCAACGAAGGACGGGCATGAAAGTGCTTTACATGTCGGGCTACGCCGATAACACAATCATCCCCAGCGGAGTCCTGAAGGAGGGCATGGTTCTGGTCCAGAAGCCGTTTACCATGGCCGCGATCGCCAAGGAAGTGCGCGCTCTGCTGGATGGCAGATCCTGAGTTATCGCGCCCCAATAGTCGTCCAGATCGCCGTCGCTGCTAAACGAAGTAAAGCTTGACACTATGTTCCGCCTTCCTCCCTTCGGCTGACCGCCTGGAGCAAAACCACGTAGTGGTTGCCCAGGTTGGAAATCGAACCGCCCACGAAGGCCTTGCTCCCACTTCGCAAACACACTTCCCGCGCTGACCTGCTCCCCGCATTCCGAACAAGTCCGAGGGAAGTGGGCGTATCGAAGCACACGATCTATGCCTGGAAGGCAAAGTACGGCGGCATGGATGTGAGCCAGGCGCAGGAAGCCAAGCAGTTGCGCGATGAGAACACGCGATTGCGGAAGCTGGTGGCGGATCTGAGTCTGGACAAAGATGCGCTGCAGTGGGTGATTGAAAAAAACGGGTGGAGCTCGCGGTCCTGAAGGCGACTGTCGAGCAGGTGCGAGAGAAGTACGCCTTCCGTGAACGGCGGGCGTGCAGCGTGATGACGATGGCGGTGTCGAGCTACCGCTATCAGAGCAGGCGCAGCGATGAACCGCTGCGAACGCGGCTGGTGGAGTTGGCTCGGGAGAAGCCGCGCTTCGGGTATCGGCGGCTGCATGTGTTGCTGGGCCGCTCGGGAGAGCATGTGAACCACAAGCGGGTGCATCGCGTGTATCGGGAAGCCGGACTGATGATTCGGCGGAAGAAGCGGAAGCATTGCGTGCGCGAGGGAAAGCCGCTGCTGGTGCGGACGGCGGCCAACCAGGAGTGGGCGTTGGATTTCCTGCACGATGCGGTGGAGTGCGGACGAATGATCCGGGTGCTGAGCGTGGTGGATGCCTATACGCGAGAGTGTTTGGCCTTGGAAGCGGATACGAGTTTTGCCAGCCGGAGAGTGACGCGGGTGTTGGATGCGATCATCATGGAACGCGGACAGCCGTTGACCATCCGCTGCGACAACGGGCCGGAGCTGACGAGCCGGCATTTTCTGGCATGGTGCATGGAACGACAGATCGAGTTGGTGCACATTCAGCCGGGTAAGCCGACACAGAACGCACGGGTGGAAAGTTTTCATGGACGGTTGCGGGATGAGTGCTTGACGGTGAGCTGGTTTCAAAACTTGTTCGATGCGCGGCGGAAGATTGCGGCGTGGCGGAAGGAGTACAACGAGGAACGTCCACACAGCAGCCTGGGATACAAAACCCCGAAAGAGTTTGCTGCTGCCGAGACCTCAGGCTTCTACACAGCTGAGCGAGAGGCAAGGGACTCAAACGCCGTCCCTTGCCCCTCGCGCTCCCCCAT
>JBELAC010000129.1:0-13284 GCA_049509215.1 Terriglobales bacterium
GATTTCTTCGATCGGAAGTTTGGTGCAGCCCGTCATGCCCGCCATGGCGAGCGAAGCGCCCATTAATTGGAGGAACCCGCGGCGGGAGACCGAGTCGAGCCACTCCGATGCACCTTTGGGAAATTCGCGGTGCATCATCTCGCGGAATTCATCCGAGCCGGCGAGTTCTTCGAGGCTGCGCCAGTACTCGGGCCCCTTGGCCTGATCGAGTTGCTGCTGCACGTCCGCTAATTCCAGTCTCTTGCTGGGGCAAACGTCTTCGCGTTGCGTCTTGTTTTTTCCGTCTTCCATCTTTGTAGCCAGCGGTTTTTACCCTATCCCTTCAATTGCTTCCGGCACGATTGCGGCATTCGTCCCCAATTCACCTGCAGCCGTTACCCGAACCCCACGTTCGAACTATCTGTGACATGTACTGCAGCTCGTGATGTCCTGCACCGAGCGCAGTTCATATTTCTTGACCAGCGCGGCCCCGAGGGATGCCTGGTCGGTATAGCTGGTGCCATCGACCTGAACTGGCAATGACTCGGTGGGCTGCTGGTAGCGCATATTGAAGACCTGGTCGCGCGGACGCAGAAATTTTTCGGGTCCACGGTGGCAGTTGAGGCACCACTCCATCTGAAGCGATGCTTCTTGGTACATCAGAGGCATCTGATCGACCGGACCATGGCAATCGTTGCAGCCCACGCCCTTGGTTACGTGAATCTTGTGACTGAAATAAACGAAGTCAGGGAGTTGGTTAACGCGCGTCCATTGCAGCGACTCGCCAGTACGATAACTGGATCGGACCGGCTCCAGCATGGGAGCGTTCGTCCAGATCTGGGAGTGGCAATTCATGCAGGTCTTGGTGGGCGGAATGCCGGCGAAACTCGAAGTCTCAACTGAGGTGTGGCAGTAACGGCAGTCGATGCCCAGGCCCGTGACGTGGTGCTGGTGGCTGAACGGCACGGGTTGAGATTTCCGCACGCCCGCGTATGTAATGTAGGGCGAGCGCTCGACCTGTACCAGCACCCAGAACAGGGCGGCCGCTACGAAGACAACTCCAAACAGCGAGGCCCTCGACATCGCATTCGTGCTGCGCGGAAAAATCTGCATTGAATGATGGCGTCTTGTATCTGCGGGAGCGTCTTCCCAGCTAAGCGGTTGTGATCACGTCACGTCATCGCGTGACGCACGACACTGAAACACGTGAGTATAACAGCTGCGCGGCCTTTGGGAATAGTCATCGCAGATTTTCTTCTGCGAATTTCATCTTTTTCAACCGCGCGCGGAATCGTCGTTGAAGTTTTCAACAAAAATCACGAGCGATTTTCCATGACGAGCGGTTTTCCAGTAAAGGTTGAGTTTGGAACGTAACCTGTCACTTGCGGAACGCGAAGCCGACGAAATTCTTACCTCAGATTCATGACCAGCAGTTTCGGTTCGGTCATTTCCTGAATCGCATCACGCAATCCTTCGCGGCCGAGTCCGGAATCTTTGATGCCGCCGTACGGCATGTGGTCGATCCGGAATGTGGGAACATCGCCCGCGATCAGGCCTCCGACCTCAAGTTCGTTGTAGGCGTCGAAGATGAGCTTGGCATCGCGCGTAAACAGCCCGGCCTGCAGGCCGTAGGGAGAACTGTTGATCTGCTTGAGCGCACCGGGGAAATCCTGATAGGGCTCGACGGTCACGACGGGCGCGAAAATCTCCTGGCAGTTTACTTTCATGTTGGGCTTGGTGCCCGTCAGCACCGTAGGTTCGAGGAATGGACCATTACGGTGGCCGCCGCACAGCAAGCGAGCGCCTCCGCGCACGGCCTCCTGGACCCAGTCGTAGGCGCGGATGGCGTCGCTCTCGCGGATGAGCGGACCGAGATCGCTGGTCTCGTCGAGCGGGTCGCCAACTTTCAGTTTGCTGACTCCATCGATCAGCAGCTCGATAAATTTTCCGCAGACAGATTGCTCAACCAGAATGCGCTGGACGGAGATGCAAGCCTGACCGGCATAGGCGAAACCACCAGTGATGCAGCGGTCGGCGGCGTAGGCGAGATCGGCATCGCTGTGGACGATGACGCCGGAATTTCCTCCCAGCTCGAGCGTGACCTTCTTCTTGCCCGCGTTATTCTTGATGGCCCAGCCCACGGCGGCGCTGCCGGTGAAGCTGATGAGCTTGATTCGATCATCGGTGACGAGGAGGCCGGAGTCTTCATTCGAAAGGAGCACGACGTTGAATCCGCCATCCGGCCATCCGGCCTGCTGGACCACTTCCGCGAGCAGAAGCGAACTCAGTGGAGTTTGGGGCGCGGGCTTCAGCACGAACGAACATCCGGCCGCGATCGCTGGAGCAACTTTGTGAGCCACCAGGTTCAGCGGAAAATTGAACGGCGTAATGCCTGCAATCGGGCCGAGCGGAAATCGCTTGACCATGCCCCAGCGTCCGGCAGTCGACTGTTGCCAGTCGAGCGGCAAATATTCTCCGTAGCCGCGGACCGTCTCTTCCGCCGCGACGTTGAAGGTGAAGACCGCGCGGTCCACTTCCGTGCGCGCGTTCTTGATGGGCTTGCCGGCTTCCTGCGCAAGCGTCCGCGAAAATTCATCTCTGCGATCGTGGATTCCATCGGCAATGCGGCGCAGAACGCGCTGGCGTTCGAAGGCGGGCAGGCGGCGGGTGGTGCCGAAGGCCTTGACCGATGCGGCAATGGCCATTTCCGCGTGCTCGCGGCGTCCCTGATACACGCTGGCAATCACAGAGCCGTCGTAGGGCGCGCGAATCTCGACGATATCGCCCTCTTCCAGCCACTTCCCATCCACGTAAAATCCATGGGTCGCGACCGGAATCATCGTCATTTGCGCCATGCCTTACCTCCCCAAGTCGATTCGACGATTATAGAACCTTGGGAGCCAGTGGCGACGCCGCTGGCTGCATCTTCGGCGGGGAAGAATTACAGGAAGCCATGGCTTATGCCAGCGGTGGCTTGAAGCGCTCGTCAATTTCGACCTGATATCCGGCAACGAGCCGGTTATTTTCGTTGGCGAGGCCGACCACCGCCATCATTTCCTTAAACTGTGCGTCCGTCATCCCTTT
This sequence comes from Terriglobales bacterium, assembly GCA_049509215.1. Lineage (GTDB taxonomy): Bacteria > Acidobacteriota > Terriglobia > Terriglobales > Acidobacteriaceae > Acidiflorens. The sequence goes on from JBELAC010000129.1 coordinate 3,064, forward strand.
TTTCTTCGCAGAAGCGGTGTGCGCGGCGATGCAGTAGGCACACTGGTTCGTGACCGAAACCGCGAGGTACAGAAGTTCCTTGGTGACCGGATCGAGCGTGCCTGGCGCCATGACGTGCTTAATGGTTTCCCAGGAACGCTTGAGGGTTACAGGGTCGTGGGCGAGGGCCTTCCAGAAATTGTTGATCCAGTCGGTTTTGCGCGTGGCCATGATGTCGTCGTAGACGGCGCGCACTTCGGGAGTAGCGTCGGAGTATTCGATCAGTCCGAAGAGGGACATGGGTTGCTCCTTTCTATTCGGCGACCTTCAGAAGGCCGGTTTTCGCTCGTCAGAGCACTGCAGTTTCATGAATCGTTCGACCCTCCGCGAAGCGCGAAAAGTTCAGCAGCGATGCGCTAATCAGATCGGTCTTGCCCGTCAGGATTAAATCGCTCAGAATTTTTCCGGTGGCGGGTGCGTGCATCACGCCGTGTCCGCTGAAGCCGTTGGCGAAGAAAAAGCCGGGGACCTCGGGAGACTCGCCCAGAATCGGATGGTGGTCAGGCGTCATTTCATAGAGTCCGGCCCAGGCTCGCTTGGGATTGACGGGGACGCTTTCGAATAGCGGTACGCGGTCGGCGGCGCGGGTCAGGATCTTTTCGATGAAACTGGGCTCGAAATCGGTCTTGTAGCCCGGCGTTTCTTCAGGATCGTTCCAGGCCAGCAGGAATCCGCGACTTTCGGGACGAAAGTGAAAGCCGTTCGACATATCAATGATCATGGGCGCGGTGTGGGGAAACTGATCGAAGGGTTCGGTCGGGACCAGCATGCGGCGCAGCGGTTCGACGGGCAGGCTGACGCCGAGCATAGCCGCGATCTCGGCGGCCCATGCGCCCGCGCAATTCACGATGGCCCGCGTTGAAATCGAGCCGCGCGTGGTCGCGATTTCAAAGCTGCCACGGTCAGACCTTTCGCCGACTCTTTTGATGGAATTGACTCCGGCATTTTTCCAAAGTGTGGCGCCGTGATCGCTGGCCCAGGTCATGAAGCCGATCATCGCGCTATAGGGATCGACGAAGCCGTCCGTGGAGCAGAAACTTCCGCCGACGATGTCGTCGCCGCGTATTTGCGGAAACATACCGCGAATCTCATCGCCAGCAACCATCCGCACATTCTTCAATCCCAGTGCAACCTGTTTTTCGTAGTTCGCGCTCAGGTAGGCGACGTGGTTGTCGCTGGTGGCGCAAAACAGGTATCCCTGCGGACGATAGTCGCATGGATAGCCGAGCCTTTCATCGAAGGTGGAGTAAAACGGAATGGAATATAGCGACATCTGAATGTTGACGGGAGTGGAAAACTGGGCGCGCACGCCACCCATGCTCTTGCCGGTCGATCCCTTGCCCTGCGAGGTATCACGCTCGAGCACGAGCACGTCTTTGCAGCCCGCAGCGACGAGATGATAGGCAATGCTCGACCCGACAATTCCTCCGCCAATCAGGACGACGTCTGCAGTGTGCATGGTCGCGGCAATTGTAAATCGGATTGTGACTATTCGGAGAGAGGGTTGTGTGGGGACAACCTCCGTCCCCACGCCTGATTGACAATGCTCATGGCTTCGGTGACTTGGCCGAGGCTGGCCTGAGAGCAGCCGCCGGTTTCACGGTTGGGCCTTTCTTGTCTCGGCGCATCTGTTCGGCTAGCTCGGTGATCTCGGTCAGATCGCGTTGCATTTCGCTCCACCCATACCAGAGGGCGTAATCGGGACTGGCGTGGAAGGTTCCCTGGAAAGTGCGCATCCGATGTTCGAGGTACATGACGAACAGTTTCTGCTCGATCACGGTGGGCGCATCGTGGAACGTCAGGAGATTCGGGAAGGCATAAGCATAGTTCTTTGGTTGTGGAACGATGCCATCCTTGTAGAGACTGGCGACAATCTTGATCGCTTGGGCCATCAGGTGATCGGCATTCTTGATCATGTCGTCGCCCGCTTCGAGTTGTTGTTTGGCGAAGTTGCCGGAGTGGCATTGGTTGCAGGTCTTGAGCATCTTGTTGCGTTCGGCCTGCCAGTCTTCTTGCGTCAGACGGGCCACATCGGCGGCTTGCACGGTCGCAACCAATGCGGTCGGCTTGCCGTCAGGATCGAGCACGCCGAGGGCCTGCAGAATTGTCGCGCGATCCGCGGCCCACTGCTTGTCTTCGGGCAGTGGCAAGCGAACGGCCAGGAACCCCCACGCCGTGCGCACACCGTGATCGCCATTCTGCATGTGGCAGGTCTGGCAGGTCGGAGCGGCCGCACCAGCCGGGAGAATTCCGCGTTGCTTGAGGTCTTCGCGCACGCCATGCTTCGAGGAGGAATACATTTCCCACTGCGGATGGTCAAAACCCATGTGGCAGGTTTCGCAGGCCTGCGGAGACCTGGCTTCTTCGACAGAGAACGTATGGCGCGTGTGGCACGAATCGCACGATGCGGAACCGAATTCATTTCCCTGGCTGCGAAGCTTCGCAATCTCTTCGACGGGTTTCTCGCCGATCTTGTGGCATGCGCCGCAGCCCTTCTGGCCCTCGATCATCGCCATGGGCTGCCAGTGGATGGTCGGCATCGCCATCATTGCCGCCCATGCCTTGGAATGCTTGCCGTGCTTGTACTGGTCCACCTGCGTCTGGTGGCACTGTGCGCAGGTTTCGGGAGTGGGGATCTTCACCTTGGCTACGTCGGTCGCCGATTGATGCTGATCGCCATGACAGGTGACGCACGTCACCTCAAGCTGGCTGTGCTTGCTGAGTTTCCAATCCGAGACGATGTTGGGAGTTTGTTTCGAATGACAGTCAATGCAGGCCGCGGCGGAATTTGCGGGCTGCGCGTAAAGAAGAGAGCTGGTAGCGGTAAGGACAAGCAAAACCGCAAAAGAGAGGCGCATGAATCCTCCAATGGGATTAAACCCTCGAAAGCTAAGTTGCAGGGGCCTGCAGCGCAATGACTTTTGTCACAGTCTTTTGTCACAGTCTAGGCTGACAGCGAGGCCAAGCCAACCTTGAGCAGGACCGTGAAGATGAACCATCCAAACACGATGGCGAACGATGTGCCACGCTTGACTTTGGCAATGCACGGAATACCGATAGCTACCAGAATCAAAGTCCAGATTGTGATGATGTCGAACGAGCCCAACAGGGCTCGCAGAATTGGAGAGCCGCTGGGGTCGAGAAGGTACGCGCCATTCGTGAACAGGGGATTTTGAATATCAAACGAATCGACGCTGACTCCCGCAAGAAGCGAGACGCTCGACAAGATCGCTCGCAACAATTCCGGGAGCCGGGTGTAAACGATGAGCGCAAAGACGGTCTTGAATTGCACATCGGCATTCGCGACAAACTTGATGCAGCCGTAAATAACGCCCGCGAAGATGGAATAGATGATGAGCGCAATCGCCGGAACGGCATAGGAAACAAACTTGGTAACCGCAACCTGTTGGTGCATCGCTTGAGCGCGCTTATCGGCGGGCAGGCTCTCGATGCGCTCGGCCGCTTTTGGCTGAGTCTGCAGTGTGTTGTCTACGACTTTCGGAAATCCGACCTTCTGGTCGACCGTGTAAACGAAAAGGAATCCGACGATTGCGACGATCAGAAAGGGAGCCCACCACATGGCGTTCCGGCGGAGATCGGCGAAGGTCTTGCTGGGCGCGATGAAGACATCGATCAGACGTTGAAATTCGGACAACGGTGCTGGCACTTGGGGAGGCACAACTGGGGTTGCCATGGCTGCTCCTTGAACAGGCGAATTTTAGTTCGCCGGGGCTGCTTCGACAAGCTAACACTGCCGGTCTAGGAAACTGCGATCTTGGGCGTGGCGGCAAGGAGACTGCGTGTATAGGCGTCTCTTGGGTGCTCGGTGATCTCGGCGGTGGTTCCGATCTCGACGATTTTTCCGCGATACATGACCGCGATCCGGGTCGAAAGATAGCGCACGACCGGCATGGAGTGCGAGATGAACAGATAGGTCAATCCGAACTCTCGTTGCAGCGATTGAAAAAGGTTCACGATCTGCGCTCCCACGCTGACGTCGAGAGCGGAGACCGGTTCGTCGGCGACCATGAATTTGGGGCGGAGAGCGAGAGCGCGGGCGATCCCGATGCGCTGGCGCTGGCCTCCCGAGAACTCGTGCGGGTAGCGAGGCATAGCCGATTCGTCCATGCCGACAGCGCGCAACAATTCGGCCACGCGACGGCTCCGGGCATCGCGACTGAGATCTTCGTGAATGATCAGCGGCTCGGCAATCACATCGTGAACGCGGAAACGCGGGTCGAGCGAGCCAAAAGGGTCCTGGAATACGATTTGCATGTCGCGGCGCAGGCGGCGCAGTGCAGAGCCATCCGCCTGCAGAACGTCAGCGTCGTTGAACAGAACGCTGCCGGAGGTTGGTTCAATCAGGCGGAGGATGAGACGTCCGAGCGTGCTTTTGCCGGAACCGGATTCGCCCACCAGGCCCAGTGTTTCGCCTTGCTCGATGTCGAGCGAGACATCATCCACGGCGCGGACTTGTCCCTGACCTTTTCCGGAAGGGCTGCCGAAGGCTGATTCGGACAGATCGAAAACTCTGGTCAGGTTGCGGATTTGGATCAGGGGCACGAGGAAAAGATAACAGCAAGGTTGTTCGGTGTCAGTCTGTTTTGGCCTGCCCGGCTAGCTCTTATCGTGCTGTTCGCCGATTGGGCAAGTACGGTCTTTCCTAACCGGCGATCATGGGAACGGCGGCGAGCGCGGCCAACATTCCCAAGGTGCGAGCGCGGCTGAAGTGTTCGTGGAGGAAGATGCGCGCCAGGACAACGGTTACAGCGGGGTAAAGAGAACTGAGAACGACAGCTACGTCGAGACGTCCGATTTGCGAGGCACGTATGAAGGCCACGCTTCCGGTGATGTCAAGGATTCCGGCGACGACGGCAATTGCCAGTATAGGGCGCGGCACGGCTCGGAACTGCCGGGTAAATGAGACGAAGGCAAGCGTGACCAGCAGGGAAGCAAAGCGGGAATAGACCGCTAGCCAGAGGGCTGAGCCGTTGCCCGCGCGGTGAATGCAGAGGTAGAAACCGGCGAACGCGATTCCGGCCAGCACGGCTGTTCCCAAGCCTTGCGGGCGGCGGCCATTTTTATCATTCCCAGGGCTCGTACCGTCCTTGCTATCTTGTGTGCTTTCCGCACGCGAGATCAGCCAGACTCCGATGACGGCCAGTACGAATCCGAGGATCTGGCGCGTTCCCGGAAGTCCTTCGGAGAAGGCGGTGACGATCGTGGGAATGCCTGCGCTAAGAACGGCGGCGATGGGAGCGATGAGTCCCATCTTCCCGCCAGCCAGTGCACGATAGAACAAGGCGAGAGCGGAGCCGCCGACGGCGCCGGCGATTAGAGCCCAGAAAATGCTCGTTCCCTTGGGAAGAGGCGAGCGGATGGCGAGAGCGAGCGCGGCAGCCAGCGCGAAGCCGCTGCCGTGAACGATGGACGTAAATAAGAATGCGCTGGCGCGGCGCGAGCCCAATCCGCCGAGAAAATCGCTCGTTCCCCAGACGCCGACCGCGGTCAGGCCGAAAGCGGCAGGAAGATAGTACGAGGGAATCAGCACGGAAAGTTGAGATTAGCAGAACCGACGGCAGAAGTCAGAGGTCAGATTGCAGAGGTAAAGACCGAATGCAGAAGTTAGAAGTCAGAGGGCAGAAGTAAAATCGTATCGAGGTCCTACGGTGTCAGTTCGAGATCGCATGAAAGCTGCGGTGCTGGCTTCTGCCGGGAAAATTTCAGATCGCCCTCTTCGGATTGAGGACGTTCCGCAACCGGAGACTGGCTTGGGACAGGTGCTTCTGCGGGTGCAGGCTTGCGGCGTTTGCCGGACTGATTTGCATATTGTTGAAGGCGAGTTGCCTGCGCTGCTCTCACCGCTTATTCCCGGACATCAGATTGTGGGTGAGATCGTCGATGGAGATTCGGCGGACCTTCCCCTCGGGTCGCGCGTGGGCGTCTCCTGGATCGGAGGCACGGACGGCTCATGCTGGTATTGCAGGAACAATTTTGAGAACCTTTGCGATGCTCCGACGTTTACAGGGTACGGCGTGAATGGAGGCTACGCTGAGTTCGCGATTGCGCGCTCGGACTTTGTTTTCCCGCTGCCTGCGACGCTCGACCCGCTCCATGCGGCGCCGCTCTTGTGCGCGGGTATTATCGGATTCCGCAGCCTGCGCGTGGCTGGAGTTCAGCAGGGAGAAAAGGTTGGGCTCTTCGGCTTTGGCGCTTCGGCGCATCTTGCCATCGATGTGTTGCGCGCGTGGAACTGCGACGTTTATGTTTCGACTCGGGGAGTGTCGCATCGCAAACTGGCCGAATCACTCGGCGCGAAATGGGTTGGATCTGAAACGGAGAAGCCTCCGGAGAAACTGGATCGGGCGATTACGTTTGCTCCCAGCGGAGACGTCGTGGTCGCTGCGCTATCGAGCCTGCGCAAGGGCGGAGTGGTGGCGATCAACGCGATTCACCTGGATCGCGTGCCCGAATTCGATTACGACCGGTTGCTTTGGGGAGAGCGGCAGATTCGCAGCGTAGCCAATATGAGTCGAGCTGACGCTCGCGACTTTCTCAAAATTGCGGCCGATATTCAAATAAGACCGAAGGTGACGACGTTCTCGCTCGACCAGGCAAACGATGCGCTGGCTGCGATTAAGAATGATGCGATCGACGGAGCGGCAGTGATTGTTCCGTAATGCTCGAGCGTGATCGTAAGGCTACTATGTTACTGTTTCGCGGCGTCCTCCAGCGTAGCGATGTCGAACTTCACCATCTTCATCATCGCAGCCATCGCTTTGGGATGCTTCAGGATCTCGCCAATCTTCTCCGGCACGATCTGCCAGCAGAGGCCGAACTTGTCCTTCAGCCAACGATGTTGCGTTGGATGACGCTATAATGGCGAACCCATGTCATTGACCTCCGGCACGAAAATTGGCCCTTACGAAATCATCTCTCCGCTGGGCGCAGGCGGGATGGGCGAGGTGTATCGGGCGCGCGATTCGCGGCTAGGGCGCGAGGTTGCGCTCAAGATCCTGCCAGAATCTTTTTCGAAAGATGCGGACCGGCTGCGGCGCTTCGAGCAGGAGGCCCGCGCGGTTGCGGCACTTAATCATCCAAACATTCTTGCAATTCACGATATTGGCGAGGAGGGCGGCGCGCCGTTCATCGTGTCTGAGCTGCTGGAAGGGACGAGTTTGCGCGCGGAGTTGGAGCAGGGTGCGCTGTCTTCTCGTAAGGCGGCCGATTATGCGGTGCAGATTGCGCATGGGTTGGCGGCGGCGCATGACAAGGGAATCATCCATCGCGATCTGAAACCGGAGAACGTGTTTGTCACCCGCGAAGGGAGGGTGAAGATTCTCGATTTTGGATTAGCGAAGCTGGCGCCGGGTACGGGAAGTGGAGGGTCGGCGGGGCAGACGCTGACGAGCTCTCCGACGGAAGCCGGAGTGGTGATGGGCACGGCGGGATACATGGCGCCGGAGCAGGTGCGCGGTGCGGCCGTGGATTCGCGGACGGACATTTTTGCGTTTGGCGCGGTGCTGTATGAAATGGTTTCGGGGCAAAGGGCATTTCGGCGGGAGACGGCGGCAGAGACGATGACGGCGATTCTGAAAGAAGATCCGCCGGAGCTGAGCGAGATGGCGCATCCGGTGTCGCCGGGGCTGGAGCGGATTGTGCGGCGGTGCCTGGAGAAAAATCCGGAGCAGCGGTTTCAGTCGGCGAAGGATCTGGCGTTTGCGCTGGAGGCATTGAGCGGGACGACGTTTCGGACAGGGGCGCAGGCGGCGGTTCAGGCGAAGGATGTTGCGAGCACGCGTCCGCGGTGGATTTTGATTGCGGCGGTCTTGGCACTCGGCCTGCTCTTGGGAGCGGTGGTTACCTGGTATTCACGGCCAAGAGCTGCCGAGCCCGCGACGTTTCAACAGGCGTCCTACCATCGCGGCTTCGTAGCGCAGGCTCGCTTTGCCCCGGATGGAAAAACGATCCTCTACAGTGCGCAGCTCAACGGCAAACCGGTCGACACGTATGTACTTCGTGAAGATTACCCTGAGCCGGTTCCGGCGGGGCTGAACGGGGCCGCTCTACTGTCGGTTTCGCGGCAGGGGCAGATGGCGGTGCTGGTGCGGCCAAAGTTTTTCGCGCACCGGCAGTGGTATGGGACGCTGGCGACTTCTCCGATCGGAGGAGGAGCACCGCGCGAGATCTTGGAAAATGTTGCGGAGGCGGACTGGTCGCCGGATGGAAACGAAATGGCGGTAATTGATTACGATCATCACAAGTGGCGAGTGCAATATCCGCTCGGGAAAGTTCTGCTGGAGGGCGACAACTGGATCAGCGATTTGAGAGTTTCCCCCGATGGAAAGCTGGTTGCGTTGTTTCGGCATCCGCCGAATGAGGATGATCGGGGTGATGTGATCGTGATTGATCGCTCGGGACATTTGACGACCATTTCGACGGGATGGGAATCGCAGGAGGGGTTGGTCTGGTCGCCATCGGGAAAGGAAGTCTGGTTTTCGGCGGCGGAATCGGGCGAGCAGTACTGCATCCGGGCGGCCGGCCTGTCGGGAAAAACGCGAACCATATATTGCGGGACCTCAGGAACCATGATTCACGATATAGCGCCGTCGGGGCGCGTACTGGTTTCCACGGCATCAACGCGGCTGACGATGGCAATGGTGGAGCATGGCTCGACGGAAGAGCGGGACCTGACCTGGCTGGATACATCGTACGGGCCGAGGCTGTCGCGAGACGGGAGCACGATTCTGTTCTCTGACCTGTCGGTATCGGCGGGGAACGGTTATGCGATCGATGTGCGCAAGAGCGATGGGTCTCCGGCGGTGCGAATTGGGACGGGCGGGTTCGCTACCGACCTCACGCCCGACGGGAAATGGGCGCTGGCGATGCTGCCGGGGGATTCAGCTGGGCGCGTGCAAGTCATTCCGGTCGGAGCGGGGCAGGCGCGCGAGTTGAAGTGGGATGGGTTCCAGCCGCGGTGGGGACACTGGTTTCCGGACGGGCAGCACATATTGCTGGTCGCGAGCCAAGCGGGACAAGGCACAGGATTTTATGTGACCGATGTGAATGGATCCACGCCGAAACGGTTGACGGAAAATCATGGATTCAGCAGCGTCGCGCCGGACGGGCAGCGAATTTTTGATTTCGAGAAAGGAGCGTGGAAGGTGCGCTCGCTCGAAGAAGATAAGGCGACACCGATTCCGGGGATTGCGGCCGACGAACTGGTGATCGCGTGGGCAGCGGATGGAAAACATGTTTTCATGCAGGCGACCTCCGCAAGCGGCCTGACGATTTACAAGATCGATGTGGAGTCCGGGAAAAAGGAATTGTGGCAGACGATCAATCCAAAAGATCAGGTGGGACTGCGGCCGATGTCCATACCAAGCGGGATTACTCCGGATGGGCGATGGATAGCGTTCAATTATCGAACGCAGGTCGGGCAGTTGTATCGCAGCGACAATCTGAAGTAGCAGCGATTCGATAAGGAGAAAAAGCCGCTCGGATTGCGAGCGGCTCCAGAAGAAAATCAGGAAAGTTAGCGCGCCTGGAACGTCTGTTGCTGCCATCATTGTTTGCTGTTTTTGTACTCCGTGACCAGCCATTGAGTCGATTGGACACTTCCACAGGAGATTTGGACTTTGTGGTCTACCCGGATTGACGGGTCCCGCTGGTACAGGAGCGGCGGGGCCGCAGGGACCCTCGGGCCCAGCTGGGCCACAGGGGCCACAGGGTAACATCCCTCGATAACTGCACTCATCGGCTGCCGGCCGCACTCACAACATCGCTCGGCGGGCCGACCGCGCCATTCGCGGCGATGTAGGAAATTCGATAGGCGGAGGTCTTTGATGGCGGCGCGCTGTTGTCGGAAGCGGCTGAGGCAGACATGGGACCGGCGATCCGTAGCCATGGGCCATTCGGCTGATCCTGTCGCTCGACAATCACTTTGAAACCGCCAGGAACCTGATTGAACTGTAAGGCGACATGAGGAAACGGAGTGTTTACAATCTGCAGAGTTGGAGCCGCAGGTTTGGGAATGGCCGGAGGTCCAACGCGAACCACCACCGGCCGCGTCGGGTCGCTACGATTTCCGCTCTTGTCCACGGCTACCAAGCGATACCAATAGCTGGTTCCAGCACTGACGTATGCGTCGGTAAACGTGCGCGCGCCGGCGGGGAGAGGATC
>JBELAC010000013.1:0-40476 GCA_049509215.1 Terriglobales bacterium
TTGGCGAGCGCCTGTTGGCCGCCTTGATTGTCGTCATCGCAGTTCTTTCGATTCTTGGAATCCTTGGTTTCAACCTGACCACCGTGCTCGCCGGTCTCGGCATCGGCGGTATCGCCATCGCTTTCGCCGCCCAGAAAACACTCGAGAATCTTTTTGGGGGAATTTCGGTCCTGGCGGATGAAGTCATTCGCGTCGGCGACTACTGCCGGTTCGCCGACCGCGCCGGAACGGTCGAGGACATCAGCCTGCGTTCGACGCGCGTGCGCACCGATGCCCGCACCGAATTGTCGATCCCGAACGGCACGCTCGCCACCATGAGCATCGAGAATTTCACCCGGCGCAACAAGATTCTGTTCAATCCCGTGCTGTCCATCCGCTATGACACCACGGGAGACCAGTTGCGCTATCTCCTGGCAGAGGTTCGTCGCATTCTTTATCAGCACCCAATGGTCGAAAGTGGCAGCGCAAGCATTCGATTCGCGAACTTCGATCCGAGCGCTTTGCGCCTGGAGATTGTCAGCTATGTGCTGACGCAGGATTCCAACGAGTTCGCCGCCGTGCGTGAAGATCTCTTGCTGCGCATCATGCAGGTCGTGGAACGCTCGGGGACCGGTTTTGCCTTCCCGACGCAGACCCTCTATCTGGGACGGGATCACGGTATTGACCCGGGAAAAACCGCTGCCGCCGAAAAACAGGTGCAACAATGGCGAGATCAGCACGAGTTGCCCTTCCCCGATTTCTCGCCTGCCGACAGGTCTGCATTCCGCGGCTCGATCCCTTACCCGGCGCCTGAATCCGCGATTAACAAGAAACAGTCCTGACCAGCGAAGACCGCTCCACATCCCTCGGTGCGCGGATGTAGAGCCGCGCCCTTTCGGAGCTGCCGGGAAAGAGGCGTGCTTACCTATGTAACTTGCGGTGTCGAACGACGGTTTCTAGCATAAGAGAGCCATGCCACTTGCTCTGTTGTTGTCGCCCGATGACCAAGCCGTTAGTGTCATCACCGCAATTCTCGAAGAAATGTCCGTTACCTGCGAGCGCCCTCTCGATGGCGCTTCGGCTGCCCAGAAACTCAATTCGAACAGTTTCGATCTCGTGGTCGTTGATTGCGAGAATCTTCCGGCGGCCAAACTCATTTTCGATGTATGCCGGCGTGGCAAGGGTGGCAATAATCCTGTCCAGATCGCAATCGTTGACGGCCGCGCGGGACTGCCCACTGCATTTCGCCTCGGCGCCGAACTCATTCTGACCAAGCCGGTTGCCAAAGACCAGGCCCGCAACACGATCCGAACTGCCGTTGGTCGGGTAAAGAAGGAAGATCCGGCTCGCGCCAGCCATGTTGCCGAGCAGGTCGCTACATTCTCGACGGACGCGCTCGATCACGAAGCAAGTTCTGCCGGCGCGGTCCAGAGCGCTCCACTCGACCATGGCGCGGATCATCCCATTGGCGCTATGGAAATCCATGAATTGTCTCCGGAACGAGCCAGTTACTCCGCGCCGCAAGCACGCGCGATGGCGGCTGCCGCCGGCGTTGGCGTTTCCCAACTTACTTCATACTCCGATCCGGTTCCCGCACAGACGCTTTCCTCTGCCGCCACTGTTTCGGCCATCACTGTTTCGGCGATCAATGCATCAGCGCCTGTCCTGACATCGTCCGCCCCTGCTTTTACAGCCACGATGAGCGCGGCCGTGGCCGAGCCTGAGAACGTCTCCGTTTCGTCCGCGGAAACTCCCGCCACTTCAGCCGCGCGTGCCTCATCTGTCGCTGCCGAACCGAACGCGCGCAAAGAAGAGAAGCTTTCCGAGGATCCGGTGATGGCGGAGTTAGAGCAGGCCGAAGCCGAACCCAAAGCAGAGCCCGCTCCGGTAGCGGCTGCTCCGCAAGAGCAGGAAAAACCGAGTAAGCCGAAAGCCGCTCAGGCCGAGCGCGGCAGCAAGTCGCGCGGATCGTTGGTCGCATTGTTCGCACTACTGCTGGCTTGTGCTGGCTTTTACTTTGCGTGGGCGTACGAACCTGGGTTCCAGGCCCTTGTCCAATCGCAGGTGAATCGCGCTCGGGTCCTGGCTGGACTTTCGCATCCGGTCAAACCCGCTCCGCCTACACCCGTCAAGCCTGCGGCTCAACCAGTGGGCCCGCAGGGTGAAAGTCTGGCTGCGCCAGCGCAGTCTTCGCAAGTGTCATTATCCAGTCCGAACGCGACAGGCAACGCTGCGACGGCATCCGCGATTGCACCCGCAACCACGCCTTCATCCACCACGCCCGCGTCAACGAATCTGGCGTCCACAAAGCCGGCGACGGCGGGCCCAACGTCTGCAACTCCGGTCCCGGTAACTCCAGCTACAACCGCAACCGGTCCGGCGGCGGTTCCTGCGCCAGCTAAGAAGCCGACACCCAGTCAACCCGACTTGAAGAAGCCCGAGCCAGTTAAAGCCATTGTCAGCCCAAGCCCCGCCACTCAGAGCAAAGACGCCGCGCCATCCGACGCGGAAATGCCCTGGGAAAAGACGACGGTAATCATCCTCTCTTCGAAAGGTGCGGAGAAGAGACTGATGCATTCTGTGCAGCCAACTTATTCAGCCGGAGCACATCCTGACGCAGCCGATGGCACCATGGTTCTGAAGGCGCTTATCGATGACAATGGCAAGGTAACGAGCGCGAGAGTTGTCGAAGGCAATGCCGCGCTCGCACAGGCGGCCATCAGCGCTGTGATGCAGTTTCGCTACCATCCTTACGTTCGCGATGGCAAAGCCTTGCCATTCCAGACTGTTGTGCTCCTTGACTTTCCACGGCCGTGATCGCTGACGAACGGCTGTTTTGCTCGTCACCGATCGCCAAAATCCGCGTCTGCACATTACGCCCGTAACTTGCTGGTACTCACCGCAGTGCCTACGATTGCCTCATTATGGGTTACCAAGCTTTACTCTTCTGCCCCGATGAAAAACTTGCCTGTGTGCTCAGTCAGATTTTCAGCGAACTCGATTTCGCCGTGGATCCCGTCAATGAGCGCGACGCCGTACTCGAGAAGTTGAAGGCGCGCCATTATGATGCGGTGGTTGCCGATTGCGACAATGAGGAAATCGCAGCACCGCTCCTCAAAAGTGCTCACATTTCGGGCTTGAACCAGGGGTCGCTAGCCATAGCAGTCGTGGAAGGCCAGGCGGGCATTGCGAAGGCGTATCGGATCGGCGCAAACCTCGTGCTGACCAAACCCATCAATGTTGAGCAGGCCAAAGGAACGCTGCGCGTAGCCCGCGGACTGCTTCGGAAGAATGCGGACTCCGTTGCCGCTTCCGCCATACCGTCTGCAACCCCAGCCCCGAGTCCCGGGCCGGTCGGGCGAAGTCTTTCAATCGAGGTCACGAACCGGAACGTAGCAGCGCCTCCTACGCCGGTTCGCTCCCAACCGCCAGATTTCGACGCTTCGCTTCTTGCCATGGAGGCGATGGCTAAGATTGAAGAAAAACTGGCGCATGCGCCTGCAGCGGCAGCGCCGACGCAGACTCCAGTCGTAGCCCGGCCCTCGGCCGCGACCTCTCTGTTCTCAGCTGCGGAAGCCGTGAGCCAGGCGAAAACGGCTGCGCCCACATCTGCAGCGGCGCCCGTTGTCAGTATCGCGTCGAAAACACAGGCTACGGCGGCAGCTCCGGCTCCCGCCAAAGAAGGAGCTGCGCCACCCAGGAAACAAGTGGAAGAAACCCAGCAGTGGGAAGAACTCGAATCGGCGGCTCCGGCTGCCGCGAGCCACTCCAGCGCGGGGATATCGGAAGCCCCGGCGTTCGCCGCCATGGAGATCGATGCGGGGCGATCGGACAACAGCAGGAAAATCCTGATTGCGGCTGTCGTTTTGGCGCTGGTTGCCGCCGGCTACTTCGGCTACACCAGGTTTGGTCAGACACACTCAAGCCCGCTTCCGCAACCGACCGCTCCCGCGCCGCAAAATGGAGCCGCGCCTGTGCAAGAGATCCGTCCCATGTCGGCTCCCGCTCCGGCGCCCTCGATCAGTTCGGTCAACCGGGCGGATGCCGTTCCGAACACTCCCGCTCCTCGGATCTCCAATCAACCCGTGCAAATCTCCGCGGCTGATTCAAGCGTCACAAAGATCGGCCTTCGCACTGAGAATGAAGCCAGAGCCAGTGCACCGGCTCCGCTCATGGTGAAACCGGCCGCGCCGACAGTCAAGCCGCAACCACCGGCTGAAGACCCTGCCGCGCCGCCGCCCGGTTCACTTGCCATCGCATCCAATAGCGACAGCGGTCTAAATAGCGTCCTGACGGCAGGTGCGACCACTGTTGCCAAGCCGACGCTCGTTCGAGTCAAGGTTTCCCAGGGTGTGTCGCAGGGCCTGTTGATCAAGCATGTGCCGCCCAAGTACCCTCCGAACGCGCTGGCGGCGCACATTCAGGGAGCAGTCGAGATCGAGGCGACTGTGAACAAAGAGGGGAACGTCATCAACCCCAAGGTGCTGCGCGGAGATCCCACTCTCGCGGCAGCCGCTCTCGCCGCCGTTCGGCAGTGGAGGTACAAACCCTATTATCTGGATGGCGAACCCGTCGAAATCCAGACGCAGATCACCGTCAACTTCAAAGCATACTAATTACTTAGCCGCACGGTATCGTGCTGGCATGGAAAGGCCTCTCCGACTCCCTCACAACCCAAACTCCCGCGGCTCTTTTTGAGCCCGCGGAACCCCGCTTTCTAGTTCATCTGTTCATTCAGTGAGCGTCGCCGGGGACGTCCCGGATGCGCGCTGACGCTGCGGAACTTGTGATAAAGAGCATGCAAGTCGTCACTCAAGAGCCGGACGATCTGCATGCAGAATTCGTG
This sequence comes from Terriglobales bacterium, assembly GCA_049509215.1. GTDB lineage: Bacteria > Acidobacteriota > Terriglobia > Terriglobales > Acidobacteriaceae > Acidiflorens. Next base: position 4,826 of record JBELAC010000013.1, read on the forward strand.
ATGATCGTCCAGCAACTGCACGAGATGGTCGCGCGTGACGAAGGCGGTGGTTGTCTGCTCATCAGCCTCGGCCGTCACGCGGTATCTGTCCCCTGACATACTCTCGCTTAACCCCAACACGCCGCCAATACCAACCACTTCCAGCAGTTGGTTTTCATTGTTGCCGGTTGGCAACAGCACTCGAACCGAGCCTGTTTCAACCAAGTGGATGCCTTCGGCTGTGGACCCGTGCCTATACAGCGCAGAACCCTTGGGAAACTCCCGCACTGTCATGATCCCACGAAGGGCTTTCTCCATCTCCTGAGTCAATCGCGACCGCGTAAACTCCAGCACCGTCCGCCTCTTTCCCTTTATTTAGGTATCCTCGTTCCGCTTACGAGCAGGGGGCAGTGATCACAATCACGAATTGGAGTGACTCGCGACCACGTTGGAAAGCGATTGGCTGCTGATTCGCATTTTGCCGCGAAACGTGCGAGTGGAACCGCTCTGGTCGAACTGCTGGACGCAGCCTGACAATCCCTCGGCGAGTTGAGTGGGGGTGCTATTAACAGACTACCGGCCGGCAGTGCTCGCTCGCGTCTATTCGCGTTCGAGAATCTCGTCGATGGCGACCTTGCCGCCTTTTTCAACGTTGACAACTTTGTGGACAGGCTTGAATCCCGTGAGTGTGATATCCACGACGTAGTTACCGGGGCCCATCATCACGTCGACCGGCGACATCTTATCGAGGACGCGCTGGTTGATCACCACCTGCGCTCCTTTCGGCTGGGTATGAATGCTGACCGTGCCCATGCCGGCTGTGCTGTCGCCGCTGGCCTTGCCGAACAGCTTCTTGAATTTACCGACCGTCTGGATCGCCTCCGTGTTGCCGAGCGCCTTTAGTACGGGAGCGTATTGAAAGTTCTGCCCGGGTCCGAGATCGGCTGTCGTCGTTTCGTCCAGAAATCCCTGTTTTCTAAGCACGACCGTGTGGCTCCCTTTTTCCACCGCGAACTGGGATGGCGTCACTCGCCCCGTCGTCCGGCCATCCAGCGAAATGTCAGCCCCTGGCGGTGTGCTGCTCACGACTACCAGCGCGTTGATTGGTGCTAACCGGAACACGAGCGATGATTTGGCGCCCGACACAACGTCCACCGACCGGACTTCTGATGCATAGCCCGATTTGCTGGCCGAAACAATGTGTTTTCCGGGACCAAGCCCTGTCACGCTGAACGGCGTTACCCACGATGGGTCGCTCTTTCCGTCCATCTGAAATTGGGCGCCCTCCGGAGTGGAATCGATCAGCGCTTCGCCCGGGACCACTACGGGCACTGCGGCCGGGGCCGGTTTCGGCTGACCTTTCGCATGGCGTTTTTCGATCTGGCGAACCGTAAGATCAGGTTGCGGATCCACCGGGGGCGGGGTCGGAGCTTGCACGGGCGCGGCTGCCGTCTGGATCGGAGCGGCTGGTTGCGAAGCGACCGCGGTTTTCACGGGTCGCGGAGCTGCCGTCGAACCATCGTCTTCCGAACGAACATGGAAGAAAAGCGCCACCGCAACCACCAGAATGAATGCGACTGCGCCCAGGATCGAAAATAGCATCAGCCGCGGCGGGATCGTTACAACCTCGTTAATTGCCTTCTTCGCAACTTCCCGTGGCTGGATTCTCGCCTTCTCTTCCTTCTTTGAGTAGGAACCCGACTGCTTCGGATAAACCTGATGCACGCTGGGTTGCACCGCTTGTTCCGGCTCCGGACCCGGGGGCGCCACAAAAACAGGTTCCTTCAGCGGAGGCAGTTCATCGAGATCCGAAAAGCTTACTCCGGGCTTGCTCGCCTCTGCGGCACCCGATGTCATTGCATCGCATCCCTTGCCGGGTGCTTGCGTTCCCGGTTCTTGCTCCAGCGTTGCTGCCGACATAAAAACGCTGGGCTCCGTCCTGGGCACCGCGGTATTTGTCTTAGAACTGACGTTTGGGCTTTCTATCATCCGCGCGCCGGAACTGGGAGCGGTTGTCGAGCGTCCCGCCGAAGCAGGCTTTGCGCCATAGGCTGATGCGGAGGCGGAAGGCGCGCCGAAACTTGTGCCCGGGCTGGCCGACATTCCGGCGGCCGCAGCCGCTGCCTTGGCCGGAGCCGGTGCTTCCGATTTTGCCGACACAAACTTGCTGGCCGCCGCTCGTCGCGCAGCCGTATCTACTTTGACCGCAGAGGCTGCCGTCTTCTTCGGTTCAACGGCCGCCGTTTTGCCGCCATCCTTGCACTCTTCCAGATCCTGCAACAGCTCGTGCGCGGTCTGATAACGTTCTGCGGGATCCTTCGCCAGCGCCTTCATGATCAGCGCGCTTATCGCCGGCTGAATCTTCGGATTTAACTTACTCGGTTCAACGGGCATCTCATTTTCGACCTGGCCCACCAGCGCGACCGGATCGGTGGCGTCGAATGCCTTTTGGTTGGCCACCATTTCATAGAGAATGGTCCCCAGCGTAAACAGATTGGAACGCTGGTCCATCGCTTCCGAGCGAATCTGTTCCGGAGAACAGTAAGACATCATCCGTCCCAGTCCGTTGCCCGATTCGGCCGCGATCAGGCTCATGTTCGAGATGCCGTAGCCGAGAACCTTTACCAGCCCATCCCATTGCACCAGAATCTTGTCCGGCTCGAGCGACGAATGAACGACACCGAGCGTCGCCGCATGCTCCAGCGCCCCGCAAACCTGTCGCGTGATATCCAGCAAGTCCCAGATCGAAAATCCCTCTTTGCGCGCCAGCATCGTCGCAATGCTGTTTCCTTGGATATACTCCGTGGCCGCGCAGAACTGCCCTTCGATTTCGCCTGCGCCATAGAGCAGCCCAATGTTCTGGTGGGCGAGCGGGAGAGCGCGTTCTCCCTCCGCAACCAATGTGGCGACGAACGCTGTAGCATGATCGCCCAGCGGCGCCAGAGTTTGCGTCTTGAGCGCGACAACCTGATTGCTTTCCGTATCCAGGGCCTTATAAATCAAGGCGGTGTCAGACTTTGAGAGTTCGCTCTGAATTTCGAATCGGCCAAACATCGTTGCCATTACAGTCGCCTCACGGGAACAGACGCACTACTTCAGGGGATGATTCTGGCTGGGGAAGTTCAGGGGGAAGCCAGACCTAGAATATCGTTATCTACCCTACCGTTGGGAGTTACGAAGGTACACGAAACATGTGAACTCGTGTCTTTGCGGATGGCGCTGAAAGTGTTTGCTTTTCTTGAGCTTACAAAGACGTTAAGCCCGGATCGCTGGCGCTCAGCGGTCGATCTCGTTCGAGTTCGATCGCAAACATTCTTCTACCAGTCCGAGCACTTTTCCGCCCTTAGCAGGCTGCGGAAAAACCCAATTTTGCGTTTGATTTTGGGTGGCGCAGCGGTTCACCGCTGCGATAACCGCTTTGTTTTGAATGCGGCTTCAGCCGCTGAGGTGACGATTCTCGATCGAAAGAGACTTTTTCCGCAACCTGCTAGAACGCCTGCGGACTGCGGCCAGAATCTCCAGTCTTACCGTGTCTCTGTCTCCGCGAACACCGATCCAGTAGGACGAAAATGACAACCTGCGGATTTTATTTCGGCAGGAGTCGCCGAAGGAAGGAATTCGTTCTTGCGTGCGCCTACGCCGGAATCCGCGCCGTCATCGCGTTCGAAGCCTGCTCTGGCTCGCTGATCCACTCCCACACGCGCCGGCCGCGATCGTTACTCAGGCTGCGTGCCTCGCCATACTCGACCAGCCGGTTCAAGACCGTTGTCACCGAAGCCAATGGATCCTTGTGCCTCGTTAGAATCGTTGGGGCCAGCCGCTCCAGTTCCACGCAGAGTTCACGCGCACCCATCGGACGCCGCACTTCCATCAGTACTCTGCGGCAGGCTTTCGTGAATCCCGGCTGCCGCCCGTTCCCCTTGCGGTCGATCAGTTCCAGCAAGTCCTCACCCAAAGCTTCCTCGCCGAAAATGTTGGCTAGACCGGCGATGGTCTGCTTCACGGTGCCGATACGCTTCATGATCTCGGCCCGCTGCTGCAATAACTGCCGCAACTCATCGTGGGCCGCCTTCACCACATGGTGCACTGAAACGTTGTTCGCCAGCGTGTTTCCATCATGCGAGCCGTTGTGACTGTTCTTCGCGACTTCCATAAATCCTCCCGGCACGGAACAGACGCAGCAACCGCCAATACCGTGATTTCTCTTCACTTCAGTACGGGAAAAACTCGCCCGAAGTTCCCCACCAAACTCCGTCGGAGAAGAACTGCTCCCCGCTGGCCAGACATTTCTTATCTATTTAGACGTGGTCAGGAGGGAAAAGAAAGCAGCGGGCGCGGCTGAAAAATTGCAGAAAACTAAAAAATTTCACTGATCCAGTCAAGGGACCGAGGCCCGCCTCTCATCGATGAGTGGCAGCCCCGGTTCTAAAAGCTCGACGAGCGACAACCGAAAACTGGGATCCCAAGACTGAGAACTAAGAACCGGGAACTGAGAACTGCTCTCTTACCCCATCACCGTCGTGTGCTCAGGCTTGATCTTGTAAATTACGCGCACCTCGCCCGGCTGGCTATACGGATACTTATCCACCCCCATATATTTCTTCGCCATCTTGTTGATGTGCTCGGCCGCGCCCTCTTCGGTGATCTCAACCACCGTGCCGCGGATTTCCAGATAACGGTAGGGATTATCGGGGTCAACAACGGCCAGCGCAACGCGCGGATCACGCCGCACGTTTTTGTCTTTCTGCCGTCCTTTCGCCGAATTGAAGATCACGTGCTCGCCGTCGAAGTCGCACCATACCGGCGTCACCTGCGGCCGACCGTCCGGCATTAAGGTTCCCAGACTCGCAAAAGCGCGCTTCTGAAAAAGGTCCCGGTACTTCTCAGGAATCACGTTCGACATCGCTCACTTCTCCTCGACGATGATTTCGCCGACACGATTATAGTCGCCTCCAGCGCAAGCGAAAACCGAGCAGGAGCATCTTCGTTCCGGATACAATGTTTAGCTTCACCAAAGCAGACGCTACCTGTGCAGGCAGCCGCCCGCCTTCGCGCGGCGAATCTCGCCGGTTGCGCTGTTCTGAATCTCTAGTAAAATAGTCGTCTTTATGGAGAGAACGTTTTCCATGCTGATCGCAAGCATTTTGTCCCGCAAAACCTGGCTCGTTGTCCATGTCTGTCTGCTATTCCTCGTCCTGAGCAGCGGCCTGCTCGTTGCCCAGCAACCGCCGCCCACGGTCGTCTTCATGACCGATTTCGGAATCGTCGATGACTCGGTAGCGCTCTGCAAGGGTGTCATGTATGGGATCGCGCCCAACCTCCGCATCGTCGACCTCACTCATCAGGTCACGGCTTTTTCTATCGCCGATGGCGCGCGCTTCCTCTTCGGAGCTAGCCCCTATTTTCCAGCCGGAACGGTTTTTGTCGTCGTCATCGATCCCACCGTCGGCAGCACGCGCAAAGCGGTCGTCGTCAAATCCAAGCGCGGCCAGTTCTTCGTGCTTCCCGACAATGGCCTCATGACCATGGTCGCCGACCGCGACGGCATCGAGAGCATTCGCGAAATCACCAATCCCGATTGGATGATCGGCGCCAAGATTTCCTCCACGTTCCACGGCCGCGACATCTTTTCGCCGGTGGGAGCTCACGTCGCCCGCGGCGATGATTGGACTCAGATCGGCCCGGAGCTAAAACAACTCGTCCGCCTCGACCTCCATCCGGCCACCATCGATGAACGCGGACTCGCCGGGGAAGTCATCGCTCTCGACGGTCCCTTCGGCAATCTCGTCACCAATATCAGCGCGGAAGATTTCCTGAAACTGGGCTACCAGCGCGGCGACACGTTGGACGTTACGATCGGCGGGCAGAAAATCCAAATGCCCTTCGTCAAGACGTTCAGCGACGTCCCTCTCAAGCATCCGTTGCTCTATATCGATTCACGAGGACGCGCCAGTTTTGCCCTGAACCAGACCAGTTTTGCGTCTGTCTACAAGATCCAGCCGCCGCAACCGATTTTCATTCCGCGCAAGGGCCATTAACTTTGCGCTACTTGGAAAGTGTCTCTCTTTAGAGGTTTGTCATTCCGAGCGAAGCGAGGAATCTGCTCTTCGATTCCTTGCCGAATAGATTCAGGAAAAAGTTTCGACTAAGCGTTACCAGGAAACCATATGACCAGTCATAAACTGACCTACTCTACACTTGCGATTCTCGCGTCGCTGTTGTTCATATTTACCACTTTCGTTTCCGCCCAGAGCTTTCGCGGATCCATCCGCGGCGTCGTAACCGATCCCACCGGCAGTGTCATTCCGAACGCTAGGGTCACGGCGAAGAACATCGCCACCGGCCTTCGCCGCGAAGCTACCACGGGAGCAGACGGAGCCTATGTTCTCGCGGAACTGCCAACCGGGGAATATACGTTGATTGCTGAGGCCACTCAGCTTTCGCCCGCTGCCCAAAATGTGAAAGTCGAGGTCGGACTCGATACGACGGCCAACTTCGATCTTACCAAAGTGCAAAAAGTGAGCGCAGAGATCGTCGTCACCGAAGAGGTGCCGCTGATCGAGACGACCCGCGATGTACTCGGCCAGGTTGTCGAGCACCAGCTCGTGAATGAACTCCCACTCAACGGCCGGGATTTTGGCAAGCTCGTCGCGCTCACTCCCGGCACGACCGTCGATCCCTCCGGAGTCGCAGGCACGGAAGGTGGATTCGGCCAGTTCAACATCAACGGCAACCGTGACCGCTCCAACAATTACACGCTCGATGGCACCGACAATAACGATCCTTTTTTCAATAATTCCGCTTTGAACCAGACCGGTATTGGCGGCGCTCCTGCATCGTTGTTGCCCGTCGAAGCCATTCAGGAATTCAACCTCGAATCCCAGTTCGGCGCCGAATTTGGTCGTAATAGCGGCTCGGTCGTCAACATCGTCACTCGCTCCGGGACGAACAAGATCCACGGCTCAGGCTTCGACTTTCTCCGCAACAGCGGTCTCGACGCGCGCAACTATTTCGACACTGAGTCCCACAAGTCGGTTTTTCAAAACAATAATTTCGGTGGTTCGTTCGGTGGTCCCATCATTCACGACAAGACGTTCTTCTTCGGCGCCTACGAAGGTGAGCGCGAAAATGTCGGCTCCGATTTTCTTTTGCTCGTCCCCACCGTCTCTGAAATCGCGCAGGCTCGTTCGATCGCCCAGACCCTTAACGGAGGCGTGATTAATCCCGGTCTCGACGCGGTTTTGTCGTTTTATCCGCAGAGCACTACCAACCAGATTGCCAGCGTTGTCAACGACAAAAACAGCGGCGACTATCTCATCGCGAAAATCGACCATAGTCTTTCCGATAAAGAACTCATTACCGGCCGCTACGCCTTCGCCCGTAACTATCAGGTCTTTCCTCTCGGCTCTCCCGGTGGATACGGCACCGGCTCTCGTCTTGCCGCTTTTTCTCAGACTTCCCCGACGCGCGTGCAGGTTCTCTCCACCAGTCTTCTTTCCACCTTGTCTGCCTCGAAGATCAATGAAGTCCGCTTCGGATACAGCCGCTACACGACGTCCTTCAGTTCGCTGAACGCAGACTGGAATCCCGAAGCGAATGGCCTTGATCTCGGCACCGGCAAACTCGGCCTGCCGGAATTCGACTTCACAGGTATCGAGAATCTGGGAGCCATCGGCTATAGCGTTCCCCGCGGCCGCACCAGCCAGAGCTTCCAAATTCTCGACAACTTCACATGGCTTAAGGGTAAGCACACCTGGAAATTCGGCGGCGAGTTTCGCCGCGCCACCATCAGCAACTTCAACGACAATCTCGAGCGAGGCATTTTCCAGTTCACGGCTGGTGTCGGACTCAGCACAGATCCCATCGTTGATTCGTTAGCCGATTTCTATACGGGCGGCTCGCAGGACGTGAACTACTGCTGCTCATACAGCTCCGTTGACACCGGAAACACGCAGCGCACAACTCGCAACAATGGCTTCAGTCTGTTCGCACAGGACGACTACCGCCTCGCACACAATTTGACTCTCAACTTCGGTCTGCGCTGGGAGTATTTCGCTCCGCTCAGTGAAGCGCACAATCTGCTGTCCAACTACAACCCCGTCGATAACACTCTCGATATGGTTGGCACGGATGGCATGAACGGCCTCTACCAGCGCGACCTGCACGATTTCTCTCCTCGTGTCGGATTCGCCTGGTACGTGCTCTCCAATACGGTGATTCGCGGCGGTTACGGCATCTACTATGACTACGTCCCACAGGACCTACTGATCGCCAACTTTACGAATTCAGCCGGCGTCGCCACCAATCCCGTCGGCCCGGTTCCCGTCCTGCCCATGAATCCCTTTAATGGCGCTGCCTTTAATGGAACGGATACTGTCGACCCCATTCTCACCGTCAACACCACAGGTCCCTACGATATTTTTTCCGTTCCCCGTAATTTCCACACTCCCTATACCCAGAATTTCAACTTCAATATCGAGGAGAAGCTGGCACAGCATGCCTCATTTGAAATCGGCTATGTCGGCAGCAAAGGTACCAAGCTCGTCCGCCTTACCGATCTCAACGAACCTGACGCTAATGACAACCGCCTGAACCCAAACTTTGGAGCGATCGACGAACTCGCCCCGATCAGTTCCTCCACCTACAGTGCGCTACAAGCCACGTTGAAAATGCAGGGCAATCACCGTTTCTCTGGATTCGCGACCTACAACTATTCCAAGTCCCTCGACGATGCTTCCGATGGCATCGACTTCGCTCCCGGCGCCGCTTTCCCGCAGGATCCCAGCAACCTCAAAGCCGAGCACGGACCCTCCACATTCGACACCCGGCACCGCTTCACTGCGGCCCTCAACTATCAGGTGCGTCCTTTCCACTCGCTCGGCAAGTTCGGCACCGGATGGCAGCTCAATGGCATCGCCAGTTTCCAAAGCGGCCGTCCCATCCCCATCGTCGATTCCTACGACAATTCCGGACGCTACTATTACAACCAGCGTCCCAACGTCGTGCCCGGCGTCAATCCCATCTTGTCGAACTGGTCACCGTCGACCGGCTATCTGAACCCGCTCGCCTTCAGTCAGCCCGCCGACGGCACATTCGGCAATCTCGGACGCAACTCCGTTTTCGGTCCCGGTTACAAGAACATCGATTTCTCTCTTACCAAGAACACGCAGTTATCGGAACGCGTCGGTTTGCAATTGAGGGGAGAGTTCTTCAACATCTTCAACCATCCCAATTTCGCGCAACCAAACCACAACCTGACACCCGGGTACGATCAGTATGGCAACCTGCAATGCTCGCCCAGCACAGCCTGCTATCAGGGAGTCATCACGCAAACTCCTGACGTGGCCCAGACCAACCCGGGCCTCGGCGGCGGTGGCCCGCGCGTCGTTCAACTCGCTTTGAAGGTGGTTTTCTAATTCGATCGCGGAAGGACAGGCGCCCTGAGCTGTCCCTCCGGATGCGACTTGTCGGGAAACAAACAATGCATCTCTTCCGGCATAACTGAATCTACATGATAAGGAGATTCATGCATGGCAGGAGCAGCAAACTCAGTAGAATCACCCACCGTTCTTTCCGATCAGACGCTCGATCAGCTCTTTCGTGAAGCGCGCACCCATAACGTGTGGCTTTCCAAGCCGGTGCCCATCGAGCTGCTTCGCGAGACTTATGATTTGCTACGGTGGGGGCCAACCAGCGCCAACTCTTCTCCTGCGCGATTCCTATTTTTGACCACGCCGGCCGCCAAAGAACGTCTCAAGCCAGCTTTGTCGCCCGCCAATATCGACAAGACGATAGCTGCTCCCGTGACGGTCATCGTCGCATGGGATACAAAGTTCTATGACAAGCTCCCCAAACTGTTTCCGCACTTTGACATGCGTCCCATTTTCGCGGGCAATCCAGCGCTCAGCGACGAAACCGCATTACGCAACAGTTCGCTGGAAGGTGGCTATCTCATCATGGCAGCGCGCGCTCTTGGACTCGATTGTGGACCGATGTCCGGCTTCGACCAAAGCAAGCTCAATGCCGAGTTCTTTCCCGACGGCAAGTGGAAGGCAAATTTTCTGTGCAATCTCGGCTATGGCGATCCGACCAAACTGTTCCCGCGTAACCCGCGTCTCGATTTTGAGGAAGCCTGCGTGATCCTGTAGCTGAGAGTTCGCAGTTAAGATCCGATCTCTGCTGCAATTCGAGGAAGTATCGCCCTCAGCAGAGCGATAAACTGCCCCATCACGCGTCGTCCGACTTCGAGCACTTCTTCGTGATTGAGCGCCTGGTCAGTGGTTCCGGCCGCCATGTTCGTAACGCACGAAATGGCGAGCAGATTAATTCCCATGTGCCGAGCCGCAATCGCCTCTGGCACAGTCGACATCCCCACGAGGTCCGCTCCGATCGTCCGCAGAAAACGAATCTCCGCCGGCGTCTCGTAGCTTGGCCCAGCCAGCGCCGCATACACTCCCTCATGCGGCGCGATGGAAAGTTTCTTCGCCTCTTCCAGTGCGATCTCGCGAAACCGCTTTGCATAAACATGCGTCATGTCTGGAAAACGATGACCGAACCGCTCGTCATTCGCCCCCGTCAGCGGATTCTGCCCCTGCAGGTTGATGTGATCGCGCAGCATGACCAGCGCGCCTTGCCCGTACGCGGTGTTGATTCCACCCGCCGCGTTCGTAAGAATCAAAGCGCGAATCCCCATCCGCCCGAGCACCCGTGTTGGAAACGCAACCTCGGTCGCAGAGTAACCTTCGTAAAGATGCACGCGCCCCTGCATCACCGCAACGGGAACATCGAGGGATTTCCCGATCACTAGTTGCCCCGCATGTCCAATCGCCGTCGACCGCGGGAACGACGGAATGTCAGCGTAGGGAATGCGAACGGCTTCGGTCAGGTCATCGGCAAACGCTCCCAGGCCCGAGCCCAGCACGAGCCCGATCTGGGGGAGCAGTTTTGTTTGCGAAACAACGAACGCCGCCGCCGATTCGGCCTGCGCAAAAATGTCAGCAGTTGCATTCATTTTAGACTCACGACAATCACTCGCCTCAGGCAGTGCACGAAGATGATAAGGCCACAGATGAAAATAATAACGCGTCCTTCCTTCGGCATGGGGATCGTCCCATATCTGACAGGCCCACCGCGATGCGCATAGAACATGATACTGAGCGCCACAAAGCAGCCGAGGAGGTTCTGGAACGTAGTAAGATTCAATTTGTTAGCCTGCAGACATTTGTCGCCTAGAAACGCCCCTCAAAGCCAGCGAAGGTTTTCTCCAATTGCCACTGCACGCGGGCGCGTTCATTTGCGTCCATGAATCTCTGGCATTTTCCTGAAACGCGATCTTCGGACGCCTTATCTCCTTCGCACGCTGCCACGCGCTGCGACTCGCTTCCATCGCTCCACAAACTCGCGCCCTCAAGAAAGCTATGTTCCAGGCTAGCCCGCGCCATCCGCTTCAGTTCCGCATACGACAAGTCATACGTCTCGACCGCCCGCAAATATTCATGCGTCATATCGCTGCGCGAAACGCCTTCGTCGTCGGTCGCCAGGGCCACCGGAACTCCGTACTTCATATAAATCCGCAACGGATGCCGATCTCCGCTCACGCCCAAGATCACATCATTCGAAGTCAGGCAGATCTCGACCAGTACACGTTTCTTCGCCATCTCCTCCAGCAGTCCAATCGGATCGTGCTCGCTCATCACCGCAACGCCGTGCCCAATCCGCTCCGCCCCCGCTCGCTCAATCGACTCGCGTATATGAAAGCGTAATCCCTCCGGTGGGACGAGTCCCATCGCCAGTTCATCCGCATGCAGCGACACATGCGTGGCCGGATAGAATTTATGCAATGCCTCGATGATCCGCATGTGCAGATCGAAGTCGTGCATTGGGACGTAATAATCTTCCGGCATCACCAGGTTGAAGCCGACAAATCGCGGATCGGCCTTTGACAACTCAAAGCCCAGCAGGATTTGCGCGAACACTTGCTCCCGCGGCAATCCGCGCAACACCTGATACAGATACCGCACCGTGACATTGCATCCCGCGTCGGCCTGCGCCGTCCCGCAATGCAGCACTTCCTTCTTGCGAGCTTCGTCGGCATCGGCCTGCGCTCGAACGTAGGCGACGATGTCGCTCATTCCACCCGCATCCAGTTGGTCGCGAAATTTCGCGAAGTCGTCGTCCCATCCGATCTTTGTGCCAAGAATCGCCGCCTTCCCGCCGTCCGCGGTGTTCATCACTTCGACATATTGCAAGTGATCGGCCGCCGCGCGCGCAGCCACTTCGGCGAATGCTTCGCCAACGTGCTTCTCCATCGCCGGCCCAAACTTCTCGAACGCCCCGAAGAAATGGTCGTGCCCCGATTCTTCCGCCGCATGCCAGTTGCGCATCGACCACGCATCAATAAGCTGGTCATAGAGAATATGGTCCTGGTAGGCGCAGCGAACCGATGGCTTGGCCTTATACGGCTCGCACGAATCGCACGCCGCATGGATCAGCTTGGACGTGCTTCGGTCCACGCACAATGCATTCTCTGACGCCCAATCGATGAAGCTCTCGGCATAGATCGCGCCGCTCAGGTGAACGTGCAGGTCGCCGCCCTTCGGCATCCCCTGCAGAAATGCCAGCAGCAACCCCGGAGAATGCCGCACCGATTCCATATACTTCGCGGCCTTCTCTTCCGGGCTCTGCGCGAAGCAAAGTGCGGCCAGAACACAGATCGTCAGCGTCAAACGCACAGCCCGCATCATGAAACCGCCTCCCATCAGGAACTCAGCATTGTACTGGAAGGGCGTCGCTGTCTTCTGATTAGCCAGCAAACGCCGCGACAGTCTTGCATTGTCACCAGATTTGCACAGCGCGAACAAGGCTGTCTCCCGCAGCATGCGGATTGAACAGCGCACTCATAATCGGTAAAAAACCGCGTAAACACTGGACTTGCGCGAGCCTCCGTGCGCGGTTGCACAATCTTCGTGTCACCCGCCTGTGGACGCCCTGCACTACGCTGAAGAATAAGAACTTACAAACCTGCAAATTCAATTGACGCAAAAATTAGGCGTGTTAAAACCATAATCGTTCTTTGACACGTTCTGAAGTTTTCCCGGTTGGTGCAAGGTCCGGGGCTCGAGCGAAGTCACTCAGACAACCGCGAGGAAAGTCTGAGAGGGCAAGCAAGGGTCTATAGCTGAGCGCTGGTTGAGGCGAACAGGAACCCATGTCGAAGGCAGGATAGAGTCCCGAGGCGTTGGACTGATTTATCCGGTTGGCGGTGAGCCCGGAGCCCGAGCAAGATCGGCTTACAATGACCCGCAAGGGAGTTGTAGGAATAAGGTCAGCAAGGGTCTAAACGCGAGCTACTGGCCGAGACGAATGAATCCAACATCACCTCGGGACTCTCTATTTCTGCCGACAGCTCTCAGCTGTCAGTGATCAGTTCGCAGTTGTTTTTGTAGTGACGGGCGCTCCGCCCGTCTGGGCGTTCACAAACTCAGCTCCAACCTCAACCCCGCGGCATTTTCCAACTTCGAGATTTATACCTTTTGTCGTATCCTCAACTGGTTAATCAGAGAATTAGTCCAACCAACATTGCGATTCAAATCTCTAGATGCCCGAGAGCTATCTTCCGACTGAGAACGACGCAGTCGCTCCCACCGAGGAACGATCCACGCAGTCCTTCGCCCTGGTGCAAATTGACGGAGTCACGAAGTCTTTCGGCTACAAGACTGCCCTTAAGAACGTTTCTTTTTCTGTTCCCGCGGGACAGATTTGCGGATTGCTAGGCCCCAACGGTGCGGGCAAAACCACGCTGTTCCGGCTGCTCATGGGCATTCTGAAGGCGACCGAGGGAAAGCTGCTGATCGACCGCCGGGACGCGTTCGAGGAGCGCGTGGAAGTCAAGCGGCTCATCGGATTTCTTCCGGACGAGCCGGTCTTTTATTCCTATTTGTCCGGCCGAGAAGTGCTCGAACTCAGCGCGGCCATGCATGGCTTGGACATACAGTCCACTATGAGTCGAATGGTGCCGATCATTGCCCAGCTGCGGCTAGCTGAGGATATCGACAATTACGCCGAGGATTACTCGCGCGGTATGAAGAAAAAACTCGGCTTGCTGCTGGCGATGTTACATGAACCGAAGTTGCTGGTTCTCGACGAACCGACGAATGGACTCGATGTCGAATCTACCCATCTTTTTTATGACCTCATCTTTGACACGGCCAAGCAAGGGACGACGGTGCTGTTTTCGACGCACCTGATGGATCATGTGACCAAGCTGTGTTCTCACGCCGTAATCATTAATGAAGGGGCGCTCGTCGCGAAAGGTTCTCTGGAGGAGCTCCGCTCCACGTTTGGCGAAGCCAGCCTGGAGGACGTCTTCTTGAAGTTGACCTCTCGACCGCCACAGACATGACGAGTGAGTTTCCCAACCCTCCCAGCTTTTGGAAGACGGTACGACTGCTGCTCGGAGCAGCACGAAAGCGGGCCGCCGGCCGCCGAAGGCGGCAACAGCAGTTGCTTCGCCAACGTTCAGGCAAAGAATCAACCAACTGGGAAGGTGTCGGTTTTAGAGCGGCCGTCCTCTTCATGGCTTTTCTCAACGGCGGTGCTGCGTTTGTCGTGCGCATAGCCGTTGAATCGGGTCAGCGCGTGGCAGTCGAGCGCAGCGGAAAGATCGTGGTCAGCCAGAGATTCCTGGACGAAGCAAGAACAGCTGTCGCAAGTTCTGAAAAGCCACCAAGGTACTGTATTACCAAGAGCAGTGGTCAAGTGTACTGTTGGCAGCCTCCTGCCCAACCAGTTGCTGGTCCCGACTACTCCTACGAGGCCAGCAGAATCGTCGACCGGTACGGCGGCGTGCAAGCAGCGGTTGAACAAAAACTTCGGGATGCTGTGCGCACCCATGGAACTCGAGACTTCACCACCAAAGATGAAGCAGCGCCTGGATTAACCGCGCTTCCAAAGACCGGTGGTCTTCCCGCGATGCTGGGCTCGTTGGTGCTGTTCTGGTGGGCAGCGATGTTGATCTTTCAGGGAGAGGGTCTCGAACTCGATCTGCAGCGTCGCAGACATCCTATGTGGGAGTGGCTATTCACGCATCCTGTATCGTCGGGCGCGGTCTTTCTCGCGGAAATGATTTCCCCGATTGCCGCGAATCCAATCTATTGGAGCGGCCCTTTATTCGCCGGATTCTTGTATGGCTTTGTTTACGGACCGGCACTCGGTCTTCTGGCGTCGGCACTGATTGGGATCCCTCTGACAATCGCCGCGGCATGTTTGGGCAAAGCGCTTGAGATTGGAGTGATTCTCCGATTCCCCCAGCGTTCTCGCGGGGCCATGATCGGTCTCATGGGCTGGCTGGGTTACGCATCCATGATGCTGTTTTTTGTCGGCGCGTTTGTTATTCCTAAAATAGTCACCACGCTTGCACAATTTCTTGAAGCCTTCACGATTCTGCCCTGGCCATGGTTAGGACTGTTCTTGGGCAGCCAGCAAGACGGGACTTTTTCGTTCCTGTGGGGCTTCCTCACTTGTTCCGTTGTCGCGATTGTCACGGTTGGGGGCGCCATACGCTTCAGCGTTTGGGGAGCACAACAGGGGCTTACAGGGAACTTTGGCCAAACGGATTCGCGGCCTTCCGCGCCACGAAAGAGCGCGCGTTTCGGAAAAGAACCGCTTTATCGCAAAGAGTTCCTCTGGTTCATCCGCGATCGCAGCGCCATTGTCCAGACTATCCTGATCCCAATCACCATTGCGAGTGTTCAGGTCTTTAACCTGCGCGGAGCCGTGGGCTATGCCCAGGGCGCTTGGAATTATCTCTGTGGTGTGGCCATCTTATTTGGAACGTACTTCCTCTGGATTCTCGGGCCAAAATCTCTTACGTCAGAGGGAAGCGCGCTTTGGATCGCACTAACATGGCCCAGAGGCATGGAGAGTTTATTGAAAGCCAAGGCATGGCTTTGGTCACTCATCTCGTATGGCCTTGTATTACTCGTGCTCTGCTATGCAGCCTTTCTCTTTCCAGCGAATATCTGGCAGATTTCGCTGGTCGGCGTCGGCTGGTTTTTCTTTGGCCGCAGCATGGCGGAAAAGACAGTGACGCTCGTATCTGTAACTTCTTCATCCGGAGAAGCGGAGAAGATCCCATGGACTCGCCGGGGCGCAGCTCAACTGGGCATGCTGACGTTCGCGATCGGAATCCTCACGCAGCAGTGGCACATCGCCGTCATGGGGATCGTCTATTCCTACTTGACAGCGGCCGCCATGTGGCAAAATTTCCGGGCCCGTCTGCCTTTCCTCTACGATCCATGGTCCGAAACGCTTCCACCTCCGCCGACGCTAATGCACGCCATGATCGCGATCAGCATTTTGGTAGAGAGCGGCGCAGTGGTGACAGGTATCGTAATAGCGATTGCCGGTCGCGAAAATATTGCGGTCGCGCAAGCTATCGGTTATGGCGTCTGTGCCATCATCGTTTCCATCGGCGTATCGGGTTTCCTAAGCGGTCGCGGCGTCTTGCCTCAGGAAGTCTGGAATTGGCGATCGGCGTCTGACACCGAATCCAGGCCTTGGTGGCGCGCCGGTGGAACCAGCACCGGCAAATATCTTCAGGTGCTTTCCTTAGGAGCAGCCGGAGGATTGGTGTTGGGCTTGTTCGCACTCGGCTATCTCGCGGTGTTGCATCATATCCCCGCCGTTGCCGAACTGATCCGCAAGTCGGAGGAGGAGATGGCGAAGATACCGAACTTGCGAATCTCTTACGCGGTAATGGCGGTGGGGTTCGCTCCTTTTGCAGAAGAATATCTTTTTCGCGGGCTGCTTTATCGGGCGCTCGATCGCGAATGGGGCGGATGGCGCGCCGTAGTTGGCAGCGCGGCTTTTTTTGCGATCTACCATCCCGCGCTTGCCTGGCCGCCGGTTGTCTTGTTAGGAATAACGAATGCGATCTTATTCAAGAAGACCGGCTGGCTGATGCCGGCCGTTGTTCTGCACATGGTGTATAACGCTGTCGTAGTTTTGAGATAGGAAAAGTTTAGTAAGTGGCTGGGCCGCCGCACCCGTGCGCTCTCTGCAAGGGTGCAAACTTCTTGACCTCTGACCTCTGACCTCTGACTTCTAACCTCTGACGTCTAACCTCTGCCCTCTAACCTCTGCCCTCTAACCTCCACCCTCTCCCACCCCTCCACTTCCACCCCATCCCGCGCAACACTCCCCAAGCCCCGGACGCGCAATACCGCACTCGGCACTCCCGTTCAATCAACTCTCCGACCCGCCGCGCCGTCCACTTCCTCGACCGCATCACCTGCGGACCCCGCCGCAACTGTTTCTCTACCCGCTTCACTTGTTCCGCATGGAGCTTTCGTGGTCTTCCCAGCCGCCCCGCCTTCAGCGCCCAAACCCCGCTCCGCCGAATCTTCTTCGCCCACTCGCCCACCGACTGCCGCCGGACCCCTAACCGCCGCGCCACCTCCGCCTGCCAAACGCCCTCCCGAAGCAGCCGAGCCGCCTCCATCCGCCGCCGCTCCAGACCCGAAAAATTTCGCCGCGCCGCCCGCACCGCCTTCACAAATTCACTCTCTCACAGTCTTGCAGATTTGTCAGTTATTTATTGATCAAATCTCGCAAATCTTTGACGAATAAGACTTTACGATAAGTCCTTATTCTTCAAAGATCTGGCGGAAAAATCCCTCTAAGTGTCTGATTTTAAAAGATCGCAATCTGGGGGGTCTTAAAGCGGTATATTCCCGTGCTTCTTCGGCGGATTCTTGTCGCGCTTGGTCTCCAGCATCTCCAGTGCCTGAATCAGCTTCTTGCGCGTCTCTCGCGGCTGAATCACTGCATCCAGAAACCCGCGATCCGCCGCAATATAAGGATTGGCAAACCGGTCGCGGAACTCTTCAATCTTCGCCTGCCGCAATTGCTCGCGTTCCGAGCCGCTGCCTCCGTTTTTCACGGCATCCAGTTCGCGTTTATACACAATGTCGACCGCGCCTTCCGGCCCCATGACGGCAATCTCGGCGCTCGGCCACGCGTAGTTCACATCCGTGCGAATGTGCTTGGACGCCATGACGCAATACGCGCCGCCGTAGGCTTTGCGCGTGATCACCGTAACTTTTGGAACGGTCGCCTCGGCAAACGCGTAAAGCAACTTCGCGCCGTGCTTGATGATTCCGCCATATTCCTGCTGCGTTCCCGGCAAAAATCCCGGCACATCCTCAAACGTCACCAGCGGAATATTGAAGCAATCGCAGAAGCGCACAAAGCGCGCGCCTTTAACCGACGCGTTAATGTCGAGCGTTCCCGCCAGCATGGCGGGCTGGTTGGCAACGATGCCGACCGGCTTTCCATTCAACCGCGCAAATCCGACGACGATATTTTTCGCGTAGTGCTCGTGGATTTCGAAGAAGTATCCGTCATCGACGACCGTCGTAATGACGTCCTTCATGTCATACGGCATGTTGGACAGCTCGGGGATTAGCGTGTCGAGCTTCGCATCGACGCGGTCGATGGGATCAGTGCAGACCTTGCGCGGCGGATCTTCCAGATTGTTCGATGGGATGAAGCTCAGCAGCTCGCGCACCATCGAGAGGCATTCGGCATCATCACGGCACAGGAAATGCGCGACGCCGGAAGTCTCGTTGTGCGTGTGCGCTCCGCCCAGCTGGTCTTTCGTGACCTCTTCGTGCGTGACCGTCTTGATCACGTCCGGTCCGGTGATGAACATGTACGAGGTCTGGTCGACCATCAAAATGAAGTCGGTGATCGCGGGCGAGTAAACCGCGCCGCCCGCGCACGGTCCCATGATCGCGGAGATCTGCGGCACCACACCGCTGTAAATCGTATTGCGCAGGAAAATATCCGCATACCCAGCCAGAGACATCACGCCTTCCTGAATGCGAGCGCCGCCGGAATCGTTGAGGCCAATCACGGGAGCGCCCATCTTGGCGGCGAGATCCATGATCTTGACGATCTTCAGCGCATTGGTCTCAGAGAGCGATCCGCCGAATACAGTGAAGTCTTGCGCGAAGACGAAGACTAGCCGTCCTTCGATGCGTCCGTAGCCGGTGATGAAGCCGTCGCCGTAATACTTCTGTTCCTCCATGCCGAAATCGTGGCAGCGGTGCGTACGCAGCTTGTCGGTCTCTTCGAACGTGCCTTCGTCGAGCAGGAACTCGACGCGCTCGCGGGCTGACATCTTGCCCTCTTTGTGCTGGCGCTCGCGGCGTTTTTCGCCGCCGCCTTCTTCAGCCAGGTGGTCACGTTTCTTGAGTTCGGCAATTTTCTCTTCAAGTTTCATAGCGAGACATTATAGGCGAGCGAGTGAACACGCGCGTGTGACGGATGACCACAAGAATGTGGCAGCCGCCGTTCGCTATTGGCTGTTCGTCGTTCGCAATTCTGGCCGTTCCGTCCTCAAGATACTGAGGGAACGGTGGCACGTCGAAGAGGCGTAGCGAAGAGCGAAAGAAGAACAGCGAAGTAGCCGGTTACGGCCCTACGGCAGATGCATCGAGCAGGTTCAGAAATTCGATTTTCTTTTCCGCCGGCAGAAACGACGCTTCGAACGAATTCCGCGCGAGTTCTCGCAGGTGGTCGTCGGTGAAATTGAAGTTCTGCTGCACCAGTTCGTATTCGTTAACCAGCGACGTCCGAAACATGGCAGGGTCATCGGAGTTCAAAGTCAACATCAGGCCTTCATCGAAAAACCGCCGCACCGGATGTTGCAACAACGCCGGACAGCATCCCGTACGTAAATTGCTAGTCACGCAGATCTCAATTGGAATCTGCCGCCGCGCGAGTTCTTCCAATAGTTCCGGATCCTGTGTGGCCGTAATACCGTGTCCGACGCGCTCCGCTTTTAAATTCAGCGCGCCCCAGATCGATTCCGGACCGGCGCTCTCGCCCGCGTGTGCAGTTAGATGAAGACCGTTCTCTGCAGCCCTTGCGTACACATCGTGAAACAGATCGGGAGGCCCTTTCATCTCGTCACCGCCGATACCGAAGGCAACGACGTTTCGATCATGGAATTGAATGGCGAGGTCGAGCACACGCTGCGCCTTTTCCGGCCCAAACTGTCGAATCGCGTCAAATATCCAGAGGACAGACACGCCAAAATCGCGCTCTCCACGCTGGCGACCGCGTTCGAGCCCTTCGAACAGAGCAGGGAAGTCCTGCTTGCGCCACAGGCAGACTCCAACCGAAATCGTGACCTCGGCGTGCAGAACGTTTTGCGCTTTCAGCCGTTCCATCAACCGGTAGGTGACCAGTTCATAATCGTCAGCCGTGCGCAGGTGTCCCGTGACATCCTTGAACGCCAAAAGAAATCCGGCAAAATCCGTGAAGTTGTAAAGCTGTTCGGCTTCGGCTAGCGTCGCCCCGTCCATCCCATGCCGCTGCCGCAATTCAAGCAGCGTGGCAGGTTCAATCGAACCTTCCAGATGCAGATGGAGTTCGGCTTTGGGAAGACCGATAATGAAAGATCGAGACGAAGCGCCGCTGTCCATACCGGAATTGTAGTTCACGTAGCGGGCGGATTCACCCGCTACTCGCGCGCGGCGCCCTTGGCAAACTCGCTGTGGTGGCGGCTGTAGAAAACGTAAATCAGCAGCCCGATTGCCAGCCAGATGACGAAGCGGAGCCATGTGATCAGCGTAAGGCCGAACATCAGGCCGCCGCAGAAAAGCACGGAGAGCAGCGGGAACCATGGGACAAACGGGACACGGAAGGCGCGCTTGCGATCGGGTTGTCGACGCCGCAGAAAAATGACTCCCAGCGAAACCAGTACGAAGGCAAAGAGCGTCCCGATGTTGGCGAGATCGGCGGCATCGCCAATATCCACGAGGCCTGCCGGAATGCCAACGGCAAAGCAAGCGATCCATGTAGACCAGTGCGGTGTCTTGTACTTGGGGTGCACGGCGGAGAACAGCTTCGGCAGTAAGCCGTCGCGTGACATTGCGTACCAGATGCGGGCTTGCCCGTATTGAAATACCAGCAGCGACGAAATCATCCCCGTCAGTGCTCCGATCACAATCACCGACCGGAAGAACGGGTGCACGCCCAGATATTTCATCGCGTAGGCGACCGGCGCTTCGGCGGCTTCACCGGAGACGAAGGTCGTGTACTTCATCATGCCGAGAAGCACCACCGCGACGCCGACATAGAGCAGCGTGCAGACGACCAGAGACATGATGATGCCGAAGGGCAGATCTTTTTGCGGATTGCGCGATTCCTCGGCCGCAGTCGAGACCGAATCGAATCCAATGTAAGTGAAGAAAACGATTGCCCCTCCGGTTACGATTCCGGCGAAACCCGATGGCGCGAAGGGCGTCCAGTTCGCGGGTTTCACCAGCATCCCACCGACTACAAGAAACGTGAGAATCGCGCCGATCTTGACCGCGACCATGATGTTGTTGGTCTCCGCCGACTCCTTCACGCCGCGCACCAGCAGCAGGGTCAGGATGAAGACGATCAGAAATCCTGGCAGGTTAAAGTACGCTCCAGTCCATTGCCCAGAAGCCCAGACAGGACTCGCCCACTTATCCGGCAAGTTAAGCCCGAACGCTGCGAGTTGCGCTTTCGTGTAGCCTGCAAATCCGACCGCGACCGCGACGTTGCTGACCACGTATTCCAGAATCAGGTCCCAGCCGATGATCCATGCGAAGATCTCGCCGAGCGTCGCGTACGAATAGGTGTACGCGCTCCCGGCAATCGGGATCATCGACGCCAGTTCGGCGTAACACAACCCCGCAAAGCTGCACGCTATCGCGACCAGAAAAAACGAAATCGCAATTGAGGGCCCCGCTGGAGGCCGTCCGTGCATGAGCGCTCCGGCGGTGTGCCCGGTGCGCAGAAAATTCACAATCAAATCGAGCGCCTGCGCATGCAGGATCGACGGCGCCTGAAAATACTCTCCCGCGGCCGCCGTGCCGGTCAGAACGAAAATACCCGACCCGATAATGGCGCCGATGCCCAACGCAGTGAGCGACCAGGGCCCTAGCGTTTTGCTAAGCCGGTGCTCGGGGTTATCCGCTTCCGAAATCAATTTGTCGATGGACTTGCAACAGAGAATCTGGCTGTCGGATTGTCGCGTTGCGGCGCCGTTTACGGTGGATGGTATTGGCAAACCGGTCTCCTTCGGGTGGACCGGAGGGCACGGGCAGATGCCCGAAGCAAGATTTGCAATGCAAAGCCTGCCGGAGCAAGACCGCCCAGACCGCGCTGCCCGTGCCTCCTCAAAACATTCAGCGGCGGCACGGCGTTGTCTGCGCCAGCCGCTGCCATGCTACATCAGCTTACCGTTTGGCCTGTCCGCGGACCATCTTTTTCACTTTGCTCTTTTTCGAGCCGCGTGCGTAATCGCGGGGCTTCTTCGGCTTTTCCGCCTTGATCTTCTTGCGGGACGCTCGCTTGGTTTTCTTGCGTTCTTCTTTCGTGAGTTTCTTTGTATTTGCCATGAATTGCGTTTCTCTTCCTTCTTCGTTGAATTGTCTTACTTGCTTTCGCACTGCTTTTCCGCTGTCTGGAGCCTCATTCGATTCTCTAGACAGTCATCCAAACCTTGCCAAACTTGCCATTCCGAGTGCGTTTGCTGCGCGAGGAATCTGCAGTTCGCTCGGGGCTCGCAACTCGCGGCTTGCCATCCGTTACGCCCTTTCCAACTGCGCGTACTTCTCCACCAATTTCTTCAAACCGAAGCGAGGGAATTGTACCGTAATCTTAGCGTCTTCCCCATCTCCTTCGCGCTGATAAACCGTCCCCTCGCCATATTTCGGATGCTTCACCTTCTGCCCGGGACGGAATCCGCGCTTGCCGCTGGGTTCTTCAACCGGCAACTTCGGTCGGCTGAACTTCTTTCCGCGCGACGCAAAAAACTCCGCGATGTTGTCGATCGAATTGTAGCTCTCCAGCGGGCGAGCTGGTTTCGCCTTCACGCGCGCCGGATTCCAGCTAGCGCTCTGATCTTCGTCCTCGTAAGAGTAATGGGTGCTCTCCGAATCGTAACTCCGCCGGTGTGGCGCGGACTTGCCCTGAGCGGCAGTCGAAGGGGCCCCCGCCCGCGGCAAGCCAGCACCGCGCGACTCCTCAGTGCCGGAGGCACCCTTCCGCCGCGCACCACCCAGTTCCTCGACCAACGGCATCGGCACTTCTTCCAAAAAACGCGATGGCACGCTCGCCTCTGGCATATCGGTTCCATAGCGCCGCCGGTATACCGCCCGCGACATGACGAGCGTATCCATCGCCCGCGTCATACCGACATAGCAAAGCCGCCGCTCTTCTTCGATCTGATCCGGCTCAAGCATGGTTCGGGAATGCGGAAACAACCCTTCTTCCATCCCGGCCAGCACTACCAGCGGAAACTCCAGTCCCTTGGCCGCGTGCAGTGTCATCAGGGTAATCTGCGCGTGCTCGTCATATTGATCCGCATCGCTCACCAGGGCCGCATGATCGAGAAATTGATCGAGCGCCTCGCCACGATCGCGCGAATCCATTGCCGCATTGACCAGTTCGCGCAAGTTCTCAATGCGGGAGAAAGCTTCCGGCGTGTCCTCGTCCTCGAGTTGCTTGATATATCCGGTGCGATCGATGAGAAATTTCAATAGCTCCGCGGTATTCGCCGCCGCACCCGGCACACGAAATCCATGAACGGCTTCGTCGGCCGGGTCTCCATCACTTGATAGCTCCCCACTTGATACGTCTCCTTCATCCATTGCGCTCGCGTCCGTTTTCCCCGCATCATGAGCTGCGAAGTCGAAACTGAAGTTGGTGGGATTGAAATCGGTGTCGAAAGAAGCGGAGTCAGTCTCATCCTGCCGGAGAGCGGGTACGGGCGCCCGCTCGACCGCCGGCGGGACGCCGGCGTTACTATCCTTTGCGCTTTCCTCCAGTTGCTCCACATAAGCTCCCACCAGCATCGCACGCCCGTCTTCAATCAATTGCTGAAAACTCTTCAGCGCTGCCAGTGCCCGCGCCGGCAGCAACTGCCGCCGAATACTCTCCCCGATCGCGCCCCATAAAGACAGCCCGGTCTCAAGCGCGAGGTGTTCAATCGTTTCAATCGTAGTCTTCCCGATTCCCCGCACCGGCGTGTTGATCACGCGCAGCAGCGAAACCGAATCGTCCGGGTTAAGGACAACCTTCAAATACGAGATCATGTCCTTGATCTCGGCGCGCTCGTAGAAGGAGAACCCGCCGACCACGTGATACTTCAGGCCGTAGCGCCGCATCGCCTCTTCAAACAAGCGCGACTGGGAATTCGTGCGATAGAGCACCGCCGCTCGCGCCGTATCCCCATTCTCCGCAGCTTGCCGCACATATTTGTTGATCGTGTCGGCCGCGAACAGTGCCTCATTCTCGCCATCGGGAGCTTCGTAGTACCCCACCTTTGCTCCGCCCTGCCGCGCCGTCCAGAGAGTCTTGCCTTTGCGCCGAACGTTATTCGCCACCACCGCCGACGCAGCCCCCAAAATATTCTGAGTCGAGCGGTAGTTCTGCTCCAGCCGCACAATCTTCGCTTCCGGAAAATCGCGCTCGAACTCAAGAATGTTGCGAATGTCCGCTCCGCGCCACGAATAGATCGACTGGTCTTCATCTCCAACGGCGCAAACATTGTGTCGGTCGCCCGCCAGCAGCCGCATCATTTCATACTGCGGACGGTTCGTATCCTGATACTCATCGATCAATAAATACTGAAATCGCCGGTTGTAATATTCGCGAACCGCCGCCGCCGACTTGAGCAAGCGCGCCGCCTCCAGCAGCAGATCGTCGAAGTCCATCGCATTCGCTTTGAGCAGTTCCTTGCGATATTCCTCGTAGACGTGCGCGATCTTTTCCGTTTTCGGATCCGCCGATTGCAGGTAAATCTCCTGCGGATCGAGCATATGGTTCTTGGCCCACGAAATTCGCGACAACACCGTGCGCGGCGTAAGTTGCTTGTCGTCGAGCCCCAGTCGCCGCATGATCCCCTTTACGACCTGCTGCTGGTCGGCCTCGTCGTAAATGACAAAATTCTTTGTGAGCCCGATCGGCGGCTGCCCCGGCACAGCCGATGGAATCCGCAATGCCTCAATATCACGCCGCAGGACTCGCACACAAAACGAATGAAAAGTCGAGATCACCGGCTTGGCGATGCTCAGCCCGCCCACAAGCTTCTCCACCCGCTCGGCCATTTCCGCGGCAGCCTTGTTCGTGAAGGTCATTGCGAGGATCGCTTCCGGCATCACGCCCATCTTCTCGATCAGGTAGGCAATGCGATAGGTGATGACGCGCGTCTTCCCGCTCCCCGCACCGGCCAGGATCAGCACCGGCCCCTCGGTGGTTTCGACCGCCTCGCGTTGTTGTGGGTTTAACTCGTCCAGAAACGACAAAAAGAATGGCTCCAAATACGCAGCTTGAATTCTAAATGATGCAATGATGACGGAGAGACGGGCGCCCCGCCCATCCAATTGAAGAAACTAGCGGGGAGACATCGAATAAATGAAGAAGCCGATTAGCACGATTGTGGCAATCGTCTCAAACCCAACCCAAGCAGCATACTGTTGCTTGTTCGGCACATCAGCCCACCTGTGCCAAGCTCTGTAGAAATGGAGTGGAATCACAATCACCGTCGATCCGACCCACACGACTGCCACAACGAGAGGTAAGCTTTTTGTGGCATCGCGGCTACAATCAGAGAAAGGAACGAGACAGTCCACAACATCCCTTCGACGTGATGCTTCATGTTGTATTCTCGCGAACTGTCCCGAACTAAAACCTGCTCACTTCCCATTGGAACGGCCGGAACTCGGCGAGCTTGCGGAAATCTCTTTCGTTTGCCGTTACGACTCGCGCTCCGATCCGAGCAGCGCTCATCGCAATCAGCGTGTCGTTTGCCAGACGCCCCTGCCCGATTTTCTCGTAGCCGTATTTCACCGCCAAACGCGCTAGTACGCGCCCTGCTTGCGTCCAGTCTCCGAGGTTCGGAACCAGTATCCTCTTCACCCCATCGAAATCGCGTTCCATCTTCTCAACTAATTGACGAACATGACCAAATGCGCCAGCATAAAGTTCTTCGAGCACTACCGCACTCAGCCAAATGGGAGAATCGGCGGACAATCGTCGCAACGCCAGGACACCAGCATCGCCTTGTCGCATCGCGGAAATATAGACGGAAGAATCGAGAAGAGCGGGCTGCATCTAGTCATCCAACTTGCCAAAAACATCTTTGATCTCGCAGCCGCTCCGAAGAAAGCGTTCCGTGGCCTCAAATGCCAGTCGATTTCGTTCATGCTCGCTGATTGTGAAGTCAAGAGCGCGTTCGATGGTCTCTGTCTCGGTTTCGGCCCGCAAAACCTTTTGGGCACGCTTTATTTTTATGGAATCCAACTGAAAGTGCTTGTGCGTGCGGTTCCTAGTCGTGGCCATAAAAGCACCCCCTAGCCTTCACAGAATAGCACGCAATGTACATATATTCAATCATTATGTACATCACGGGAGGCCAATGCACGCCTGTCAGCCGGGAGCGAGTCTTTCATCAGGCATCGGGGCCTCCATAGCGTTGAGCTGTATAATCAAAAATTACGCTCATGAAGAAAAAGCCCCGTCTCATCCGCTCCACCACCGTCCTGTGCGTCCGCCGCG
Source organism: Terriglobales bacterium (assembly GCA_049509215.1). Classification (GTDB taxonomy): domain Bacteria; phylum Acidobacteriota; class Terriglobia; order Terriglobales; family Acidobacteriaceae; genus Acidiflorens. Next base: position 31,409 of record JBELAC010000013.1, read on the forward strand.
ACGACAAAGTTGTCATGGCCGGGGACGGCCAAGTCACGCTCGGCGAATCGGTTATCAAGCATGGTGCTCGGAAAATCCGCCGCCTCTATCAGGACAAAATCCTTGCCGGATTTGCCGGCTCGACCGCCGATGCGTTCTCCCTCTTCAGCCGCTTCGAGGCGAAACTCGAGCAATATCACGGCAATGTGGGCCGATCGGCAGTCGAATTGGCGAAAGACTGGCGCACCGACAAGTTCCTGCGCCACCTGGAAGCCCTGCTCCTTGTCTCCGACAAAGAGCAAACGTTTCTGCTAAGCGGACAGGGCGACGTGATCGAACCTGATACCGGCATCGCCGCGATCGGTTCCGGCGGCCCGTTTGCCCAGGCGGCTGCTCAGGCGTTGGCCGACCACACGAAACTCTCAGCCCGTGAAATTGCCGAAGAAGCAATGAAGATTGCGGGCCGCATGTGCATCTATACCAATGACAAGGTGACGATCGAGGAATTATAGCGGTCAGCTGTCAGCCATCAGCCGTCAGAAAAGGCGGTGTGGCTGAGGGCTGATGGCTGAAGGCTGACAGCTAAGATGGCAATTTACCTACCCGGAACCGCAGAAGAAGAGCAAGTCACTCTCGACGAGTTGACGCCGCGCGAAATCGTGGCCGAACTCGATAAGTACGTCATCGGCCAAAAAGACGCCAAGCGCGCCGTCGCCATCGCCCTCCGCAATCGCATGCGCCGGCAGAAGCTCGCGCCTGAACTCGCCGAAGAAGTCATTCCGAAGAACATCATCATGATCGGCCCCACCGGCGTGGGAAAAACCGAAATCGCCCGTCGCCTGGCCAAACTTGCCAATTCGCCATTCTTGAAAGTGGAGGCCTCGAAGTTCACCGAAGTCGGCTATGTAGGACGCGACGTGGAATCGATGATTCGCGACCTGGTCGAGATCGCCATCGAAATGATCCGCGAAGAGCGCCTCGAAGACGTTGCCGACAAAGCCGAACTCAATGCAGAAGAGCGCCTCCTCGACATCCTGCTTCCGCCCAGCACGCCGCGCAGCGACACGCCACCCGCGGCTTCAGGAGGAGTCGTTATTGACGGCAGCACCGGCCTCACGGAATCCTCCAGCCGCACGCGCGAAAAGCTGCGCCAGCAGCTCCGGGAAGGCAAACTCGACGACCGCACCGTCGAAATCGAAACCCGCGAACGCAATTTCCCGTCCTTCGAAATCATCTCCAACCAGGGGGTCGAGGAGATGGACGTCAACATCAAGGACATGCTCCCCAACATCTTCGGCCAGCGCACCAAAAAGCGAAAGATGAAGGTGAACGAGGCGTTCGAGTACCTGATTCAGGAAGAAGAGCAGCGCCTCATTGACATGGAGCAGGTCACGCGCACCGCCATCGACCGCGTCGAAAATTCCGGCATCATCTTTCTCGACGAGATCGACAAGATTGCCGGCCGCGAAAGCGGCCACGGGCCGGATGTTTCGCGCGAAGGCGTGCAGCGCGACATTCTGCCCATCGTCGAAGGCACGACCGTCAACACGCGCTATGGCATGGTCCGCACCGACCACATTCTGTTCGTCGCCGCCGGCGCGTTCCACGTTTCCAAGCCCAGCGATCTCATTCCCGAGTTGCAAGGCCGCTTCCCGATTCGCGTCGAATTGCAATCGCTCACGATGGAAGACTTCATCCGCATCCTGACCGAGCCAAAGTCATCGCTAACCAAGCAATACATTGCGCTGCTCGAAACTGAAGGCGTGAAACTCGAATTCACCTCGGACGCGCTGGCGGAAGTCGCTCGCTTTGCCTTTCGCGTGAACGAAGGCACCGAAAACATCGGCGCCCGCCGCCTGCACACGATCATGGAGCGTGTCCTCGATGAAATCAGCTTCGAGGCGCCCGAAAAGAAAGGCCAGCAGTTCACCATCGACGCTGCCTACGTCCAGAAAATGCTGAGCGAGATCGTGAAAGATCAGGATTTGTCTCGCTACATTCTGTAGAGAATCTTCAACGCATGGCACAACGGCGCATGAAGGACCCTCCGTGTTCCTCTGCGATCTCCGGGGTTATCCCGTTGTTATTCTCGCGTCAAGCGGCCCACTAGCCACCTTTCCTCTGTTACCCTTACTTGTTTCCGCATGAATCCGTTCCTGCCAAAACTCATCACGCTTTCAGCTCTCTGTCTGCTCCTCGCCAGTTGCGCCCAGACCGGCGCTCCGCTGCCGCCATCGCTCGAACTCCCAAAGCCGCCGTCCGATCTGCGCGCTATTCGCAAAGGCAACGCCGTCACTCTTTCATGGAGCGAGCCCACCCTGACCACCGACCGCCAGAGCGTGCGCTACCTCGGCCCCACGTTGATCTGCCGCAGCAACCAAAATGAAATGACGACCTGCGTCAATCAAGTCGAGATCGCTCCACCTTCTTCATCCGCGCTTCAGAAGCGCCCGCGAAAATCACAGCAGAATTCGCAGCCCCAACGACCCACACCGCAGACCTACACCGACCACCTTCCCGCGAGCGCCCTCAGTGAGGACCCCGGCACGGACATTACCTACGCCGTCGAGGTATTAAACCGAAATGCCCGCGGTGAAGGCATCTCCAATCGTGTCCACGTTCCGGCGATTGCGGCCCTGCCCGCTCCCACCGATCTCTCAGCCAGTCTGAATGACGACGGCGTCCTGCTCACCTGGACCAGCACGGGTGCGCCATCCGCGAAGCCCGGCATCGCCTATCGTTACCGCATTTATCGCCGTACCGAAGACGCAAGCGACCAGAACTCAGGCAGGAAGAAGGGCAAAGAAAACACAATCGCTGGGGAAGTGGCGGTGGGCCCAGACGGTCCCACTCATTTCCTCGATCCGATCGAATGGGAAAAGATCTACTTCTATCGCATAACTGCCGTCACCATCTTCACGCGCGCCGGAAGCGAGGTGCAGGTGGAAGGCGATGACAGCTCCGCACTCCAGGTAGTCGCGCATGACGTCTTCCCGCCGTCGGTGCCCGCCGGCCTGCAGGCGGCCTATTCGGGCGAAGGCCAAAAACCTTTTATTGATCTCATCTGGTCTCCTGTCGCGAGCTCAGATCTCGCCGGCTACAACGTCTTCCGCAGCGAAGCGAACGCCGCGCCCGCCAAGCTGAATTCCGAGCCGGTGAAATCGCCTTCCTATCGCGACACCGGTGTCAGCGCAGGCAAAACCTATACGTATTCCGTTTCTGCCCTAGACGTTCGCGGCAACGAAAGCCAGCGCTCCGAGCAGGCCACCGAAGCAGTGCCGTAGAAGAGCCATCGAAACTTCGCGCAAGATTTTAGTCGTGATGCTTCCGCGTGTTGTGTTTAGATAATGGTGAATCGATAAAATTCTTATGCGATATTGCCGGTTCCAACTCAACCAAGCGTCTCACTACGGGCTGGTCGAATCCGTCACGGGCGTCGATTACATCACGCGCATCTTCCTTCAACCGCCGCATCTGAGCGATGGGGACATCGAAGGGCTTCCAAGCAAGCGAGCCGATCGTATCCCGTTCGCTGACGCTGCGTTACTGGCTCCAGTCGAGCCCTCAAAAATCGTTTGCGTGGGACGCAACTACCGCGAGCATGCTGCCGAGCTCGGCCATGATGTTCCCACCGAGCCTCTGATTTTCCTGAAGGCAACCAGTGCGCTGCTGCCTCCCGGCGCCGCGATTCTCCGGCCCAGGATTTCGGAGCGTACCGATTACGAAGGCGAACTGGGAGTTGTCATCGCCCGCCGCTGCCGTCACCTGCGCGATGATGAAGACGTTCGCCCCTACATCCTCGGCTACACCTGCGTCAACGACTTCACTGCCCGCGACCTGCAGAACAAAGACGGCCAGTGGACCCGCGCCAAAGGCTTCGACACTTTTTGTCCCGTCGGCCCTCTCGTCAGCGATGGGCGCGAAGGAGGCGATCACGCCACGCTCGATCCGTGTGCCGGAATCCAGGTCGAAACCCGCGTCAATGGCGAGGTCCGCCAATCCGGAAATACGCGCGATTTTATCTTCCCGCTCGACGTCATCATCCGGTTCATCTCGCACGTCATGACGCTCAACCCCGGGGACCTGATCGCCACCGGAACCCCTAAAGGTGTTGGCCCCGTAGTCGCTGGAGATGTGGTCGATATCACGATCGAAGGCATCGGCCAGCTTCGCAACCCGATCGCCGACGAGAATTAGATCGCGAAGAGTGTGGAGATTTTCGATGGAAAACTCCCAGCGTTGTTTTGAACTGCTGCAGTCCGGCGATGCCGAAGCCCTCGGCCGTCTTCTCGACGAAGATCCCGAGTCAGCCGATGCTCGCGACGCCAACGGCGCGTGTCTACTGATGCAGTGCATCTATCGTGGCCGCCGCGACCTGGCGGAAACCATCGCCGACAAGAAAAAGACGCTGGACATTTTCGAGGCGGCTTCTCTCGGCCGTCTCGATAGCCTGCGCGACCTCGCCCGCGACTCGGCCGCGCTCAACTCCCGGTCTGCCGACGGCTTTACGGCTCTGCATTTCGCATGCTTTTTCGGGCCGCCCGAATCCGCGCGCCTGCTGATCGAAGCCGGAGCCGCGGTCGATGCGGTCGCGGCCAATCCCATGCAAGTCATGCCGCTTCATTCCGCCGCGTCCGTGCGCAACCTCGAAGCCGCCCGCCTCCTGCTCGCTCATGGAGCTCCGCCGAATGCACGTCAGCAGGCAGGCTGGGCTCCCATCCACGCCGCTGCCCAGAACGGAGACAAAGCCATGGTCGAACTCCTCCTCCAACACCGCGCCGATCCCAAACAGGCCAACGACGAGGGCAAGACTCCGGCCATGGCGGCCCGTGCGAAGGGATATGAGGAGCTAGCCGCACTGCTGGAAAAGTGAAGTGCACAAGGTCAGTGAAGTGCAAAGGTCTCAAGGCTTCAAAGTTTCAAGGTTTCAAAGCACGAAGCGCATGCTGCCGAACGGTAAGCCATTGAAACCACCCGGCCGAGATTGAAACGATCTCCGGTTTTGAGACAGAAACCTTTGAAAACCCCTTCAAACTGTGAGTCTTGCCCCTTCGTTACCCCTGTTTTCCCCCTTTGCACCATCCCTCACGATTCCCGCATCAAACCGTCTATAATGATGGGAAGTTTCTCGAAAACAGCCCATCTTTTTCCGGAAAAGCGAAGACCAAACCATGTCGACGAAGTTGAAAATTACAATTCTTACCTGCTCGCTGGCCATTCTGCTGTTCACCCTCGCTGGACCCTTCGCCAACGTTCGCGCCAATAACAATGACGGCGCGTATCGCCAGCTCTCGGTCTACAGCGAAGTTCTGTCGCGCATTCGCAGCGAGTATGTCGAGGAGCCCAACATTCCCGGCGTGACGGAAGGCGCTCTGCACGGTCTGCTTGAGTCGCTCGACGCCAACTCCAGCTATCTTTCCGCCGCCGAATATAAGCACTACAAATCGATGAAGGGCGAAGGCAAAGCCGATATCGGCGCCGCCGTCTCCAAGCGCTTCGGATACGCGGATATCGTCGCCGTGATCCCTGGAGGGCCCGCCGATAAAGCCGGCATCGAGAATTCCGACATCCTCGAGTCGATCGAAGGCAAAAGCACGCATGACATTTCGCTCGCCGAAATTCACGGTATGTTGATGGGCGAGCCCGGAACCACGGTCACGGTCGCGGTCGTTCGTCCGCGCCGCGCCGAGCCGCAGAAGATCGTCATCACTCGCGATGTCGTCACCGTTCCGCCCGTTGCCGACAAAATGCTCGCTGACAACGTCGGCTACATCAAGGTCGATGCATTCCCGGAAGGCAAATCCGAAGAAATCGCCGGCAAGATCCGCGACCTGCAGAAGCAGGGAGCCAAGAAGCTGGTTCTCGACGTGCGCAACTGCGCCAGCGGCGCGGAGTCTGAGGGCATCGCGACCGCTAACCTTTTTCTCGATCATGGCACGATCACTTACCTGCAGGGGCAGACGTATCCGCGCCAGGCCTTTAATGCCGATCCTGCGAAAGACATCACAAAACTTCCCGTGGCCGTTCTAGTGAATCGCGGTACCGCGGGTCCGGCTGAAATTGTCGCGTCTGCGATCCTGGAAAACGCTCGCGGCGACGTGGTCGGAGATAAGACTTTCGGCGATGGCTCGATCCAGAAAGTCATCGAGATGCGCGATAACACAGGCGTCCTCATTCTTTCCGTCGCGAAATATTACTCGCCCAGCGGCAAGGCCATTCAGGATGCGGCCGTCACTCCCAACGTGCTCATCGCCGATAATCAGGATGATGCTGGCTTGCCCGACGAAGACGAAACGGTAACCCCTGACAATCACGTCGCGAAGCCCAAGAACACGCAGGACGATCAGCTGAACAAAGCCCTCGAAGTTCTGAAGAACAGGGACTCGAAGGGATAACAGAGCAGGTCTCGACGTTTCAAGGTTTCAAAGTTTCCCGGTTCAGAAGTCGCAATGCTCCAGGTCGTCAAAATCGCCCGCTTCGTCGGGCGATTTCTTTTGTGCGGGTCCCCTTGAAACCTTCGAAACGTTGAAACTTTGAAATCTTCCTCTCCACCTTTTCCGCTATCCTGAAGCCAGCGCAATGAAACTTGTTTTCCAACATCTTCCCGCCGTCGAGATCGGTGGCCGGAAGCTGGTCGGCCTCGTCTTCTTAGGACTGCTCACCCTATTCGCCGCCACCGTAGGCGCGGCCGTTGGACTTATTCTCGTTTACTCCACCGACCTGCCGCAGGTCGAAGAACTCGAGCGCTATCGCCCCAGCAGCGTTACCGAACTCTACGACGATCAGGGCCGCGTCATCGGCACCTTCGCGCTGCAGCGTCGCGTGATCGCCACCTACGACGACTATCCGCAGGTTCTCCGCGATTCGCTCGTCTCCATCGAAGACAAGGATTTCTACCGTCACGCTGGCATCAACATCTGGCGCATCGTCGGAGCCGCCTTCCGCGACATCGAATCCGGCGGCAAAGTGCAGGGAGCGTCTACGCTTACCATGCAGCTTGCCCGCAACCTGTTTCTCTCGCCGGACCGCTCTTTCTACCGCAAGATGCAGGAAGCCTTGCTCGCCATCCAGATCGAGCGGCGTTTCACCAAGCCGCAGATCTTCACGCTCTATGCCAACCAGATCTTCCTCGGCCACGGCAATTACGGATACGAAGCGGCCTCCGAGTACTATTTCAGCAAGCCCGCCAAGCAGCTCAAGCTCGAAGAAGCCGCGCTGCTAGCCGGACTGCCCAAAGCTCCGCAGTATTACTCGCCCATCAATCATCCCGACCGCGCCCTCAAGCGCCGCAATCTGGTGCTCAACGCCATGCTCGAGGACGGCAAGATCACTGCTGCGCAGGCCGAAGCTGCCAAGACCAAGCCAATCGTCCTTAACCTGCAGAAAGATCCCAACTCGCTCGCGCCGCATTACGTCGAGGAAATCCGCCGCTACCTCGAAGCCAAATACGGCAGCGATCAAGTCCACGAAGGCGGTTTGCGCGTCTACACCTCGCTCGACATGGACCTGCAGAAATCCGCGCGTCAGGCGCTTCTCGATGGTCTCGTGGCTTACGAGCGCCGTCACGGCTGGCGCGGCAAACTCCAGAACGCCGTCGCCGATGGCCAGCCACTCGACAAGTACGTCGATCCCGATTGGGACGACGAACCCGAACTCAACGGATACATTCACGCCGTCGTCACGCAGGTCTCGCCATCAGCCGCACAGATCCGCTTCGGCCGCTACACTGCGACCATCGCGCCGTCCGACGCTGTGTGGGCGCAGCCTGCTGCTGGCAAGAAGGCCAAGCCGCATCTCGACGACCTCTTCGCCACCGGAGACATCGTCTACGTCAAGGTGCTCGCGCTCGACTCCGACCACAAAGCGCACGTCAGCCTCGAGCAGGATTCCGGCGTCGAAGGCGCTCTCGTCGCCATCGACAATGCAACGGGCGAGATCAAGGCCATGATCGGAGGCCGCGACTTTAACCGCTCCAAGTTCAATCGCGCTACGCAAGCGCTGCGTCAGGTCGGATCGTGCTTCAAGCCCTATGTTTACACGGCTGCGATCGACGCTGGATCGAGTCCCGACGACACCATTCTCGACGCGCCGATCACGTTCCAGACCGCTTCCGGACCTTACTCTCCGCACAACTACGACAACAAGTTCGAGGGAACGATCACGCTTCGCCGCGCGCTCGCGCAGTCGCGCAACATTCCTGCGCTCAAGCTCGCCGATCACATCGGCATCAAGACCGTCATCGACTACGCGCATCGCATGGGAATCACGGAAACCATTCCTGCTTACTTGCCGGTCGCGCTCGGCTCGGCCGACATTACGCCGATCGAGCAAACTTCCGCTTTCAGCGTCTTTCCCAATGATGGATTGCGCGTCGCTCCGCGCTACATCAGCAAAGTGACCGACTACGAAGGGCGAATTTTAGAAGAAGATTTTTCGGATGCGAAAGATGCGATCAGCTCGCGCACTGCGCGCGTGATGACCAGCATGTTGCATGAAGTTGTGCTGCACGGAACGGCGGCAGCTGCTGCGAAAATGCCCTATCCCCTGGCGGGAAAAACGGGCACGACCAACGATTTCACCGACGCCTGGTTCGTCGGCTTCTCTCCCAATATCACCTGCGGAGTCTGGATCGGCTACGACGAAAAAAAATCACTCGGCGACAAAGAAACCGGAGCCCGAGCCGCCCTTCCCATCTGGATGCAGTTCATGTCGATCGCCCTGGCCGGCAAAGACCCCGGAGAATTCACTCCTCCACCCCCCCGAGCCGAGAACACCGCAGTCGCCCACAAGGTGGATACTCCCGACGTGGCGCCGGGGGACGGGGAGAGTCACTGAGCCTTCGAAAATTCTTGACTTAGCCGACACGATCTCGAATCATTGATGCAGCAGATCGATGAAGCCGAAAGAGGCCGATGCATGGCTGATGAGGATTAAGTCTTTACTGCTCAAGATTTTGCGAGGAACGTCCTGGCTAACTCTATGATTTTATTAGAAAGGCTTAGCGAGACCTAGGCTTAAGTCATTTATTATCAAGATTTTGACTCTAAGTCTCACGCACTCAAGATTTTGGCGGGAAATTTTTGCTAAAG
>JBELAC010000130.1:0-13220 GCA_049509215.1 Terriglobales bacterium
GTCGATCCGAAGGCAGTCACCCGAGCATTGAAGAGAGCTGGCTTCAAATTGGAAACTCGCTCTACTCACGAGATGAACTCACTCTACGACTTGCCCGGTCAGAAGCTTCGCAAGCGAGGCGAACTGTTGCGGTTGCGCAAGTACGGTGACGCATGGGTGCTGACGCACAAGGCGAAAGGAAGAAGCGGCCGCCACAAGGTTCGGACTGAACTGGAAACCCGGGTGGAGAACGGCGAACAAATGGATGCGGTTCTGCGGGCGCTGGGATTTACTCCTGCTTTCCGGTATGAAAAATATCGGGCCGAGTGGAGCGACGGAACCGGCCGTGCAGTGATCGATCAGACGCCAATCGGGACGTTCGGCGAGTTAGAAGGCCCACCCCGCTGGATCGACCGAACCGCTAAGTCGCTCGGAATCCCACGCGCGGATTACGTCACGAAGACATACGCGGATCTTTTCTTCACATGGAAGCGGAGCACTCAAAATCCGGCTACAGAAATGACGTTCCGCGCGATTCGCGCGAAGCGTCAGGACCATTAATCACTCTGTATTTCTATTTTCGGCACAGGCAATTCCCTCAGGATCTATTCGGCCGATCATTTGCGAGCCAGCCTTGTCCCGATCAGACAGCGTGAGCTAGGTGCAAGGCTTCTTCGGTGTGTTTTTTCTTTAAGTAGCTCTCGTATCCCACGGTTGCGAAATAAATGGCCTGATCGAAGAACATATCGAGCAGCCGCAGAAGTTCAAAGCTCCCCAGAATTTCGAGAGGCCTTTCGCGCATCCCTTCGATCTCCAGGAAGTCCCAGAGATTTTCTTCGGTCATCATGAGCGCCCAACACATGGCACTCAAGTCGACTCCTTGCTCGGCGCGGCGGCGGCCAAGAGGAGTGTACACACGCTGAATGTCTTCCTCGGTTTTGGTTAGAAGCCAGTCGCTGAGATTGCGGTAAATTTCGCGAGCCCTCTGCTGAATTTCGCTCGGCGGTACTTTGCGCAAGTCAGCCGCACGGCTGGAGCGTTCCAATTTATCGAGAAGACTTTCGGTGAGTTGCTCGGAGTGAGATTCAATAAGACGAACCAGGCGAAGAGCGATCATAGTGACCTCCTCGTACGTCCTGTCGTTATTGTAATCCTATGATTCTGGGGCGGAGCCACAAAATAGCACGCTCGTACAGCCGTGTGGCGGGGTTCTACGGAAGAACTACTTCTCCTTATTAGCTTCGTTCCTGTCTTTTGATTCCCGGTTACCCGGTTCGGCAACTTCGCTCCCGTCCACCGTCTCCGCACAATCACCCTTTTCGTCGTAATCGCAGGCGCGGCCAGCGTGGGTTTGTTTGCACTTTTGGCAGAATTCTGTCGCCATGGGTTCACCTCACGGGTCCATCGTACCGAAGAGACGGGCTGATTGTCTTGTCCGGCCGATCTTAGCCAGCGGCGCCGCAGCACTTCTTGTATTTCTTGCCGCTGCCACAGGGGCATGGATCGTTGCGGCCCACTTTTTCGCCGGAACGCACGACTTGCTGCACCTGCATATCCCCGGCACCGGCCATACGAGCCTGCTCCAGCTCGCGCCTCTTTTTCTTTTGGAATGCTTCCTCGATCTCGTCAACCGAGGTCTTCATCTGGCGCGGGTGCCGGCCATTGCCGTCCCGTCCACCCGTGACCACAGAAGGCGCGCTGACGGCAGGGCGTTGCTCCGGCTCCAAGCCTTCGGCTCCTAGGGGCAACGGCCCAGAGTCCGGCGGACGCTCCAGAATCTGCATCAGGTAGAGATAGCGAACGGTCTCTTCCTGGAAGCGCTGCATCATCTCTTCGAACATGTCGAAGGACTCGCGCTTGTACTCGACCAGCGGATCGTGCTGACCATAGCCGCGCAGACCGATGCCCTCTTTGAGGTGGTCCATCGAGAGCAAATGATCTTTCCACTGCCCATCGATCACGCTGAGCATGATCATGCGCTCGTGGTAACGCATCGCGTCGGCGCCGATCAGTTTCTCCTTGGCGTCATAGCGTTCTTTCAGCTTTTCGAATATGGCATCGCCGAGTTCAGCGCGATTCATCGTGTCAGGCTTTACACCCTCGGCATAGATATCAACGCCGAAGCGCGTGAAGACGGCATCCTTCAGGCCTTTCAGGTCCCAATCGTCGGCATGCGCTTTTGCGGGACAGAAGTGCTCCAGCATTTCGCCGAGGATTCCCGAAACGTAGTCTTCAATGATCAGGTCTTTCTGATCGAGGCCTTCGAGCAGGCGGCGGCGCAGGCCATAGACGGCTTCGCGCTGCTTGTTCATCACGTCGTCGTATTCAAGCAAGTGTTTGCGGGCTTCGAAGTTCTGGCCTTCGACCGCTTTTTGCGCGGCTTCGATGCGGCGCGTGATCATGCGCGACTCGATGGGCACGCCTTCTTCCATGCCCAGGCGTTGGAGAAGATTTGAGACCCACTCCTTGGCGAAGATGCGCATGAGGTCATCTTCGAGCGAAAGATAGAAGCGCGAAGAGCCGGGATCGCCCTGGCGACCGGCGCGTCCGCGAAGCTGATTGTCGATACGGCGAGCTTCGTGACGCTCAGTGCCGAAAATATGCAACCCGCCCGCCTCGATCACCTCACGGTGTTCCTGGTCGGTGTCAGCTTTGTAACGCGCGAAAATCTCATTCCACTGATCGGTCGGCACGGCGTATTCATTGCCGGCGTAATACCAGGTAGTACGGTTGAGATCATCCGCTATGGTCTCGATCTTGCCCTGCGCGGCGCGAACCGGTTGCGCCAATCCCTTCTTGACGCATTCCTGCTTGGCCATGAATTCCGGGTTGCCGCCCAGCAGAATGTCGGTGCCCCGGCCGGCCATGTTGGTCGCGATCGTGACCATGCCTTTGCGCCCTGCCTGGGCGACGATCTCGGCCTCGCGCTCGTGATACTTGGCGTTGAGCACGACGTGCTTGATTCCCTTTTTCTTCAGCAACTCGGATAGACGTTCGGATTTCTCGATCGACGTGGTGCCCACCAGCACGGGTTGATCGCTGTCATGGAGTCGCTGTATCTCATCTGCAGCGGCAAAATATTTTTCTTTTTCGGTGCGGTAAACGATGTCGGGGTTTTCTTTGCGAAGAAGCGTGCGGTTGGTCGGAATGACGACGACTTCCAGCCGGTAAATCTTGTCGAACTCTGGCGCTTCGGTTTCCGCTGTGCCGGTCATGCCCGCCAGCTTCTTATACATGCGGAAATAATTCTGAAACGTGATCGTAGCGAGCGTCTGGTTCTCGCGCTCGATCTTCACATTCTCTTTCGCTTCGATGGCCTGGTGTAAGCCATCGGACCAGCGCCGGCCCGGCATTAGACGTCCAGTGAATTCGTCGACGATAAGGACTTCTCCGTCTTTTACTACGTACTCGACGTCCTTCTTATAAAGCGCGTGCGCCTTGACGGCCGTCTCCACGTGATGCTTGAGCGCCCAGTTTTCGGGATCGGCGATGTTGCCGATGCCAAGCAGCTTCTCTACTTTTTCCCATCCCGCATCGGTAACGGTGACGTTGCGGTGCTTCTCATCGACCACGAAATCGTTGGTGTAAATCTTTGGCTCGCCCGGCTGAGTATCGATCTCCTCGCCCTTTTCGAGCTTGGGAATGATGCGATTCACCTTGTAATACTTATCTGTAGACTCCTCGCTGGCTCCCGAAATGATGAGCGGCGTACGTGCTTCGTCGATCAGGATGGAATCGACTTCGTCGACGATTGCGAAGTTATGCACGCGCTGCACGCAATCACTCAGGTCGAACTTCATGTTGTCGCGAAGATAGTCGAAACCGAATTCATTGTTCGTGCCGTACGTGACATCGGCGGCATAGGCCGCGCGACGCTCTTCATCGTCCAGGTCGTGGACGATGACACCCACGCTCAAACCAAGGAACGTGTAAAGCTTGCCCATCCACTCCGAGTCGCGCTTGGCCAGGTAGTCGTTGACCGTGACCACGTGCACACCGCGTCCGCTGAGGGCATTGAGGTACACGGGCAGCGTCGCCACCAGCGTTTTACCTTCGCCGGTCTTCATCTCGGCGATCGTGCCCTCATGCAGAACCATGCCGCCGATCAGCTGCACGTCAAAGTGCCGCATCTTGAGGACGCGACGGCCCGCTTCCCGGACAACGGCAAAAGCTTCTTCAAGTATTTCATCGAGCACCTGCGCCAGCACCCGGCCGCGCTCGGTGTCGATCTCTTTCTGGCGGTCGATATCCGCGTCGGGTTCGTCCGCGATCGAATTCATACGCTCCTGAATGCGAGCGCGGAATTCCGCGGTCTTGGCGCGGAGTTGGTCATCGGTCAGCTTCTCTATCTCAGGTTCGAGCGCATTCATGGCCTGAACGCGTGGCTGTAAACGCTTCACCTCGCGCTCATTCTTCGTCCCGAAAACCTTGCCTAACAGAGTGTTGATCAAAAGAAAATTCCTTCAGGGAAACACGTCCCAACCTATGAATTCAAGCCTAGCACATTAGATGCGGTAAGGACTGTTTCGACCCGGCGGGCAGCCAACCTTGGCTGCATCGGCAGTGCTTTGGCTATTTTCGCCGCGACTGGATCAGCTGGCACATCCGCTCGCTCAACCGGCATGCCTCATCGTATTCCGCTTTTGCAGCCTGCGCTTTTCCAAGCTGCTCGTAGTCGATTCCGAGGTTTAGATGCGCCTCGGCCAGGTTGGGGTCGAGTTTGATCGCTCGCTGAAATTCCTGCGCAGCTCGGGCAGCGCGCTGCGTTTTTGCGTAGCACATGCCGAGATAGTTGTGGAGATGCGCGTCCTCCGCACCGAGCGCGATGGCTTTTTCCAGATGAACCGCAGCCGACGCATATTCTTTTCGATGGATGAGCGCAATTCCCAAATCGCGTTGCGCGGGCATGAAATCCGGCTTAATTGCGATTGCCTTCTCGTAGTCCGCTTGCGAGCTTGCGGCGTCGGCAGCTTCGAGTTGACCCATGTGATACCAAGCCGCATAGTTCTGCGGATTGATTTGCAGAGCCTTTTTCAGCCAGTTCTTTGCTTCGTCCGCGCGCCCGAGCGGCGCCAGGGCCCGCGCCAGGGCCGTCATGGCGCTGTCAAAATCGGGATTCAACTCGAGACAGCGCCGCAATTGCCGCTCAGCACGATTCCAATCCTCCCGCCGTAAGGCCAGTTCGCCCAGTAAAAACGCTACGAGGGAGACATTCGGGTCCTTTTCCTGTACTTGGAGCAGCAACGCCTCCCCATCGCCCGTCCGGTTCTGCTGAAATTCGTCCTCCGACTTCATAATCGCATCGAATTCCCCCACCTTGTCCTTCGGGTCCGCCAGGCCATGCTTCAAAGCATCTGCCGAAACCGGCGCGCGAAATCCAAAGTAGCCGAGCGCCCGCAGCTTTTCCTGCGCCTCCGCACTCAAATGGCTCGTCCCGCCCGTCGGCTTATGAAATGGACTCCGCGCCAGCAGGGTTTGCAGTTTTTCCCGCAGCACCGCAACCATGGCCGGCTGCTCGTCCGCGATGTTTTTCGTTTCTCCCGGGTCGCTCGCCAAGTCATACAACTCCGGCTTGGGCGCCTCGATAAAATGATAATGCTCGTTCTCGAGACTATGCAGCGGGCTCCAGCCAAACAAACTGAACGGATAAAGCGTTTCACTGTACGCCGGATCGTTATTCTTGCCACGGTTTGCGCCCAACAGCGCCGGCACCTGAAACTGCGCCCGGATCGTATCCTCGACGCCCGCCAGTTCCACCAGCGTGGGCGCAATCGCCGCCGTTTCCACCGGCACGGTGTTTCGTCCGGCCGCAATCCCGCTCCCGGCAGGCGGTTTCACAATCAACGGCACATGCACAGTCGCGTTATAGAGAAAAAATCCGTGCTCGGTTTCGCCGTGTTCCCCCAAAGATTCTCCGTGGTCGCTGACCATCACAATCAGCGATGCATCGTAGAGCCGGTTCTGCTTGAGCCATGAAATCAGGTTACCCAGCTCGTGATCTGCATAGGCAATCTCCCCGTCATAGAGATGCCCGCTGTACTCGGTACGATAGGGCTCCGGAGGATCGTAGGGACGATGCGGATCGTAAAGATGCAGCCACAGGAAAAACGGCCGCCCCGGGGTTTTTTTCAGCCAACCATCCTTCAGCCACGCAATCGCGTGCGGCACGCTCTCCGCCGCCCGCCGCGCCACCATTCCCCCGGAGTCCCTTTTTTGGAATTTCGACGCCGAAAACGTGTCGTCGTAATAATCGAAGCCACGCGCGAGATGCCACCCCCGGTCGAGCACGAACGAACTCACCACCGCTCCCGTCGCATAGCCCGCCTTCTGAAAGGCCTGCGCTACCGACCGGAACTGGAGGTTCAGCGATGGCCGGGTAAAGTCCTGCGCTCCATTTTGAAAAGGATAGGTCCCCGAAAGAATCACCGCATGCGAAGGCCAGGTCAGCGGAACCTGTGAAATCGCCCGCTCGAAAACGACTCCATCGCTCGCCAGCGAATCGAGCGTGGGTGTCTTTACATTCTGCCCGCCATAACAGCCCACATGATCGGCTCGCAGGGTATCAATCGTGATGAGTATGACGTTCGGTCTCGTAGAGACTGAATCCGAAGTTTTGCGGGCAGTCTGCGTCGCCGCTCCGCGAGCGGATTCATCCACGGCGCCGGTCTGCCCCTTCTGGTTCACCGCTCCGGCAGAAACAGGTGCTACTGCCAACAGGAGCAGCCCCATCACCACGGAGGCAACATAAGGTATCCGATTGTCGCCGGTCATGGGTGTGATCCTTTCCATCGCCATCGAGTTCGTCTTCTCACTGAAACGTCAGCTACTTCCTAGTGTTTCTGCAGCGCTCTCTAGTATATTCAGCACGGCCCATGTCCACCTTCTACCAGCGTTTTCAAGAGTCCGCCCGCAAGTTCCCTGACAACGTCGCCCTCGAGATTCAGCGCTCCGAAACAGTGGAGCGTGTCACGTTTGCGGAACTGACGCGCATGGCGGAAAGCGTGGGGAAGTGGCTGTCGACACCCGTTCCGCCCAATGCCAGAGTGGCGATCCTGGCAGCCAATCATCCGCGGTGGGTTGCAGCATATCTGGGAATCATTGCCTCGGGCAGAACTGCCGTGCCGCTCGATACGGCCTTCCACGCGGATCAGGTGAAAAAGTTGCTGATCGACAGTGGAGCATCCCTGCTCTTTTGCGATGCGAAGCATTTGCCTGTAGCGGCCGAAGCGGTCCAGGGACTTGAGGTTGGGTTAGTGATGACGTCGGCCGCGGCGGAACAGGCTGCGTCCACTCCCACTCATCGCACAGAACGCGACCAGCATGGCACCCAGGGTTCTTCCACACCGTCTCCTGGGCTCGCCGGGGATCTCGATTCTATCTTCGCCGCCGGTTCGTCAGGATTCGAACCGACCGTGCCGGACGAGGACGATTTGGCTGCCCTCCTTTACACCTCCGGCACCACGGCTGATCCCAAGGGTGTGATGCTGACGCACGCCAACCTGGTCGGTGAGGCGAACGCTGTGTTTGGCGTGGTTTCGCTTGGTCCCGGCGACGCGTTACTGGGGATTCTGCCCATGTTTCACGTCCTCGCGCAGATGGCAAACCTGTTCTTGCCTTTGTTCAATGGCTCTCGTGTCGTTTACCTCGAGACCCTGAATACCACCGAATTGTTGCGCGCTCTGCATGAGCGCGACATTACGGCTTTCTGCGTGGTGCCACAGTTCTTCTACCTGATTCACGAGCGCATCTTCAAAGAGCTAACGAAGCGCGGGAAGTTAACACTCCGTTTAGTGCGCATCTTGATGGCATTGAACCGCGGGTTGCGGCGAATCGGCATCAATGGCGGGAAGGTCTTCTTCGGAAAGATTCACGCTACCTTCGGTACCCGCATGCGCTATCTGGTTACGGGAGGCTCGCGTTTCGATCCGGCGATTGCACGCGACTTCTACTCCTTTGGAATCGACGTGCTGAATGCATACGGCCTGACCGAAACTACCGGCGGGGCATTCCTGAATCGTCCCGGCCACATTGTGTTTGGGTCGGTCGGGCAGCCCTTCCCCGGCGTTGAGGGGCGGATCGTTGATCCGCAGGAAGTGGAGGAAGGCAAGCCTAAGGCGGGTGAAATTGCCATCCGAGGCGCCCTCGTGATGAAGGGATACTGGAATCGCCCGGAAGCCACTGCCGAAGTACTTCGCGACGGCTGGCTCTACACCGGCGATCTGGGTTATTTCGATCCAGGCGAAAATCTGTTTATTACGGGCCGGCGCAAGGAAGTGATCGTCCTCGCCAACGGAAAAAACGTGTACCCGGAAGAGATCGAAACACACTATTTGCAGTCCCCGTTGGTAAAAGAAATTTGCGTTATGGCGCTGGAGGTTCGGCCTGGTGATCCCACCTCAGAGCGATTGCACGGAGTGATCGTGCCCAACTTTGAAACGCTGCGGGAGCGCAAGATCGTCAATACAAAAGAAGCGATCCGCTTCGACGTTGAAGCCCTCTCCCACAAGATCGCTTCGACCAAGCGGCTCGGGAGCTATGACATCTGGCAGGAAGATTTGCCTCGTACAACGACGCGCAAACTGAAACGGTTTCAGATTGAGAAGCGGGTGCGAGAACTGCAAAACAAGGGCGCTGCTGAGGGAGAGATTGGCCCGGAGCGACCGCTCACCGATGACGAGCGCGCATGGCTTGAGCGCGAGGATGTGAAGCGCGCGCTGGTCATCGTGCGCGAGTCAGCGCGCAATCAACTGGACTCGATTCGTCCCGGACACAATCTTGAACTCGATCTAGGACTGGATTCCATGCAGCGGGTGGAACTGCTAACCGCTCTCGAACAACAGCTGGGCGGTGAGGTTCCAGAAGCCCAACTGGCAGAGATCTACACGGTGCGCGACTTAGTCGACGTCATTCTGGCAAGTGAACAACGTGGTGAAGGCGGTCGCAAGTCGACGGCGCCCGCGTGGTCCACGATCTTCAGTGAGCCGGTGACCGATCCAGATGTTCTGGCGCTCGCGAAACACAATCTGTTTGCGGAAGTGGGCTTCTTTCTCTTGGGACAGCTCATCAACATGTTTGCGCGCGACCAATTTCGCTTCAAAGTTCGCGGAGTGGAAAACCTGCCGCCGCAAGGGCCTTACCTGCTGTGTTCGAATCACCAGAGTTATATCGATCCGCTGCTGCTGGCGTCGTCGCTGTCGTGGCGACTGTTCCGCCACACTTTTGCCGTGGGCACAAGCGACATCTTTGGCAAGGGTTTCATGCGCCGTTTGGCGCGGTGGCTGCGTACCGTTGTGGTCGATCCGGACGCCAATCTGGTTCCAGCAATGCGCGCCGGTGCCTTCGGCCTCACCCACGACCGAATTCTGATCTTGTATCCGGAAGGCGAACGGACCAACGATGGCAATCTCAGGATCTTCCGCAAGGGCGCGGCGATTCTCTCGATTCATACGCAGGCGCCGATTGTTCCGATCGCCATCGAAGGCTTCTACCAGGTCTGGCCTCGGCACGAGAAGTTTCCCAAGGCCGGCAATTTGAGGATGACAATCGGGAAGCCGATCATACCGCCGTCTACTGAGAATGCCAGCGAAGCGGAATACGACCTTCTGACAACTGCGTTGAAAACCAGGATTTCGGAGATGCTGGAGCAGCCGCATAGCTCCTAGCTCTGGTAAGCGAAAGCCGAATTACGAGCAAATCTGAAATTACTCGCGGAACAAATCACCGCGAGTCGAGCTCACGCTGTTATTGGATACTTACGCGTTCGCCCCACGGGCACGGTCGCCGAATGCCTTGGCGAAGGCATCCACTACGCCGGTATTGAACTTCTCGCCCGCGCCGGCAATGATCTCTTGCTCCGCCTGTTGCGGCGAAAGTGCTTTGCCATAGGCGCTGTTGGTTAGCTTCTGATATGCGTCAGCCACCGCTAGAATATGCGCCTCGATGGGAACGTTGACACAACGCGCTCCCTGATCCTGCAGGATCTGCTCGGCGACGATAATCGGTAGCACCCGGCGTATGGAGTTTCCCACGGCCTGGGCCCGCGGATCCGATTTTTGCGCTTTGTGAAAGCTCGCCACAACTTCGGCATGTGTGACGTCGGCCGCTTTATAAAGAGTGTCGTTGCTGATCCCAAGCTCGCTCAGATCGCGCAACAAAACAGCCGAACGCAACAGCTCGATCCGGTCGGAGGCCAAACCCAAGGCCTCTGCGATTTTCACCGACGCATCCACCACCCGCTGGCTTTCTGTGTTGCTGTGTTTCTCATTCGCAATTGTGTGCTGCAGAACAAGAAGCAAGCTGCTGAAACTTTCCCTCATATCTGTTGTCATCGCTTTGGTGTGCTCATAAAGAGTGCCCATCGCATATCCCGTGACCGCAAGACTTCCGGCCCAGATTGCAAAATTGAAAAGACGCTCCTGGGGGAGCGCGACCGACCGGTGCTGGGGAAACAGACGGTTCAGGTAGTCGAGCAGAACGACCATGAAGACGCACGCAAATGCCGTCAGGGTCGCGTGACGGCGCCCGAAGTAGTAGGCGGAATATAGGGTCGGCAGAAAGTAAAAGCAGAGTGCCATCGGGAGAGACTGGGCGAATGACTGCAAAGTCCCAGCGATCAGAAATAGTGACAGCAACAGTCCTAGTTCTTTTGTAAGTTTGCTCATGCTCCGACCTTCA
The DNA here is from genome assembly GCA_049509215.1 of Terriglobales bacterium. GTDB lineage: Bacteria > Acidobacteriota > Terriglobia > Terriglobales > Acidobacteriaceae > Acidiflorens. The sequence goes on from JBELAC010000130.1 coordinate 10,654, forward strand.
CACTCGATTCATCAAGGTGTGCTTGATTTCGATCCGCGGGAATTCACCGACTCTCCGTCACCGATGATTCTGCGCGGAGCGGCCCCCCCGCTCACATGGTCGAACAATGGCGTGGTTGGCGCAAAGTTACGGGAGTAACGGGCTTTATTCGGGGAACGAAGGTCCAACCTATGCGACTGAAGAAGATAGGTTTGGCTTTACTTGGCCCGGGGGTGGGTTCGGTCGTATACGTCCATCATGTGCTTCACGGAAAGTTGCGTGTACCGCTGCGTGGTGGCGAGGCGCTCGTGCCCGAGCAATTCCTGAATAGCGCGGAGATCGGCTCCTTCTTCCAGCATGTGCGTGCCGAAAGCATGCCGCAGGGTGTGCGGATGCACGTCGGGCGAAAGCCCCCTGGCAACCGCAATGCGCTTGACGATGCGGCCCACGCTGCGGGTCGTAAGGCGTCCTCCGCGTTGATTGACGAGCAAGGCCGGCGTGCTCTTCTTTAACGTGATGAGAAGCTGCTGGCGCCATGGCAGATAGATGCCCAGTGCTTCGCGCGCCGATCCGCCAAATGGAACGTACCGTTCCTTCTTACCTTTCCCTCGAATCAGAATCGCTTCGTTACTCATGCGAATGTCTTCGAGGTTGATGCCCACCAGCTCCGAATTTCGAATACCGCATCCGTAAAGAAGTTCGAGCAGAACACGATCACGCTCTGGAAACGAAGCAACTTCGGGCATTTTGCCGTCGAGCACGGAGTTCACTTCTTCGATGGTCGGCACCCTCGGCAGCTTCTTCGCCAGCCGCGGAGTCGAAACCAGCTTCGCGGGATTCTGCTCCACCACACCCTCCTGCGCCAGCCAGCGATACAGCGAACGCACCGCGGCGAGAGCTCGCGCAACCGAAGTCTTGCTCAAGCCCTTGTCGTAGAGATGCGAGAGAAAACCACGGATCGCGATGTGGTCGATCTTTTTCCAATCGCGCGCGCCCATGTGGGCAGCAAAGACGTCGAGATCTCCGGTATAGGCCTTGACCGTATGGGGGGACGCATTGCGCTCGCGCAGATGACGCAGGAAGTCGTCGGTCGCGTGCTCGACGATGGTGCGCTTTTGAGTTGTCGTCATTCTGATCGAAGCGGATCCTGTCACCTGACACCCGAGACCCGCGACCTGTCCTTAGCTCTCGGATGATGCTTGGCATAAACGCTCTTCAGCCGATCGAGAGCCACATGCGTGTAGATCTGCGTCGTTGAGATATCAGCGTGGCCGAGGACTGTTTGTACCGTGCGCAAATCGGCGCCGTTCTCCACCATGTGCGTCGCGCAGGAATGCCGCAGCATGTGCGGGCTTGAATGCCGGCCCGACCCAAGTCCGGCTTTGCCGACTAACTGCCAGATACGTTGTCTGCTCAGGCGCCGCGCACCTGCACCCAGGAACAAGAGAGCAGAGCTCCTGTTTTTCGCGAGCACTTCCCTGCTGATTTTCAGATATTGTTGCATGGCCTGTTGGGCCGGAACTCCCAAGGGCACGATGCGCTCTTTATCGCCTTTGCCCTTCACCAGTATGTACCCCAAGTCGATCTTCAAATCTTCCAACCGCGCATCAGCGACTTCGGAGACACGCAGACCTCCGGCGTAGAGCAGCTCGAGCATGGCGCGGTCGCGCAACGCCATTGCCTGGGCGCGGGGGCTCTCATTGTGCGGAGGCGTTCCCGCCAGCATGGCGTCGACTTCATCGTGGCTGAGAGACTTCGGGAGCACCTTCCATTGTTTCGGCGAGTCGATGTTGAGTGTGGGATCCTTGTCGACTTTCCCATCGAGCAACAGATAACGATACAGGTGCCGCACGGCAGACAGTTTTCTCCCGACCGATCGGCCGTCGAGCTGGTTGGAAAACATCTCCTGAATAAACTGGCGCACATCGTCGCGGCGCGCATTGGTGAAGATCAGGCGCCGCTTCTCAAGAAACTCAGAAAATTGCACCAGATCGCTTGTATAGGCCGCGATCGTCAGTTTGGCCGAACCGCGCTCCACGCGCAGATAGTCGAGAAACCCGGAGAGCACGCGCGCATTGGCCTCGGACGCCATGAAATGAGTATCGTGCCTTCGGAGGAACCGCAAAAGTAACGAGCAGGATGCCCGGCGTTCCGAATTGGGGCCGAGTTTAGCGATTCGCTCGCGCGCAACTTTCGAGCACGTCGACGGCATAGAGTGCCCCTTCCGGCGTCTCCTCGTGCTTGAAGTATGCAAAGACGTCTCGGCCCTCCGAGAGATGCTGCTGAATCCGGGTGACCATTGCTTTGCGTTCTTCCGGAGTGTAGCTGGGCTTGCGATAGCGGTAATAAGCGAAATCAGCGGTGACGACATCGGGCGTGTCGCGCTCTTCCGATTCGGCAACGCAGAGCGCGGCGTTGCGGGCGCGTAGGGTTTGCCAGGTTGGCTCGTCGTCCCGCACGTCGGGGGCTTCGTTTCCAAACCAGGTTTTGTTGCGGAACTCGAAGGCGACGCGGACGCCTCGGGGGATGATGGCGAGGAACTCGGCAAGCGTCGACTGGTCGGCTTTGAAGTTGGGCGGGAGCTGGAA
>JBELAC010000131.1:0-13195 GCA_049509215.1 Terriglobales bacterium
CCGTCTTCGCCATAATCGGGGCGGTAGAACCATGCCTGCGGCGCGTCGGACTTCGGCCGCGGACGCTTTTTTGCCTGTCCGGGCGCGTCGTCGGTAATCACGTCGTGCTCAGGCTTGTAGTAGAAAATTCGCTGGCAGGAATCGCACACTACCAACTTCTCGCCGATGCGGACCTCGTTGTAGACCTGGGGACGCAGCATCACCTGGCAGCCCATACATTTCTGGGCGATGACTTCGGCCAAGCCGGTTCTGCGGAACTTCATGACGCGCTCGTAGTGGCGCAGGATATCCTCGGCGATTCCGCCTCGCAGGCCGTCGCGTTTCGCGTTCCACTCGACGAGTTTTTTCTGATCTTCGGCCGTAACCCGGCGCGCATCTTCTTTTTCTTTTTCGATCTCGGCCGTCTCGGCCTTCAACTCGGCCTCGGCCGCCTTCACATCTTTTTCGCGCGCTTCCACGTTGACCATCACCTCGAGAATGCGGTCCTCGTTGATGCGGATCTCTTCTTCCGCAAACTTTATCTCCTGCAGCAGTGCCTTGTACTGGTCGTTGGTTTTGACGGCCAGTGACTGATCGCGATACTTGGAAATCTTGCCCTGATGGTCCTGGATGGCGGCTTCGAACTTCTTCTTGTTGGATTCGTCAGCCTTGGCGGCCGCGCGCGCTTTTTCGAGGTGGGCTTTGGTCCCGGCGAGTTTCTGCTCGATCGCCGCGATCCGTTTGGGCAGTTCGGCGATCTCTTCCTGCAGCTTGCGGATCTCCTGATCCGCTACCTGCAGTTCCAGCAATTTTTCGATGTCAGGAAGCATCGGCCATAAGTGTCACTCTTCGATTCTAGCATGTGAGAAACGACCTGCCGACGCTGGCAGTCGCAGGATGTGGTAGCCTGCGAGGTTTGGCCTGAGTCGCCGACGCTAATGGAGGTCTCCCTTGAAGCCCCTTGCCTTCGCTCTATTCGTTTTCTCCTTCGCCGTGCCAGTCCTATGCCAAGAGCCAGCCACTGACAAACCAACCGATAAGGTCATCGTCGAGCGCGTCGGAGATACAGCCTTCATTCTGTTGCCGGCACCCAGCTTTCAGGCGCTCACTCCTCGGCAGCAGGCGCTCGCCTATTGGCTGACGCAGGCCTCCATCGCCATTGACCCGATCATCTACGACCAGCTCTCTGCCTACGGCCTAAGGCAGAAGCGCCTGCTGGAAGAAATCATGGCGCATTCGCAGCAAGTCCACCCCATCGTGCGTGCCCGGATTGCGGACTATGCCAAGCTCTTTTGGGCCAACCGCGGCAATCATAACGAGCTGACTTCGCAGAAGTTCTTGCCAGCTTTCACATTTGTGGAACTGAGAAGAGCTGCGAACTCCGCTCAACAGCACGGAGCCTTTCGGACCGCCTATGCCGATCTGCCGCCGCTCAGTACTCCGCTGGACTTAAAGCGGGAGCTCGACGATTTGCGACGCCCATTTTTCGACGCCACTTTCGAGCCGATGACTGTCGCCAAGAGCCCTACTGGCGGGAAGGATACGATTCAGGCGAGCTCGAACACGTTTTATCCCGGGCTGAGTCTCGAGGATTTGAAAGGCTTTCAGGAGAAATATCCGCTCAACTCGCGGGTCGTTCGGGGATCAGACGGTAAACTCACCGAACTCGTCTATCGCGCAGGCACGCCCGATAGCAAAGTTCCCCCCGGCCTCTATGCGACATTCCTGAAGAAGGCGAACGATTGTTTTGAAAAAGCGCGTGCGTATGCCGATCCTCAGCAGGCGGAGGCGATCGAACATCTCATCCGCTTCTACCAGACCGGCGAGTACGCCGAGTGGGTCGCTTTTGGAACGGCCTGGGTGCAGAACGACGCGACCGTGGACTTTGACAATGGCTTCATCGAAGTTTACCGGGATGCGCGCGGAGCAAAGGGAAGCTCGCAGAGTTTTGTGACCATCACCGACAAGCCCGTGACAGCGGCAACCACCAGGCTGGCCGAGAATGCGGGCTACTTTGAAGAAAAGGCGCCGTGGCTCGACAAATACCGGCGCACTTCATTCAAGCTGCCGGTCGTAAAAGCGGTGGAAACGACCATCGAATCGGGCGACTTCACGGTAAGCACGATCGGCGACAACCTGCCGAATGAAAATGAAATCCACGAAAAATACGGCTCGAAGAATTTTCTTTTTACAGGCAGCAGCCGCGCGCTGAGTGCGGCGACCGGGAGAGCGGCCGTGGCGGAGTTCGCGCCCGATCAAGCTGCCGTCGAGCGCAATCGGAAGTACGGCGCGGAAGCCGCCGATCTGCTCGTCGCCATGCATGAAGTGATCGGCCACGGATCGGGAAAGCTGAGCGATCGCGTCGCCGCCGGCGCTCAGTCCTTCTTGAAGGAGTATTTCTCGACCCTCGAAGAAGGCCGGGCCGACCTGATGGCGCTCTGGAATGTGTGGGATCCCAAACTGAAAGAACTCGGACTGATTACGAATCAGGAGGAAGTGGCCAAAGCAATGTATGATCGGGCCGCGCTGACGGCTCTCATGCAATTGAGCCGCATTCCCCATGGCGACACCATCGAAGAAGACCACGAGCGCGACCGTCAGTTAATTGCACATTACATCGCCGAGCAGGTTCCGGGCGCGATCGAGCAATTCAAGCGCGACGGCAAAACTTACGTGCGCGTCCTCGATTATCAGAAGATGCGTAAGGGAGTGGGCATGCTGCTGGCCGAGTTGATGCGCATCAAGGCCGAGGGCGATTACGATGCGATCAAGGCGCTGGTCGATAAGTACGGAGTGCATTTCGACCCAGCCCTGCGCGATGAGATTGCGTCACGCTATCAGAAGCTGGATCTGCCCACCTATTGGGCGGGCGTAAACGCGATTCTGACCGCCCGCTTTGACAAGCAGGGTGAAGTCGAGAACGTCGAGATCAGCTATCCCAGGGATCCGGTCGAGCAATACTTGCATTATGGTGCAATGTTCGACGAGGGTCTGGCCCACTGAGACGGGGTTACCGCAGCGGCAGCCAGCCCTTACATTCCGCCGCGCTAACTGGCGCGGTCAAAGGCGAGCCCACACTGTAACGAATGACCGCGTCCGACGTCGAACAGAAACTTCTGGCTCCGCTATTGAGGCTTACGGGAGTGCCGACCACAACAAACTCCCTGCAGCTTTCGAGCTTGCAAAGAGCCGTGACGCTAAACTGATATCCGTTTTTTATGCACCATTTACCCGAAGTGCAGCTGGCAGCACCGAGGGCGGATTCAATGAAACTCGCATGGGCCGATGATGCGTGGCCAGTTCCACGCGGGTCGGGGCCGAGCGTCGCAAGATCCCGCGCAAAGCCTTTCTGGGGATAACTACTGTAATAAGCGACCTGCGCAGTATTAACCGTGCGCAGCGTAGCGACGGCCGAAGACTCGTTGGCTGCGATCTTCGCGCGCAGCAGGTTGGGAATCGCAATCGCTGCCACGATCAGGGTGGTGGTCGTGTCAGTCCCGCCACCTGAACTCAGCCCACGGATTGCGCTCTCTTCTCCATAAACGCGGAAGACGATCGGCGTGGTGGTCGAAGACGAAGACAAGGTCGACAGGGTTCCTGCCATGTCGGGCGCAAATTGCTTCAACTGGAGCGCTGTCATCGCGGCAGGGTCTTCATACATCAACCCGGAAGCATCTGAAGAATGTCCAGGCGGAATTGAGGCGAGGTAGTTCGCCGACTTGGCCAGCGATTCTCCGGATTTGTGAAGCCGAATGGCTTCGGCTGCTAATCCACGGCTCGACGCGATGATCATATATCCGTCGGCAAACGCATAGGTAAGCGGACGAGGCTTGGGCGAGGAAGGAATCATGACAGAGTGATAAGTGATTCCTCCTTCCTCCTCGGATGGCAGCGCCCGAACCTGTGCGAGGGGAAATACCTTCTCCAGGGTCTTCTGCAAGCGATCTGCGTCGTTAACGCGCAAGATTGCAGCCCACGCTGGCTGAGTTTCGACCAGATCCTTCAGTTCAAATGTGATTTCGCCCTGGAGTTGGCCGAACAGATCGTTGCGCAGACTGATGTGCATCATCTGTTCCATCGCAGGAAGCATGACGACCGCTGTGGGATTCGAAACGGTGAGGAGTCCCATGACGTCGTCATAGATCTCTGCCGGATTCTTGAGGACCACGCTGCTCGCCATCACTGCCTTGGGAGAAACAAAATCCAGACTGCCAAGGTGTGCGGGCGCGCTCAGCCAGGAAGCAATTCCGCGGCGCGGACCTACGAAACTCAATTCCATTTCACTGACCCCAGTGAAACCCGCGTTCTTGCGATTCCAGATCAGGTATTTCACATCCTTGAATCCGGAATGCTCCAGCATCACTTGGTTGGGCTGCGTGCCGGACGGCGCCTGGCTCACGATCTGTTGCAGGTCGAGCGCGCCTAGAAAGCTGGTACCGTCCTGGTAGGATGTGGTAACACGTTGGCCGAACGGAGTTGAGGAGAACCCGCCGCTCTTGGTCTCAAGAATGTGATCGAAGTTCTGCAAAGTCTCCACATTCGCGGCAGCAACAACGAAATCTGGACGCACCAGGACCATGAGTTCCTGCGGCATTGGCCCACTCTTTGCATGAGCCAGTTCCTGCGGAGTCAGGATGCGAATACCGGGCTTCGATGTTTCGGGTAATTCTTTCAACATCTGCTGAAGAAAATCCTTGAGTCCCGGCTTGCGCACTTCGGCAACCACCAGGAAATTACTGTTCTTCGTTCCCACACCCCCGCTGATGACCACTTCATTTCCCAAGTACTGCGAGAGTCCATAGAACTTCTCGATGAAGCCTTCCAACTCAGGGCCGGACTTGGCTACCGGCCCGTGCTGCCACCAATCGCGCAGCACTGAATTCTCTTTCAGTTCCTGCTGGAAGATCGTTAAGGACTGGTGAGCGGCGTCTCCGTAATTAGGAAAGGCGACATAATATCCGGCTGACGACGGTAACAATGGCAACAGATTGCTTTCATGGCGGGCTGGCGGAAACTGGACGTTGGTCTTCAGCTTTTCAAAGAGCAGTCCGAATTCAGGTATCAAGCCAGGATATTTGTTCAGTTCCTGGGACCAAGCCATATCATTTCGACTGGCTGCCTTGATCTGCGCAGCACACACCGAAGCAAGAAGAACGACCAGGGCCGCGACGGCCGTGTATGAAATAAAAGAACAGCGCCAGCCTCTCATTCGATATCCCATCCGATTTGTCATTTTGAGAACTTCCGCTCGACTGTCGGGCTTCAATTCCGACTGCGTTGCACGTTTAGGTGTCCGGTTCGCACAAAACCTAACACCATCGCAGAGAAACAACTAGCAAACATTTCGTGGGGAGCAAACCTCTGTAACTCGGGATAACTGACTGGAGGATTCGGCTTGCGCTAATTCGTTTCGCCTGGCATGGCATGCTGCGCCTCATCGGCGTGCGGCACGAGTTGCTGATAGACCGCACGCGAGACATGCGAGTCCCAGTAGCCCGAGGTTTTCGCAAATCCGATGACACCGAAAAAGAGAACGGCAATTCCGGCTGCCATCGCCCATGCCGGAACTCTCGGCGATTGAGAGGTCCCTGGAATTTGGGGAAGCGACAGGCTGAGCGCGTCTTGGGCGGGACAGACGGCGACACACTCCAGACAACCGGTGCACTCCGCCGACTTGATCGTGATCAACTGGTCGACCGGGAGGGCGGACGGACAGGCCTTCGCGCACTTTGCACAGTCAATGCATGATTCGGGATTGCGCCGGATGCGAGTTGGGCTTAGCAGAGCCGTAATCCCCAGCAGCGCTCCGTATGGGCAAAGATAACGGCACCAGAAATTCTGGATGAAAAATGACGCCACGACGAGCACGCCGAGGATGATCGCCCCCGTCTCGCCTATATGCCGGAAGAAGTTCAGCATCTTCACGTCGGCGATGACGCCGTAGGGACTGTTCATGAACGACGCGAGATCATCGGCTGCCATTGAAGTTACTGCCCACATGAAGAAACCGAGCAGCAGATACTTTAGTCCGCGCAATCCGATGTCGAGCCAGCGCGGCAAATGAAAATTACGCCGGAACAACTTCTGTCCCGCTCGCCACAAGTATTCGGAGATCGTTCCCACCGGACAGAGCCAACTGCAAAAGGCCTTGCGGAAGAGGAACGACATCGCAAGAAAAGTGAGCAGCAGGAACATGGCCGCCGGATGAAGCGCCGGCACATGATGCGACAGCACAAAATACCTGAAGTTCATGAGGCCTGCGATCGGAAGCCAGCCCTCTACCCCGGCCGGGCGTTGCAGGGAGGTTGGTGCACCGCCCTGCTCAAATTGCCTCACCCAGAAATAAAATGTGCATCCAAGCCACACGTTCAGCAGCAGAAATGCGCCCTGGAAACTTCGGCGCAAGACCTGGGAGTGATCACGAGCCGCGCGGCGAACGAGCTTCTTGCGGGGTTTGGCCGAAGGTTGCGCTCGTGGCACAATCCTCTCACTGGGAGAAATTTCGCAGATGACTTCAGTCTGAACTTGCGTTGCCATCACGCCATCCTCATGAATTAAGGCTAGCGGCGTTGTGAACATCTGGATGTGATTTAAGTCACGGTGCCTGAATTTTGCAAACATATGGGGTGAAGGTGCTGGATCGAGAGGGCTGTGGGTAACTGATTGTTTATAAGTGGCTTGCAAGGAACCGCTGCCAGAATTCCCCGCCGATGTGATAAACCAGATGTTTGACTCCACAGACCATCGTCTTCCTGTTTTTCGCCGGAGCTCTCGGCGGCGCGCTGAATGCGGTCGCCGGCGGCGGAAGCTTCATCGCGTTTCCTGCCCTGCTCTTTACCGGAGTTGCCCCGATTGCGGCGAACGCTACGAACACCGTTGCACTTTGGGTGGGCGTTACCGCGAGCACGGGGGCCTATCGCAAGCACCTCGACATCTCCCGGCGAATCATGATTCCGCTGGCGATCACGAGCGTCATTGGAGGAATTGCAGGCGCGTATCTCCTGTTGCACACACCGGCCCAGACGTTCTTGCGCGTTCTGCCCTGGCTCATGCTGGGAGCGACCCTGTTGTTCATCTTTGGGGGCCGGCTGGCGCGTCATGGCAATGGTCTGGCGGCGGATATTTCCACCTCGTCGCTGGTATTTGCATCGATCTTCGAGCTGATCGTTGCGGTCTATGGAGGCTATTTCGGCGGCGGAGTCGGCATCCTTAACCTGGCCATGCTGGCGGTGATCGGCATGACCGATATTCACGCCATGAACGCCCTCAAGGTCGTGCTCGGGGGCATCATCAACGGAATCGCCGTAATCACTTTCGTCGTGGCGCGCGCCGTCGTTTGGAAACAGGGCGTCATTATGATTCTGGGAGCGATTCTCGGTGGATACCTGGGCGCCCACTATGCGCAAAAGCTACCAGGCTCGTGGATCCGCGCATTTGTGATTGTGGTAGGGACCGGCATGACAGCGTATTTCTTCTGGAAGGCGTACGTTTAAGTCCGCGCCGCGGCCGCCAGTATTTTTCCCAACGAATAGTTCTGTAATTCTCCAATGCGTTCGAGTGTGATATCCGGCTTGGGATATTGCGCCACCAGCGCGGCATCCAGCGCGTAGTGTCCCTGCCGGGGAAAAACAGTCGTAACGCGCTGGCCCCAGTGCTGTTTGATGGCAGCGAGCAGCCGGACCTTATCGTCCACCATCACGTAGTGATGCGCCGGATATTTCGACTCAACGTCGTCGAGTTGTAACTCCTTGTGCACATAGATCAGCACGTGGCCTTCAAATGCGTCATACAGGCCTGATCGATCCACTTTGCGGGGCTGAAAGACCACATCGCCGTCGCTCAGGATCACGGCCTGGCCCAGACGGCGCGCATAGTCGATGGCATCGAGCGATTCAGGAAACAAGCGGTTCGCAAAGGGATAGTTCACCATGAAGTAGGACACTTCCAGCAATTTCGGATCGCGGGGACGCTCGATGCGATAGCGCTGCAGAGCACCCAGGTAGTCGGCGTATCCAAGTTCTGTGCGCAGTTGCTCGAAAATCTCCCAATAACGCTGCGCGCAGCCTTCGCCCACCGTCCTCTCGAGATGCCGCTGCAAGTCCTGGGCCACGCGATCATTGTCGACCAGGGTATTGTCGACATCGAAAAGGAATACGGTGCGAGAGCTGGCATCGTCGCGATTCAATCGATCTCCTCGGAGGACGGCACTTATCATGCCAGAAACCGTGGGGACTTGCCTGGTTCAAAAGGGGGCTTGTGCAGAGACCTTGACTGTAGTAAAAAGGCGTTTCTCAATCAGGGGCAGTGGACTCAGCCGGAATCAATGACCCGCTTCACAAAGCAGTAAGAGCCGTTCTCAGACCTCCCAGGAGATATGCTTCGTGGAACACATCGATTCAGCCGTAATGAAACGCTTTGAAACGCCGCGCTCCAGCCGGCCTTGTGAGTTTTGCCAGCAGCTCGACCCGCATTTTGCCTGTCGTCGCCTGCTCGATCAGATGGTCGTCACCGGCCGCAAGGCGACTGCGTCCGCGCACTTGACGGAGGACGGCTATGTGCGGCATCGAATCGTCGAATTGCGCCGAATGACGTTGCCAGTGCCGCTGAACGCAGCCTGACGCCAACTCCTGGCGGCCGTTACAATTTTCTACGCAATTTTCGCTCGCTGACATGTTGCGGACGGCGACGATGACGCCGCGGATACTGTCGATGCACCCGATTCCGAGCCTGCGCAGAAAGAACCGGCTAAGCGGCGAGTGACGGCAAAGGGAGTTCCGGACCAGAGTTCCGACCCACGCTCAGCGGCTGATTCCGACCCAGCGTCTACTGGCGAGATTTAGGAAGATCCCTTCCAGCTGCTAAGGCTCATTTCGGGGCGGGCGAGCTCGCAGGGGACGGTCATTACTGCTTAGTAACATTGGCCCCTTCTGTCGGTCTCTTAGAATCAGAGACTTAGCGATTGTTTTTCGCCAGGTCTTTGAGGAATAAGGACTTAGACTGGAAACCTCTTTCTTTTAGAATCAAAGACTTAGCGAAGGACTTTGTCGAGATTTTGAAAAATAAGGGCTTAGGCGTAAAGTCTTTATAAACCAATCATTTAGACGAAAGTATTCGCGAGATGCCGAAATCTCCCCGAAATGCGGATTTTCTTCCGGCTTCCGGCAGTTTCCTCGGCGGCAAGCGGAAGGCTGTGCCGCATGAGTTTGTGCTGGAGGCGCTTGCTGAACTGTCGCCACGGACGAATCCGATGTTTGGCTGCCTCGCGGTTTATGTGGAAGACAAGATTGTGCTGATCCTGCGCGACAAGCCAAGCGCAAGCGCGGACAACGGGGTGTGGCTGGCAACGACCGTGGAGCATCATGAAAGCCTGCGACGCGACTTCCCGAACATGCGCTCGATTGGGGTGTTAGGGAAGAAGATCACGGGCTGGCAGATTCTCCCGGCAGATGCTCCGGATTTTGAAGAGTCCGCACTGCGCGCCTGCGAGTGTGTTCTGGCTCGAGATCCGCGGATTGGGAAAGTACCGGGGGCGCGGCGGACGTCGGGTTCGAAAATCGGGAAATCGAAGGCTGTGAAGCGGCCGAAAGCGCCCAAGAAGCCTAAACCCCGGTGACTACCTGCAACTTTTAGCCCATTTCCGGCTTGACACGATTTCCGGTACTATGGATACTTATTCATAGAAGTGGATTTTTATTCATGTCGAAAACAGCCCGGCACAAAGCGATTCTTGATCTGCTCGACGATGGCCCGGTGGAGAGCCAGGAGGCGTTGCAACAGATCCTGGAGCGCAAGGGGTTCGAGGTGGGGCAAGCCACCCTTTCGCGCGATATTCACGAACTGAAGCTGGTGAAGGGACCGGAGGGGTACCGGCGCGCGGCCGACAGAGCAGGCTCGGAAGGGGTTCTGCCATCCGTGATGCAGCTGGCGCATCAGTTCGTGGTGGAGATCCGGCAGGCGCAAAACATGCTGGTCGTCAAAACAACGGTGGGAAGCGCACAGCCGGTTGCGGCTGCTTTTGACGCTTCGCACTGGCCCGAAGTGGTGGGCACGATTGCCGGAGACGACACGGTCCTAGTAATCAGCACCGATAAAAAGAAAGCGCAGGCGCTTGCCCGACGGATTCGGGAACTAGCCTGAGGGGGTTCCTGCGGGTATCCGACGACAAGGCGGCGTGCAGCCGCCTTCAGATTTTTTGGGAAATGGAGTGAACGAAACAACAATGCACAAAACGCAAACGAGAACTGACGCCGTGGCTTACCCGGTGCCGCAACTGGGGCCGGTCGCTCCGCGCGACCTGATTTCCATCCACGATCTGGCTCCGAGCGAGATGCAACAGCTTTTCACGCTGACCTCCATGCTGAAGCAGCGGCCGGCGGACTTCCGCGGCGTGCTGGCGGGAAAACAGATGGTGATGTTTTTTGAGAAGCCGTCGCTGCGCACGCGGCTGACGTTCGAAGCGGGAATGGACAGCCTGGGCGGCAGCACTTTTTTTGTCGACCAGACGGCGAGCCGGCTGACGGCGCGCGAATCGCTGTATGACATCGCGCACAATCTGGAACGCTGGATCGACATCATCGTGCTGCGCACGTTCCAACATGCGACGGTGGAAGAGATGGCGACGTATGCGGGCGTGCCAGTGATCAACGCGCTGAGCGAGCTCGAACATCCCTGCCAGGCGCTGGCGGATTTCTTCACGCTGCAGGAACATTTCGGCGATCTTTCGAAGATTCACTTTGCTTATGTGGGGGACGGCAACAACATGGCGCACTCACTGCTGCTGGCGGGAGCGTCGGCAGGCGCGAAGGTTTCAATTGCGACGCCAGAGCGATACGGGCTGAATCCGGTGATCCTGACGATGGCGAACTCGATTGCGGAAGAGACGGGCGCGACGCTGCGCATCATGACGGACCCGCGCAAGGCCGTGAAGGGGGCCGATGCGGTTTACACCGACACGTGGGCGAGCATGGGCAGTGAAAATGAAGCCGAGGAGCGCGCCGCGATTTTCGCTCCCTACCAGGTGAACGGGGCGCTGATGCAACTGGCGGCGCCGCACGCTCGCTTTATGCATTGCCTGCCGGCGCATCGCGGATGCGAAGTGACCGATCAGGTCATCGACTCGCTGAACTCAGTTGTTTTCGATCAGGCGGAAAACCGCCTGCACATTCAAAAAGCCATTCTGGTTTGGCTGCTGGGCGCTGGAATCAGCCGCCCGTTTTTCCATTCCGATGTGCCGGCAAGGAGCGCACATGCCTGAGAAGCACCGATCTGACAAAGACAGATCTGACAAACAGAAGATTGTCCTCGCGTATTCGGGAGGGCTCGACACTTCCATCATCATTCCCTGGCTGAAGGAAAACTATGACTACGATGTGATTGCGATGGTCGCCGACGTTGGACAGGGCGATGACGTAGCGGCTGTAGTGGATAAGGCTTACAAGACCGGGGCCAGCAAGGTTATGGTCGAAGACCTGCGCGAGGAATTCCTGACCGGCTATGTTTGGCCAGCTTTGAAAGCGGGCGCGGTCTATGAGAACAAATACCTGCTCGGGACTTCGCTGGCGCGTCCGGTGATTGCGAAACATCAGGTTGAAGTTGCGCTGCGCGAAGGGGCGACGGCCGTCAGCCATGGATGCACGGGCAAGGGCAACGACCAGGTGCGCTTTGAAATGGCGTATCAGGCGCTGGCTCCCGAGTTAAAGGTGATCGCCCCGTGGCGTGAGTGGGAATTGAAGTCGCGGGAAGATTGTCTCGACTATGCCGAGCAGCGCGGAATTTCGGTGACGGCGAGCCGCGAGAAGATTCACAGCCGCGACCGCAACCTATGGCACCTGAGCCATGAGGGCGGCGAGTTGGAGGATGCGGGGAATGCTCCGTTTGACTCGACGTGGCAAATGACGCGGTCGCCGAAGGAAGCGCCGGATAAAGAGGAGCGCGTGGAGATTGGATTTGAAAAGGGCGCGCCCGTTTCGGTGGATGGGCAGGCGCTGGATCCGGTATCGCTGCTGGAGTTGCTGAACGAGATCGGCGGGCGGAACGCGGTCGGCCGCATCGATCTGGTTGAGAACCGGTTTGTCGGGATCAAGTCGCGCGGCTGTTATGAAACTCCGGGCGGAACGCTGCTGCTGGCGGCGCATGGCGAACTCGAAGCTCTGTGCCTGGACCGCGAAGTTCTGCACTTCAAGCAACACCTCGCGCTGAAGTATGCGGAGTTGGTTTATTTCGGGCTGTGGTTCACGCCGCTGCGCGATGCGCTGGATGCGTTCGTGGAGACGACGCAGCAGAACATCACCGGATCGGCGACGCTCTCGCTCTACAAGGGGAACGTGAGTGTGGTGAGCAGGAAGTCTCCGCACTCGCTGTATCGGACGGATCTTTCTTCATTCACGATGGGAGCGGGGTATGATCAGAAGGATGCGGAAGGTTTCATCCGTATTCTGGGATTACCCTCGCGATGCCGCGCGCAGACGCAGAGCGTTTCGGCTCAAGACATTTCGCGGCAAGACGTTTCATCGCAAAATAAAGTTGAGGTTGTGTGATGAAGATGTGGTCCGGGCGCTTTCGGCAGCCGCTCGACCCCGAGTTTGAAAAATGGCAGCAGTCGTTCCGCTATGACCAGCGGCTGCTGCCATTCGAACTTGCAGCCAGCCGCGCGCACGCGCGAGCGCTTGAACACGCAGGCGTGCTCAGCTGCGAAGAACTGTCTGAAATCCTCGACGGGCTCAACCAGATTGCGCGGCACGCTAAAGACTCGCCGGAATTCCTGAACGATCCGGGAGTGGAAGACGTTCACCACTTCGTGGAAAAAAAACTGTCGGTGATCATCGGCGCGACCGGCTACAAGCTGCACGCGGGACGCAGCCGGAATGAGCAGATTGCGACCGACCTGCGGCTGTTCGTGCGCTCGACGATTGATGAGTTGCAGAACGAGCTAGGGGAATGGCTGGATGCGATCCTGACGCGGGCGGAAGAAGTGGGTGTGGCGGCGATGCCGGGGTCGACGCACTTGCAGCCGGCCGAGCCGGTGCTGGTTGCGCACTGGCTGCTGGCATATGTCGAAATGTTCTTGCGCGATTCGGAGCGACTGGCGGCGTGCAGGAAGCGAGCGAATCTTTGTCCGCTGGGTTCGGGCGCGATTGCGGGCGCCACGGTGGCTCTTGACCGGCGAGCGATGGCTGCGGAGCTTGGGTTCGAGGACGTCACGGCGAACAGTATGGAC
>JBELAC010000132.1:0-13192 GCA_049509215.1 Terriglobales bacterium
ATCCCGGCTTCAAAACTCCGCTGCACTTCCATTACCAGCAGAACGAACAATTCTATGTGCTGGACGGTGTGCTCTCGGTCTATGTTGAGGGCAAGTGGACCGACCTGGAAGCCGGAACGTTCGCTACGGTGCCGCACGGCATTCACCATGCGCAGGGCAATCTGGGGACGAAGCCGGTGCGCTTTCTGGGATCGGGCAATCCAGCCGGTTTCGAGCACTTTTTCGCGGAACTGGATAAGCTCACCGCACGCCTTCGGCCCTCCGATCCCCAATTCGGCGCTGAGGTTGCCAAGATTCTTGTCCGCTTCGACACCAAACCCCTTGGGCCCGCGCCCCCGCGAACCTAGACCTCCGCAGGGCTTCCTGAAGCGTGCCTCGAACTGGCGTAAAATCGGCGTAGGGGTTTGCATCGGCTGTGAGAAATGGCTGGCTTTATTTTCTGGTGATTGGAGCGGCGGTGTCCACGGGCTCCGCCCGGAAAGGACCATCGCAGGAGCCTCATCCCGTGGACATCCGCCAAGTGGCGCATGCGGTCGATGAACATTACAACCACCTGCACAGCCTGGAAGCGGAGTTCACGGAAACCTTCCGGGGCGAAGGATCCGAACGGGTGGAATCGGGCACGCTCTGGCTGAAAAAGCCGCGCAAGATGCGATGGGATTACCGTTCTCCGAGAGAGAAGGTATTTGTGAGCGACGGCCGAATTGTGTGGTTTTACGTTCCGGCCGAGCGGCAGGTTCGAAAAACGGAGTTTCGCAAGCTGGACGACCTCCGTTCACCGATCGCCTTTCTCTTGGGTAAGACCAAGCTGGAGAATGAATTACGGGGGCTCTCGAAAGTCGTGGATCAGGCGCCATTAATCCCGGGTGACATAGTGCTGCGCGGTGTACCGCAAGCGATGGCTAGACAAGTGAACGAGGTACAACTGGAGATCACACCCACTAATCAAATCGTCCGGATCGTTTTGATGGACCCCGAGGGCGGGACAACGGACTTCAGATTTGCGGATTGGAAAGAAAATGTGAGCTTGAATGATAGCCAGTTCGACTTCACGCCTCCCCCGGGCGTAGAGACGGTGGACGGTGGACTGGGGCAATAAGCAGCGGCTGGCATCGATAGCTATGAGGCGGAGGGCTGGAAATCCCGGTTACTTCCGTACCACGGGGCCGTATTGGTTGCCGTAATTGCTTTGGGGACAGAATGTTACACTTGCTTCATACCCTGAAAAAAAGACGATAGAGAATGGCAGAATTCCTGGTTAAAGTTGCGGACGAGCAAGGCCACACCCTCCAGCAGGTGGAGCACGGCTTTTCCGAGGCGGAGGTCCATGACCGCTTCGCGCAGCAGGGATACCTTGTCTATTGGGTCAAGCCGCGGACGATTCTGAGCGGCGGGCGCGGGAAGTTTGGCAAGCGCGGCAAGCTCAAAGGGTCCACATTTTTGATCTTCAACCAGCAGTTCCTGACCCTGATTAAGGCCGGATTACCGATTCTGACGGCGCTTGATTTGCTGATCAAGCGGCAGCGGGATAAAGCGCTGCTGAAGCTTCTTGAAAATGTCCGGGACCGGGTAAAGGGTGGGGAACTGCTTTCGGATGCGTTTGCCGCGCAGCAGATTTTTCCCAAGATGTACACGACCACGCTGATGGCGGGTGAGAAGAGCGGCAACATGGAAGAAGTTCTTGGCCGCTACATTCAGTACCAGCGCATGGTGCAGACTTTCCGCAAGAAACTGGCAGTGTCGCTGGTGTATCCGGCGCTGCTGATTTTGGTGGTCACGGTGATGCTGGTTTTTCTGATCACCTACGTAGTACCGAAATTTGCCGACCTTTTCAATAACCTGGGAGCGACCCTCCCGGCGATTACCGTGTTCATGTTGGCCCTGGGATTGAATGCCCAGAAGTATGGCTGGATGGTGGCACTGGTCCTGGGAGTTGCCGGATTTCTGTTGTGGAGATGGAAGCAGAGTGACCGAGGGGCGGAATCGATTGACCGATTCATGCTTTCGTTGCCGCTGATCGGGGAAATCCGGATGAAATACCAGGTGGCAAATTTCGCGCGCATTCTCGCGACCCTGCTGCAAGGCGGCTTACCGCTGGTGCCGGCTATGGAAACGGCAGGCGCATCCGTGAGCAGCCGGCAGATGCTGAACGCAATTAACGCGGCGGCAGAGCGGGTCCGCGAGGGGCAAGGACTGGCGAAGAGCCTGGAAGAACAGAAGTTGTTTCCCGACCTGGCGGTTGAGATGCTTGAGGTTGGTGAGTCGACGGGCGCGCTGCCGGCGATGCTGGGTTCAGTGGCCGAGTTCTACGAAGAAGATGTGCAGACCGCTCTCGGCGCAGCGATGGCGCTCATTGAGCCGCTGATCCTGATCGTGATGGCGGTGTTTGTGGGCGGCGTGCTGATTTCGCTGTATATGCCGATCTTTACGTTAGGCGCAAACGTGCATTAAAGGATGGGCTTTGGGCTCTCGGCTGCTAGCTTTAGCTTTGGGCTCGGGAATTTGGGTTTTGGGTTTATGGCTTTGGCTCCAGCACTTGGTTCAAGTACGAAATCGGCGTTCCGACAGCCGAGCGCCTGGAGCCGAAAGCCGGGTTTTGACAGACTGGAAGAAGAATGGCGGATAAGAAGACAGCGGTAATCAACGGCAGCAAGCTGCCAGACCCGATGGTGCCGGTTCCCGACGAACTGGAGCGCGCGCGCGATATTGCGCGGCGCTATCGTTGTGAATTCATCGATCTCAGCGACTTCCAGTTGCACCACGATCTGTTCGAGAAGATCCCGGTGCACCTGATGTTCCGCTACAACTTCGTTCCGCTGTCGGAAACCGAGGACGGACGGCTGGCGATCGCCATTGCCGACCCCAGCCAGTTGATGATGATCGACGAGATCAGCCTGCTGCTGGGCAAGCGGATCGTCACCAAGGTCTCGACGCTCAAGCAGATCTCCGACATTCTCAAGAAGACCGAACAGTCCAAACGCGTGCTCGAAGACGCCAGCGAAGGCTTCACGCTGGACGTGATCCGCGAGGACGAAACCGGGAACGACGAAACCATCTCCATCGACAAGCTGACGGCGACCGCGGGCCAGGACATGAGCCCGATCATCCGCCTGGTCGACACTACGATTTTCACTGCCCTGCAGCGGCGGGCGAGCGATATTCACATCGAAACGCGAGACGACTCGGTGTACATCAAGTTCCGTATTGACGGAGTGCTGACCAACGCCATGCCGCCCATCGGCAAAGAGCATCATTCGACCATCATTTCGCGTATCAAGGTCATGAGCGAGCTCGATATTTCCGAGCGCCGCGTGCCTCAGGACGGCCGCTTCCGCGTGAAATACAACGGCCGCGCCATCGACTTCCGCGTGTCGATCATGCCCTCGATTCACGGCGAAGATGCTGTGCTCCGCGTGCTCGATAAAGAGTCGATGAGCGAGAAGTTCAAAAAGCTCACGCTCGATGTCGTCGGCTTTGATGAAGTCGATTTGCGTCGTTTTCGCCGCTACATCAAGGAGCCCTACGGCATGGTGCTCGTCACCGGTCCGACCGGCTCCGGCAAAACCACTACCCTCTATGCCGCCGTCAACGAGATCAAGACCGACGAAGACAAGATCATCACCATTGAAGATCCGGTCGAGTATCAGTTGCGCGGCATCACGCAGATTCCCGTCAACGAGAAAAAAGGCCTCACCTTCGCTCGCGGCTTGCGCTCGATTTTGCGCCATGACCCGGACAAGATCATGGTCGGCGAAATCCGCGACAACGAGACCGCCCAGATCGCCATCCAGTCGGCCCTTACCGGCCACCTCGTGTTCACGACCGTTCACGCCAACAACGTCGTTGACGTGCTCGGCCGCTTTTTGAACATGGGCGTCGAACCTTATAACTTTGTCTCGGCGCTGAACTGCATTCTGGCGCAACGGTTGGTCCGTCTGATCTGCGATTCCTGCCGCACCGCTGTCCATTATCCGCCCGACGTCCTCGAAGCAAGTGGACTGGATCCGGCCCAATGGTCGCAGGTGCCGCTCTATGAAGGCCAAGGCTGCATCGAGTGCGCAGGCACCGGCTTCCGCGGAAGAACCGCCATCCATGAACTTCTGGATTTGACCGACCGCATCCGGGAAATGATTCTGGAAAAGAGACCGACCTCTGAGATACGGAAAGCAGCGCGCGAGGATGGCATGCGTTTCCTGCGAGAGTCGGCGCTCGATAAAGTCCGCGCAGGAATGACCACGATGAAGGAAATCAATAAGGTCACCTTCATTGAAACAATGCGCTGAAGTTGAGCCGGTTTGCGGGCGTGAGCGAAGCCGGGGGTGGGACGCGGGAGCCGAAGGGCGAAATCCCGAGCGCTGCGAGGGACCTCGGGTGCCGCAAATAGGTACCGATGGCCCGTCTGCGAACCAGCCAAAGTAACTATGGAAGGACCGCTCGGGGCGATATGATCGGATACAAATTGCGCGTCAAGGCATGCAGTTGCTAGCTATGGGTAGCTCTACCAAACACGTTCGCCGTCCAGCGCTCGCCTGCGAGATCGCAGCGGACCGTGTTCTGGCCGGACGCGCCGCCGATCGAGGCCGGATGGTGGAGATTTCGTCCGCTCGAGAACTGGCGCCCGGGACGGTCATCCCGGATCTGATGGAGTCCAACCTGCGCGACAGCGCGGCTGTCCGGCAAGCGATTGAAAGTGCCCTCAGTAGCGTGGGTGCGCGCTCGCACGACGTCATTGCCATCCTGCCCGATACATCCGTGCGCGTTGTTCTACTGGATTTCGAAACACTTCCGTCGAAACCGGAGGAAGCCCAAGCCGTCGTCCGCTTCCGATTGAAAAAGTCGCTTCCTTTCGATCCCGACGAAGCCCGCATTTCCTACCACTCGCAGACCAGCAGCAAAACCGTTCGAGTCGTGGCCGCGGTCGTTCTGAAAACAATCCTCGAGGAATATGAATCGGTCTTTCGCGATGTGGGCTACAACCCTGGCGTGGTGATGCCTTCTATGCTGGCCGCACTCGGAGCGGCAGATGCCGAACGGCCAACCCTGGTCGTAAAGGTGGACGCACGCACCATCAGCATTGCCATTCTGGAGCAGGAGCAACTGCTGTTGTTCCGCACCCTTGAGAATGTGCGCGGCGTAACCATCACCGGCGAACAACTTGCCGAAGAGGTTTATCCCTCGGTGGTCTTTTTCCAGGATACTTATAGCCTCAACATCGAGCGCGTTTACGTAGCCGGCATTCCCGACTCGGCAAGCGCCGCCTCAGCTTTGAAGAATCAGTCGGGAGCTCAAATCGAGGAACTGGTCACGTCCTCGCAGATCGGATCCACAACTGGAACCGTGCCCAGGTGGCGAATGGCGGGAGTAGTGGGAGCTCTGATTTCCTGATATGCGTCTTGATCTCAATCTCGCGACTCACCCCTACGAAGATGCCCGGGAATTCTGGGCTCGATGGGGCTCTGGCATCGGCGTGCTTGCCCTGCTCACACTGGTCCTGATCGGCTGGACCGTTCGAAGCTGGTCGAACGCAGGACGGGACCGCCATGAGATTGCCCAGCTCCAGCAACAGATTGCGACCCGCGACCAGGAACGCGCCCAGGCCCAGGCGTTTCTCGACATGGCCGCGAATCGCAGCACACGCGACCAGTCGCAATTCCTGAATGGCTTGATCCGGCGCAAGTCTTTTTCCTGGACCCGTGTATTCGAAGATCTCGAACAGGTGACGCCCGGCAACCTTCATGTCGTATCCCTGCGGCCGGATTTCAACGAGCAGAACGAAATGCAACTGGATATGAGGGTAGTGGGTGACACGCGAGCCGCAGCCGTCGATCTGGTGCATCGCATGGAGACGTCCAGGCATTTCCAGGCTGCGCAACTGGTCTCGGAACAGCCAGCTTCGGAAACGGGCGCCGGAGTAATCGCCACGGTCGTTTCGATTTACGTTCCAGACGAAGCCGGCGGGAGCGGAAAATAATGCCCGACCTGCAAAATACGCGCCGCCAGCTGAAAGTCGTCATTGGCGCCATGGTGGTGGCCGACGTGATCGCGATTGGAGTTCTGTTTTCTCCTCTCGTCGGGTCGGCGGATTCCAGGCGTGCCGAAATGCGGCAACTGTCGGTGGAACTGCAGAAGAAAACCCACGACGTCGAACCGCTGCGCGGCATGGACAAGAAAATCGTGCTGGCTAAAAATCAGATCGGCGACTTCTACAAGGACCGTTTTGCGGCCAAGGATTCCCAGCTTGCGACCGAACTGGGCAAATTGGCCTCCGAGAATGGCATCCATATCCAAGCCGCAAAGTACAAGGAAGAAGATCCAGAAGCGTCCGGCATTGTGCCGGTAGAAATCCAGGGAAGTTTCTCCGGGGACTACCTGCAACTGGTTCGATTTATCAACACGCTGGAGCGGTCCGAGATGTTCTTTACCGTAGACAGCGTGGAATTGGCCGGCGAAGGCACGGGACAGGTCCGGCTGCAAATCGGCATGCATAGCTACTTGCGTGGAGCTTAAGTTGAAACTGGGCGCGGAAAACAAGAAGGAAGTCATCACGCTGGCGGTGCTGGGCGGGCTCGCCCTGTTGCTGATGGCCTATGAGTTCTGGCCTTCGTCGACAACTTCGACACCGGCCGGCGCGCAGACCAGCTCCTCCACGCCCGCTCGTCCCGCCACGCGGCGCACGGCTTCCGGAAAGCTGATCCCGATTCAAGAACCTCGGCTTGACCCGACGCTTGATGTCAATCTGCTCAAGCAAAGCGAGGAGATCAAGTACGCGGGCAATGGCAGAAACATCTTCGTCGCCGGATCGGTGGCTACGATCGAGCCACTGCACGGAAAAAACGGAACGACGGACGTCAACCAGCAGGCGGGCATCCACATGCCTCCGGCCCAGCAACCGCCGCCGCCCATCACCCTGAAGTTTTTTGGCTTCGCTAACAAGCCGGGTGAGCCCAAAAAGGTCTTCCTTTCCCAGGGCGAAGATGTCTTCATTGCCGCGGAAGGCGAAATTGTGAACCGTCGCTATCGCGTCCTTCGCATCTCACCTAACGCGGTGGAAATGGAAGACGTCCTCTACAACAATCGCCAGAGCATTCCGTTGACGCAGGGGTAAGGTATGGGTCGACGCTTCCAGTTACGCGCTCGCGGAACTTCAGGATCACGAGGTTCCCAGTGCGGCTACATCCTGATCACGCTCATGCTGATCATGGCGCTGGCAGCAATGGCGCTGCTCGCGATCCTTCCCGACATCGCTCAGCAGATTAAGCGTGATCGCGAAGAGGAGATGCGGCATCGCGGTACGGCCTACATACGGGCCATCCAGCATTTCTACAAGAAGTTCGGACGCTATCCCACCCGCGTCGAAGAGCTGGAAAACACTAACAAGATGCGTTTCCTGCGCAAGCGTTACAAAGATCCTATCAACCGGGATCCGCAAACGGGCAAGGAACGAGATTTCAAGTTCCTGCACATGCAGGATGTGAGCATGAACAACGGGCCCATGCTCGGACAGGCGATCGGGCAAAATGGCCAGGGATTAGGGAACCAAGCCGGGGGCCTCGCCGGGCAGGCGGGACAGGCGGGCCAGTTGAGCGGCCTGCAGGGGGCTCTCAGCCAGCTTGGCGGAATGCAGCAGTCAGGAACTCCGACGCTGACGCAGAGCGGAGCGGGCGAGGCCGATACTCCGTCCGGCAATTCAGCCAATTCCGATTCGCAGGGGAGTTCGGGTTCTTCTTCCGCATCTTCCTCTTCCTTCTCATCGCTGTCTTCGCCCAGCTCCGGTTCGGGTTTCAACTCCAGCGGCGGACTGGGCGGCCAGGTATTCGGAGGCGGGCCAATTCTCGGTGTAGCCAGCCTGAGCAAGGAGCAGTCGATCCGCGAGTTCAACAAGAAGAACCACTACAACGACTGGCTGTTCATCTATGATCCCACGTCCGACCGTGGCGGGCTGTTGATTGGACCGTGGCAAACACCTACGACGCAAACCCTCCAAGGCGCGACTCCAGCCGGACAATCGCAGCCAAACGGACAGCCGGGATTTGGCGGACAATCCGGATTCGGAGGGCAGTCAGGATTTGGCGGATCTGGAAACTCGCCTTTCGGCCAGCAGAATCCTCCGCAACCAGCACCGCAGAATCCTCCGCAGAATTCTCCGCAGCAATAGCGCCTGGCACTCATTTCCAAGGCAAATCAATTTCTGAGAATCAATTTGTAAAAGAAGAAGCCCCGCCTTGTGAGCGGGGCTGAAAACTTGTCAACTCAGCGGCGAGCTTAATTTTAGACGTTGAACGAGGAGCCGCAACCACAGGTGCTTTTCACATTCGGATTCTCGAACTTGAATCCGGCGCCTTCCAGCGTCTCCACGTAATCGACATGGGCTCCGCCCAGATACATCAAGGAAGTTGCGTCCACATAGACCTTCAGGCCGTCAAAGTCAAAAACCTTGTCCATCATGCCGGCGCCATTCTCGAACGCCATGGAATATTGGAAGCCTGAACAGCCGCCTCCGACCACCGAGAGCCGCAATCCCGTCGGAAGCGGATTCTGGCTGGCCATGATCTCCTTGACCTTGGTGATCGCACTGGGGGTCAGCAAGGGGCCTGCGGTCTTGGGCTGAACAGGGGCGGTTGTTCCAATTGTGGTTGTGGTTGCCATTCTCTGGATCTCCTTAACTATTAATTATAACAAAGCGCCCAAGCGGCAGGCTAAAGGATTCGTGGCCGCTCAGCAGCCTTCTGCTGTTATTTAGATGCCCGACAAGGAATCAAAGTCGCGACCTCTTGCCAACGGGTCTATAATCGTGGGCAGTAGGGCAGGTACCCTGGGACCACCTACGACACGAGAGCGTCGCGGCAAGGGTGGCTAGATGGGATGGCCCGATTTCAGCGCCGAGGTGGCGTATGTCTCCTATGTTCATGCTTCTGGCTTCGTGGGGTGTTCTGACCGCGGTCCTGATCATCCTCCTGATCTACAAGAGCACGCTGACCATGCATGAGGACGACTCGATCTTCCTCAATGAAACCGAATCACAGATGCAGAAGGACCAATCCGAAGTTCTTGCCAAGATGAAGAAGATCGGTCCGATCGTCAAGGTTCTTGGCGCGCTCTCTGGGATCATGATCCTCGCAATTGCGGGATTATTCATCTATCAGGGGCTGAATATGGCAACAACCCCGCAATAAGAAATGGCCTGACAGTTTTTTCCAGGCCGCGTCCTCGGTGTCCGGCGGGGGGCGGAGCCACGCCAGAAGAATCGTGGTCCCGCCCGCACGCGGAATTTCGGCTGTGATCAAAATACAAAACGGTTTCGTCAGGCGTCGGTGTCCAATCCTGCGCTCAAAATGTTAAGAGCGCCCGGACACTGAATCGACGATTCGTCTTGCTCTTGCCGTTCAGGCTGCTTTTGATTGCAGGCCTTTCACGTCGCCGAGCAAGACCTGTTCGTGGCCTTCCGGATTCACCTTTTCGTAAACCTTGCGAATAATTCCCTTGGGATCGACGATGAAGCTCGTCCGGTCCCAGAACTTCATTTCCTTCCATTCCGACTGGCCGAGACCAAGAGCCTTCATGAGCTTCGATTCCGTGTCGGAGAGAAGTTCGATGGTGAAAGCAAATTTGGTCGTGAAGTTTTTGTGCGAAGTGACGTCGTCAGCGCTGACGCCAACCACTTTGATTCCAGCGCCGTCGAAGTTCGATTTGGTCGCGGTCAGCGATCGGGCCTGGATCGTGCATCCGGGCGTGTCGTCCTTCGGATAAAAGTAAACAACCAGCCAGTGCCCTGCAAAATCGCTGAGCCTAGTTGTTTTTCCATCTTGATTCGGGAGTGCGAAATCTGGAAAGCGATTACCTGCTGAAAGCATGGGAGAGTCCTTTCAAGAGTCTTCGTTGAATTCATCCTACAGTTGCATTGTCATCCCGAGTGAAGCGCTGGCTCCTCAGTTCTTCAGTTCTTCAAGTTCTTCAGTTCTTGGGTGCGTACAAAATTGCAGATTCCTGGTCGCTGACGCTCCTTGGATTACCAATGCTTGAAGTTTTTGCCGGGCCCCTACGCTGCGGGCTGCATTTTTTTCATCCGTTCTTTCATTTCCTGCGGAGAAACATCTTCCTTGTGCGTGGCGACGCCCCAGAGATGGCCGAACGGATCCTGGATAAAACCGGAGCGGTCGCCATAGAACTGGTCCTGGACCGGCTTGAGTATCTTCGCGCCGGCCGCCACGGCCCGATTCACGATGCCGTCGACGTCTTCGACATAGACAAGCAGGCTCACCGGCGAACTACCCAGGGAGAGTGGGCTCTTGTGATCCATTTCCGGGAACTCATCAGCCAGCATGATGTGCGAGTTGCCAATCTTCAACTCGGCATGACCGATGCGGCCATTGGGCCCCGGCATGCGCACGACTTCCGTCGCTCCAAAAACGCTCTTGTAATAGTCGATCGCTTCCGCTGCGCCCTTCACGATGAGATAGGGGGTCACAGAGTTGTAGCCTTCGGGAATGTAGTGAACTGGTGCCATGGGTACATCCTCCTCGTTTTTCGTAACATTCAGACGAAATGCACGCACATTTCTTGCGAAACCCGGTCTATTGAAATCATAGGGTTCGCGAAAAAATCCTGCCAAAATCTTGAGCCGCAAAGGACGAGAGGCAAAATCTTAAGCGCCTGGCACTTAGCGGCGAAAAGTAAGGCATTTTCGAGTCATTTGTGGAATTCGACTCGCAAAATATTGATACCAAAGAGGCGATTTTCACAATCTTGATTGCAAATGAGTTAGCGTTCCCCACAATCCCTCACTTGCCGCCCCCCAGATCAGCGAACAAACTTCCCCAAAATGCGAACCCCTTTGTACAAATACTAGACCCGCGGCTGACTGTGTCAAGAAGATTTCGAGCGGAAGTGAGAACTGCGCTCGCTTTTCTTGTTTACTAAGTGGGGTGATGATTTAGAAGGGTGAGGATTTCGCGATGGCCACGAGCCCAACAGGCGCATCTCCCGCGAACTGAAGCGCCGCTCCAGCAAAAAAAGAGTTATTGCTGATCGTGCAGACTTCCCCACTCAAGCCAAAGGCAGGCTTGAGTTGGGCACCCGGCTACGATAGCGCTGAGAGTTTTGGGTGGCGCAGCGCTTCAGCGCTGCGGTAAAGATGCGCGTTAGAAGCGGCTTCAGCCGCTGAGGTTGCGATGCAGCCACGCATCCCTGCCCGTCGTCACCGGTAGCGGCGCGCTTACTCCATCCCCAACTCCTTCGCCAGCGCCTTCCACTTCCCATCCACCAGCGCCCGCGTCTTTGCGTCCATCACAATCTCATCCGGCCAAGGACGAGCGAAGCCTTCCGAACTCCACTTTCGCGTCGCGTCAATGCCCATCTTGGAGCCGTAATCCGGCAATCTCGACGCGTGGTCGAGCGAATCGACCGGGCCGAGCGTGAACTGGATGTCGCGTTCGGGGTCGATATTATTCAGGGCTTTCAGAGTTACTTCGCCAACGTCATGCACGTTTACGTCTTCGTCGACCACGATGATGCATTTCGTGAACATGGCCTGGCCGAGCGACCAGATGGCGTTCATGACCTTGCGGGCTTGTCCGGGATAAGACTTGCGAATGGAGATGATCATCAAGTTGTGGAAGACGCCTTCAATGGGAAGGTTGATGTCGACGAGTTCTGGGATGGTCAGCTTCATCATTGGAAGGAAGATGCGCTCGACGGCTTTGCCCATCCAGGCATCTTCTTGCGGCGGCTTGCCAACGATGGTTGCGGCGTAGATTGGGTCTTTGCGGTGCGTGATGCAGGTGACGTGGAAGACCGGATACTCGTCTTCGAGCGAGTAGAAGCCGGTGTGATCTCCGAAGGGGCCCTCGGTGCGGAGCTCGTCGAGATTGACATAGCCTTCGAGAATAATTTCGGCGTGGGCTGGGACCTCGAGGTCGACAGTTTCGCACTTCACCAGCTCGACGGGTTGCTGGCGGAGGAATCCGGCGATGATGAATTCTTCGATATCGGGGGGCGCGGGAACGATGGCGCAGAAGGTGAGCGTGGGTTCGGTACCGATCGCGACGGCGACTTCCATGCGGCCGGAAGGCCGATCGCCGTCGGCGAGCTTTGCGCCTCCGGAGGAGCGGGCCATGATGTCGACGGCGGCGGATTTCCCACTCAACGCAAAAGGCGCGTTGAGTGGGGCGTCCTCGGATTTATTTTTTTCCGTAGCTTCCTGCCGCATGCGTTCGCGGTAGTGCTCGGCGGCGACTTTCTGGCGCTGCCAGTGCATGCCGGCGGTGCGCTCGTCGTAGACCTGCATGCGGTACATGCCGACGTTGCGCTTGCCGGTTTTCGGGTCACGCGTGATCACGCAGGGCAGCGTGATGAAGCGGCCTCCATCTTTGGGCCAGCACTTGAGGATGGGAAAGTCGAGCAGCGAGAAATTGTCACGCTTGATGACTTCCTTGCAGGGACCGGTCGCGACTGTCTTCGGAAAAAACTTGCCCATCTCGGCCAGCATGGGCAGCATCTTCATCTTGTCGAGAAATCCTTGCGGTGATTTCACGTCCATGAAGGCGCGGATGCGGCCGGCGATCTCATCGAGGGAGTTGACTTCGAGCGCCATCTGCATGCGGCGCGCGGAGCCGAACTGGTTGATGAGGAGCGAAGAATTGCGATGTCCCTTAAGGTTTTCGAAGAGCAGCGCCTTCCCGCCGACATTTCCGTCGCGATCGCGGCTCTTCGAGACGCGGTCGGTTATTTCGGTGATTTCTAGAATCGGGTCCGCTTCGGTTCGAATGCGCTTCAGTTCTCCGGCGCGGTCGAGCGCTTTGATCCAGTCTCGCAGATCGTCGTAGGGCAAAGGTCCTCCTGGATGACAGACGATTATATGACGCGGACATGGAGTCAACCTGGTCCATCCCCAAACCACCCGGTCCACCGCCGAGACACAGAGGCACAGAGAAAATCACTTCTTTTGTCTTTTTCCCGGTGACTCGGTGGCTCCGTGGCGACGACGGCTCTTCCACATTTCTCGCTCTGCGACTAGGATAGGAAATCAAAATCGCAACTGCGCACACTTGAGTAGCAAACTTGCTGGAGGGACGATGATCCGCCTGAAGGTGAACGGGAAAGACAGAACGTTTGACGGCGATCCGGACATGCCGTTGCTGTGGTATTTGCGCGACGTGGCCGGGCTGACGGGAACGAAGTTTGGCTGCGGCATGTC
>JBELAC010000133.1:0-13183 GCA_049509215.1 Terriglobales bacterium
CGAGGTGGTGGGATTCATGATTACGATGCGCTCGATCACGTTGCGCAGTTCCCGAACGTTGCCCGGCCAGGCATAGCGCATGAGCGAGTCCACGGCATTGTCGGTGATTTCGCGGGGGCGGCGGCCGTAGGCGGAAGCAAACTCCTTGAGAAAATGACGAGCGAGCAGCGGAATATCTTCCTTGCGTTCGCGCAGCGGCGGCACCACGAATGGCACCACGTTCAGCCGGTAGAAGAGGTCTTCGCGAAAATTCCCTTTGGCAATTTCTTCTTCGAGGTCTTTGTTGGTAGAGGCGATCACACGCACATCGACAGTCACTGGATCGTCGCTGCCAACGGGTACAAAGCGCTGCTGCTCGAGAGTGCGCAAAACCTTCGACTGTGTTTTGAGACTCATGTCGCCGATCTCGTCAAGGAAAAGTGTTCCGCGGTCCGCCTTTTGGAATTTGCCTTCCTTGTCAGCGGTGGCTCCGGGAAATGACGATTTGCGATGGCCGAAAAGCTCGCTGTCGATCAGGTCTTCGGGCAGGGCTGCGCAGTTGATCTCGATAAACGTTTCGTCCTTGCGCAGGCTTTGCAGGTGAATGGCGTGCGCGACCAGTTCTTTGCCTGTTCCAGATTCGCCATAGATCAAAACGCGGCCATTGGTGGGAGCCATCAGGCCGATCTGCTGGCGCAGGGCTTTCATGGGAACGCTGTCACCGACGATTACACTCTTCGACTGCAACTGCTTGCGCAGATCGAGATTTTCATGACGCAGACGGTGCGCTTCCGCCGCGTTCTTCACGAGTATGAGAGTTTTTTCGAGCGAAAGAGGCTTTTCCGCGAAATCGTACGCACCCAGTTTGGTGGCGCGCACCGCCGTTTCGATGGTGCCGTGGCCCGAGATCATGATCACCTCGGGCGGATCTTCGAGCGCACGGATTTTTTCCAACACCTCGAGGCCGTCAATTCCCGTGAGCCAGACATCGAGCAGGATGACGTCAAAGGTCGACTTGCGGAGTTGATCGAGGCAGTCTTCCCCGCTCGGGCTGACGCTGGTTTTGTGGCCTTCGTCCTCGAGAATTCCTTGCAAGGATTCACGGATACCGGATTCGTCGTCAACAATAAGGATATGAGCCATGCTAGCTTGCCGCCGGAGCGCTGATGGTTTCCACCGCCACGGGCAACTCGATCACAAAGCGGCTGCCCACCGGCTTGTTTTCTTCGACGCGGATGGAACCATTATGATCTTCCACAATTCTGCTGACGATGGCGAGCCCGAGTCCCGTGCCGCGTTGTTTGGTTGAAAAGTAGGGAAGAAACAAGCGCTCTTTCACGTCGCGCGAAACTCCGTGTCCAGTGTCGGAGACGGCGAGTTCAACAGCGTCGCGGCTGGCCACCAGCGCGGTCGAAATCGTGATTTCCTTAAGCATCGTGTCGCGCAATGCCTCGGCCGCATTATCGACCAGGTTGGCGACGGCACGCCTGATGGCTTCGGGATCAGCCATGACCGGGGGCAGATCGTGCGCGAGTTCGGTGTGCACGCGAATACCATCCAGCCTTCCATTGAACAAGAGCAGCGCGCCTTCCACCAGATCATTCAGGCTGGCAGGCTGCGGGCGGGAGGCCGGGAAACGGGCGAGGACGGAGAACTCATCGACCAGGTTGCGCACCGTGAGGACGGCATTATTGATCGTCTCGGCGCAGGTGCGAATGACCTCGAGCGAAGCGGGATCGGGCGCCGGGCCGCGCGTCAGATGACGATGGATGCGCTCGGCAGAGAGAGCGATCGGAGTCAGTGGATTCTTGATCTCGTGCGCCACGCGCCGGGCCACCTCGCGCCAGGCGGCTTGTTTTTGCGCGCGCAGCAGATCTGACAAGTCTTCGAATACCAGCACGTATCCGAGCCGCTCGGCCGGATGCTCGAGCGCGGACACCGTGACGGCGACATTGAACTTTGCATGGGGCAATGAGATTTCCATGTTGGCCGCGGTCAGGCCCATGCGATCGGCGCGCCGAAGAAGCGGCTCAAGGTCGTCGAGCACGTCGGCGGGCAAAAGTTCGCGCAGGGGAAGATTCACAAGCGCGGCGGGGCTGGCAAATTCGGACCGATCGGGATGGAACATTCGGGAGAATGCAGCGTTCGCGAGTGTGACACGACGGCCGCCATCGATGGAAACCACCCCGGTTGGAATGCTCTCAAGCACGGTTTCAATGTAACGGCGCCGGTTTTCGAGCGCTTCGTTGGCGCTGCCGAGTTCGCGGCTGGAGGCTTCGATCTGGCGGCTGCTGGATTCGAGCTGCTCGGCCATGCTGTTGAACGATTGCACCAGCTCGGCCAATTCGTCGGTGGCGCGGATGTCAACGCGGTAATCCAATTGGCCCTTGGAGATCGCCTCAGTACCGGCGGCGATCGCGGCGACCGGACGATTGACGAGCTTGGAAAGAAACAAGGCCAGCCAGGTCGAAGCGAAAAGCACGAGCACGGTCAGAAGAAGAAGAAATCCGAGATAGATGCGGCGCACCAGCTTGCGTTGGGCGGCGAGATCAACATAGCGCTGCTGGCTCTCCTGAATCTGCCGGACGGTCTCCGCAAACTTCGGCGGCAGTGGCATAGCTACCAATACTTCGCCACTCTTGGCTTTGGCCGCGCCGATGATGTAGTCGGTCGTGCCCCACCGGAAGTGAGGATGCTCTCCCCGCTGAACTTGTTCGAGCGGAAAGTGATCTTTCATTTGTGGCCACGTAGCAGGCGCGTTCAACAATGCTGCCGCATTGCCGTGATTCAGAGCCAGAACGAATCCGCCCTGTAAGGTTGGGATGTGCTCCTCGAGTTCCTCATTGACCGCCGCGAAATTCCCTTTGGCGAAGGCGGTTTGAAATTCTTCTGACTGGGCGATCGATTGTGCCTCTGAAGTTGCATTCAGGCCGGCATAGTCGTAGAGCTGGGCCGACATGGCCGCAGTGTCGGCGCGCACTTCCTCAACGGGCTGTGAGAACCACTTGTCAATCGAGCGGTTCATCAGGCCATACGAGAACCAGAACATCGCGATAACAGGCAGGAACGATAGCAGCAGATTGACGACCACCAGGCGAGTACGAAACTTCGATCCGGCCACTCCCTGGCGGCGTTCAGCATAAAGCTTGAGCAGGTTGCGGCCCAGGACAAACGATAAAGCGACGAAGGCGGAAAAGATCAGGCCTGTCAGCGTGACGAAGAAAAAAAGCTGCTGGTTGCTGTCAGGGCTGATGAATTTCAGATTGAAGGACGCTTGCGCGATAAGTATGGCGAGCAGCAAGAACGCCCCGATGGCGAGCGTAATGACGACTTTCCGCCGGCCGGAAGGCTTGGATTCGGCGTCGCGAATTGGATCGGTGGTTGCCAAGGGCTGCAACGGTGCCGTATGAGATCGCCTCATTATAGTGCGCGTTCGGCGTTCGTCGGCTAGTGTAGTGCGTCATGCGGAATGACCTGTATTCGTTTTGAAAGGGATGGGCTTCAGCCCATCCGGAAAGCAGGGAAATAAATGCGGCTTCAGCCGCTGAGACAATGATTCGGACGTTTTGCTGGCTTCCGCCGGTCCCTCTAACCCGCCCTTATTTCTGACGCACTACACTGGCTAACGACGCTTGGCCAGCGCATTCCGCAGGGCTAC
Organism: Terriglobales bacterium; assembly: GCA_049509215.1. GTDB lineage: Bacteria > Acidobacteriota > Terriglobia > Terriglobales > Acidobacteriaceae > Acidiflorens. The sequence continues at coordinate 3,638 of JBELAC010000133.1, forward strand.
GTAAGCCGGTTTCGGCTGGTAGTTGCGATCAAACATCAGAGCTGCGCCCTGCGTGTGCTTCGAATGCGATCCGATCCATGAATACTTGTCGGTGAATCCCCAGGTCTGGATGGCGCTGCAGCCCGGATGAGACAGGCAAGCTTCGGCGATCTGGCGATAGACGCTGGCTTGTTGCTGCAAGTCGGCGGGGCTGGCATCGCCGCGCGAATCGACGGGAAGGGAAACATCCATCTCGGTGAGGTGAACCTGAAGGCCGAGGGCTGTGAACCGGGCGATGTTAGCAGAGATAGAGGGAATATCAGGATGCAGTGTGCCGATGTGCATCTCGAGCCCGACGCCGTCAATGGGAACGCGCTGGCGCTGGAAGTCGCGGACCATCGTGTAGATGGCATCCGACTTCCGGTTCATTTCCTCGGCTTCGGCTTCGTTATAAAACAGCAGAGCTTGCGGATCGGCCTCATGCGCCCAACGAAAACATTGCGCGAGATACGCCGGGCCTTGCTGTGCATAGCCGATGCCGGGCTGGTCATACCAGATTGTGCTGCGAAGTTGGCCGGTCCGAACGCCTTCGTCGAACGCTTCGTTGGCCACATCCCAGGCGGAAATTTTTCCGCGATAATGGCCGACCACGGTCCTGATGTGTGTCTCAAGCAAGTTCGAGAGTTGGGCGGGTGTGAAATTGCCCTTATTCAGCCAGCCGGGAGTTTGGCGATGCCAGACCAAAGTGTGGCCTCGGACCTTGATGTTATGGCGGTCAGCGAAATCGAGTACTTCATCGGCTTGGTGGAAATCAAAGGATTGCGAATCGGGCCGCAGAACCTCCCACTTCAAAGCGTCTTCGGGTTCGATCATGTTGAACTCGCGGGCCAGCGTGGCGGCGTAGGCAGGCTCGGAGAGTTCTGCGGGGCGTACGGCTGCGCCGATCAGCACGCCGGAATGTTCAGCGGCTTCGCGCAGAGACTCGGGAGCAGGAGGGGCGGCGAATGCGAGACAGAAAAAGGCGAGGGTCCAGGCCCCAATTCGCGTTCTAGGCAAAGTTACGCTCCTGTCGCGGGCGGGCCATTGGGGTCGTCGACAACGGCTCCTGCAAGCTAACTGTTAATGTGCACCGGGAAGAAACTTCTGCAAAGGGCACTGGTCACACTCCGGTTGTGACTTTTTGCAGTAATGTTTGCCGATGCCGACGATCAGGCCGTGCATTTCATTGAAGATCTGAACCAGTGCGACGCGTTTCGCGGTACTCATTCGCGACGGCGGGTGGGAGGAGCCGCGAGGGCCCGTAACAATGGTGAGAGGATCGAGAGAAAGTCGAAGAAAATCATCCTGCAATGGTTTTAGCGATCGCTCGAAGATTTCGCGGATCTCTTCGTAGGTGGCGCGATCCGACACTAGCTGATGGCGTTCCAGAATGCGGCGGGTGTAGGCGTCCACCACAAACGAAGGATGGTTTCCTGCGTACAGCAGGATCGAGTCGGCGGTTTCGGGCCCTACGCCGTGGAGAGCCAGAAGCTCTTCGCGAAGCTTGACGGTGGGCTCGGCGAACATACCACTCAAACAGCCGGCGTAGCGGTCGTCGAGAAACTGGACAAAGTTCTTCAGGCGTTGCGCCTTTTGCCGGAAATAACCAGCCGAACGGATCAACTGTTCCAGTTTCGAGAGAGGCGTGCGGCGGATTCCGCCGATGCTTAACACCCGCGCTTTGCGCAGGTTGGCAAGTGCGCGTTCGACATTTATCCAGGATGTGTTCTGCGTCAGGTAAGCGCCAACAATGACTTCGAATGGCGATTGAGCGGGCCACCAGTGCTGGTGTCCCCAGGCACGATAGAGCGTAGTGAAGTACGCGCGGATGTCTTGCTCCGCATCGGACGGACGAGTCTTTCCGGCAGAGGAATTTTGCCGCGTTCTACGCTTCAGTTCAGTGCGCCGCATCACTTCTTTTCTACACCGAAGAACATGATCTGTTGCGTGCGCTTTCGCGCAGTGTTGCGATTTCTGGCGCTTAACCCATGCCTGCAGTGCGCTTTACCAGATCGCAGTTCAGGTCAGGTACTTAGGTTACTTTTTCAGAATGCCCATTGGGTTGACAATTTGTGTCAGTGCGAAACACATCCGCTGAAGCGCCTCAGGAATCAGCCGTTTCGCATACTCCGTATTCCGGGAATCAGGAGAGATATGTCTCAGCGGCTCGGTGACCTGCTCGTAATCGAAAAGGTCATCACACAAGAGCAGTTGGAACAGGCGACGAAGCTCCAGAAGGAGACGCACTGCCGTCTTGCGTCGGCCTTGGTGAAGCTCGGATTCCTGTCTGACGAGGATGTTACCAACTTCCTGTCGCGCCAATATGGCGTTCCCGCCATCAATCTTTCGTATTTTGAGATCGATCCCGCTGTCATCAAACTGATCCCGTTCGAAACCGCAAAGCGCTACCAGATTCTGCCGCTCAGCCGCGTCGGCGCTTCGCTCACCATCGCCATGGTCGACCCGACCAACGTGTTCGCGATGGACGATATCAAGTTCATGACCGGCTTTAATATCGAGCCGGTCGTCGCTTCGGAAAGCTCAATCGTAGAAGGCATCGATAAGGCCTACGGCACCTCGAAAGAAGAAGAGCTCGAGTCGGTCATGCAGTCGATGAACGATATGGGCGAAGCGAGCGACATCGAAGTCCAGTCGGAAGAGCACGAACTCGAGCTGAAGGAGCTTGAGAAAGCGGCCGACGAGGCGCCCATCGTCAAGCTCGTGAACCTCGTGCTCACAGACGCCGTAAAGCGCGGGGCCAGCGACATTCACATGGAGCCGTACGAGAAAGAATTTCGCGTGCGCTTCCGTATTGACGGCGTCCTGCAGTCGATCATGAATCCGCCCTTGAAGCTGAAGGACGCGATCACATCGCGCCTCAAGATCATGGCAAAGCTCGACATCAGCGAAAAGCGGCTGCCGCAAGACGGCCGCATCATGCTGAAGATGCAGATTGGCGGCAAGAAAAAGCAACTCGACTTCCGTGTATCGACGCTCCCAACGCTGTGGGGCGAGAAGATCGTGCTCCGGTTGCTCGACAAAGAAAACCTGCGGCTGGATATGACCAAGCTGGGTTTCGAGTCGGAGTCGCTGGTGAAGTTCGAAAAGGCGATTTTGAAGCCATACGGCATGGTGCTGGTGACGGGGCCGACGGGATCAGGCAAGACGAATACTTTGTATTCCGCGATTTCCCGCCTCAACCAGCCCGATACCAACATCATGACCGCCGAGGATCCGGTCGAATTCCAGTTGGGCGGCGTCAACCAGGTGCAGATGAAAGAGCAGATCGGCCTGAACTTTGCGGCCGCGCTGCGCTCCTTCCTCCGCCAGGACCCTAACATCATTCTAGTCGGCGAAATCCGAGACTTTGAAACCGCTGAAATCGCCATCAAGGCCGCGCTCACCGGCCACCTTGTTCTGTCGACCTTGCACACCAACGGCGCTCCCGAAACGATTACCCGTCTGATGAACATGGGCATTGAACCTTTCCTGGTCGCGACCTCCGTGCACCTGATCTGCGCCCAGCGATTGGTGCGGCGCATTTGCAAAGACTGCGCGGAAGTGGTGGAAATGCCGCCGCAGGCGCTCATTGACGAAGGTTACACTCCGGAAGAAGCGAAGACCGTGCAGATCATGAAAGGCAAGGGCTGTGCGACCTGCAACAAGACCGGATACAAGGGGCGTACTGGCTTATATGAAGTGATGGAAGTCGACGATGAGATTCGGGAACTCGTACTGGTGGGCGCCTCGGCGCTCGAACTGAAGAAGAAAGCGATTGAACGCGGCATGATCACTCTGCGACGCAGCGGGTTGACGAAGGTCGCGCTCGGTTGGACCACCCTCGAAGAAGTGGCTCGCGAGACGATCCACTAGAACACAGCGGAAGGAAAAGAAGCGATTATGGCACTCTCACTCAGCGATCTGCTCCGGCGCATGCTGGAGATGAACGGAAGCGATCTTCATATCACGACGAACTCGCCGCCGCAAATCCGCGTGCACGGACATCTGGTGCCGCTCGACCTGCCGCAGTTGACGCCGGCGGAAACCAAGCAACTGGCCTATTCGGTGATGACCGATTCGCAGAAGCACCGCTTCGAAGAAAACCTCGAAATGGACTTTTCGTTCGGATTGAAAGGCCTGGCTCGTTTCCGTGCCAACGTTTTCAACCAGCGTGGTGCAACGGCCTGCGTCTTCCGTCTGATTCCATTCGAGATCAAATCGTTCCATCAGCTCGGCCTGCCGCCGGTGGTCAGTAAAATGTGCGACAAGCCGCGCGGCCTGGTGCTGGTGACGGGGCCGACGGGTTCGGGCAAGTCGACCACGCTGGCCGCCATGATCGACAAGATCAACTCCGAGCGGCACGATCACATCCTCACCATCGAGGACCCGATCGAATTCGTGCACATGAACAAGAACTGCGTGGTCAACCAGCGCGAACTGCACTCGGATACGAAGAGTTTCACCGACGCTCTGCGCGCCGCGCTCCGCGAAGACCCGGACGTGGTGCTGATCGGCGAAATGCGCGATCTGGAAACCATCGAATCAGCCTTGCGCATCGCCGAAACGGGCCACTTGACGTTCGGAACGCTGCACACCAATTCGGCTTCTTCAACCATCAACCGCGTGATCGACGTGTTTCCGGCCCACCAGCAATCGCAGATTCGCGCCCAGCTTTCGCTGGTGCTCGAAGGCATCATGTGCCAAAGCCTCTTGCCGAAAGTCGACGGGAAAGGGCGCGCCATGTGCATGGAAATCCTGGTGCCCAATGCGGCCGTGCGCAACCTGATCCGCGAAGACAAGATTCACCAGATTTATTCGGCCATGCAATCAGGCCAGGAAAAGTTCGGGATGCAGACCTTCAACCAGTCCCTGGCGACCGCCTACTTCCAGAAGCAGATCACGATCGAAACCGCGCTCGCCCGCTCCAGCAATCAGGACGAGCTGCAGGAAATGATCGCGCGCGGCACCAACCTGGGTAACCGGGCGAATCCGGCTCCGATGGGCAAGGCCGGGGTGCCATTGAAGAGATGATTTTGAAGGGAAGCCCGGCAGCGGGATCGCCGGGTTGGAATCAGGCACGGGCGCGCGGGGAAGAACGGGCGCTGTGCTGACGAAACAAGAATCAGGAGAAACCAGTCATGCCGGTATTTACGTTTTCAGGGAAGACCGCTTCAGGCGAGAAAATTCAGGGAGAGCGCGTAGCCTCCAACAAGGACGGGTTGGCGTCGCAGCTTCGCAAAGAACGCATCACGCCTGGCTCAATCCGCGAGAAGGGCAAGGAATTTTCCCTGCCGACTTTCGGAAGCAGCAAGATCAAGGTGAAAGAGGTTGCGGTCTTCTTCCGGCAGTTCTCCGTCATGATCGATGCCGGCTTGCCGCTGGTGCAGTGCCTGGAAATTCTCGGCGCGAACCAGGAGAACCCGAATTTTCAGAAAACACTATTGGGCGTGCGGAGCACGGTCGAAGGCGGCGCCACGCTGGCCAATGCCATGCGCCAGTATCCCAACATTTTCGACGATCTCACCACCAACATGGTCGAAGCGGGCGAGACCGGCGGTATTCTCGACCTCATTCTGCAACGTCTGGCGGTCTATGTTGAAAAGGCCGTCAAACTGCGTGCGGCTATCAAATCGGCCTTGATCTACCCGGTCGCGGTCGTCTCGATCGCCATGCTGATCGTAGGCGCGCTCCTCAAGTGGGTCGTGCCAATCTTCGCCAACCTCTTTGTGGGTTTGGGAGTCGCACTGCCTCTGCCGACCCGCATCGTCATCGGCTTGAGCAGTTTCGTGGGACATTTCTGGTGGTTCTTCTTTGCGGGTACCGGCGGCGCAGTCTATGGCATCAAGCAAATTCGCAAGCATCCGCGGGGGAAGTACTACTTTGACGCGATGCTGCTGAAGTTGCCGATTGTGGGCGCGCTGCTGCGCAAGATCGCGGTGGCACGCTTTACGCGTACGCTCGGCACCCTGATTACGTCCGGCGTTCCGATCCTTGAAGGACTGGCGATTACTGCCCGTACGTCGGGCAACGCGGTACTGGAAGAAGCGCTCATGAAGGTGCGCAAAGCGATCGAAGAAGGCCGTACCATCGTCGATCCGCTGCGCGAATGCGGAGTCTTCCCGAACATGGTGACGCAGATGATCGGCGTCGGCGAAGCCACGGGCGCGATGGATGCGATGTTGCAGAAGATCGCCGACTTCTATGAAGACGAAGTGGATGCCGCTACCAAGGACATGCTGGCCATGCTGGAGCCAGCCATCATCGGCTGCCTCGGCATCACCATTGGCGGCATCGTCATTTCACTGTACATGCCTCTGTTCGCCATGATTTCGAAACTGGCGGGATAGGAAAGACAGCGTTCAGCCTTCAGCCCTCAGCGAAACCCGAAACTTCGGGAGACGACGCTGACGGCGGAAACCTGACGGCTGATGGCTGAAAGCTGACGGCTAACCCCATGCATTCCATCTCCGATGAACGCAACTGGCTGACCTGGCTGGTGAAGGTTCGCATCCTGATCCTCATGGTGCTGCTCGCGATCGAGCTGGCCGTCATTCGACTGACGCCCAGCCCGGTGCCGGTGGTGCCTTTCCTCACCGGGATGGTGCTGTGGTTCGTGCTCTCTCTGTTCTTCCTGTTCCTGGTTTCCGTCTGGAACGAGCACCGGCTGCAAGCCATGCTGCAGGTGCTGGCCGACATTGCCATGGTGACGCTGGTCGTGCATTTGACTGGCGGCATCGACAGCTCGCTGAATTTCCTCTATCCCCTCGTGATTGTGGTCGCCGCTATGCTGCTGCCACGCGCCTGGGCGTATTTGAGCGCGGCGCTGGCTTTCATTTTTTTCGGCGCGGTTCTGGAACTCGGTTTTTACGGTTTCATTCCTTCCTACTCGAACTCCCATCCCAAGTTAAAAGCGCTGCAGGTGGTGATTTTCGTCAACCTGTTCGCTTACTTTGCCATCGCCTACCTGGCGGGCGTCCTCATGAACAAGCTCCGCCAGGTGGATGTGCAGTTGCAAACTGCCAGCGGCGCGCTGGAGAATCTGCAGGCCTTGCACGAGAACATCGTGCAGTCGATGAGCGGAGGCGTCATCACAACCGGGCCCGATGGCCGCATTACGTTGGTGAACCGGGCCGCGCAGCAGTTGCTGGAGATTTCCGAGGACAAGCTGCAAGGCCGCTCGGTGGGCGATTTGTTTCAGGATCCATTGCCGCACTTTGGATTGGGGCGCGCCGGCGCTGAAGTCCGCTACGCCAATGCGAAAGGATTCCGAAAGACCTTTCGGGTCATGGTCTCCGCTCTCAACGTCAGCGTCCGCGGGGACCTGGGTTTTGTCTACACCTTCGACGATCTGACCGAAATCCGCAGGCTGGAAAGGGAAGTGCGCATGCAGGACCGGCTGGCTGCGGTTGGCCGTCTGGCAGCCGCCATTGCTCACGAGATTCGCAACCCGCTGACGTCGATTGCCGGTTCCGTGAGCATGTTATCCGAGACCTCTGCGTTAAATGCCGAAGAGCGTCACCTGTTGCAAATCGTAATCCGGGAATCCGATCGCCTGAACAACATCATCACCGATTTTCTGGCCTACTCGCGCGGCAAACAATACCGTCTGGAACGCGTCAACTTGATTCCATTGCTGGAAGACACGCTCACCCTGGTGGAGAAGCGGCTGGTTGCGGAGAATGCGGGCATCCAGGTGGAGCGCGATTTTCAGAAGCCGGAGGCGTGGGTTCTGGGCGACGGTGACAAGCTGAAACAGGTTTTCTGGAATTTCTGCGAGAACGCGGTGCGCGCCATGAAAGCGAAGGGCGGGACGCTGACGGTGGGGTTGAACGAGCGTGGTTCCGACTGGGAAATGAATTTCTCTGACACGGGCCCGGGAATCCAGCCGCAGCAGACGGAAAAGATCTTCGAGCCTTTCCAGTCGAACTTTGAGGGTGGGACCGGACTTGGTTTGGCGATTGTTTATCAGATCGTGCAGGCGCATGAGGGCAAAGTGTGGGCGCGGTCGGAAGTCGGCAAAGGCACCCACTTTGTGGTGCGTTTACGGCGCATGGAGCAGGAAGAGCGAGCGCAGCCGGAGGACCAAGGCAGGCTCGCCGTATCCACCGCAAAATTCCCCGAGAGCGCGCTCGCGGGAGCAGGAGGTGCGAAGCGTGGGTAACATCCTCGTCTGCGACGACGAACGCTCGATCTGCGAACTCCTCGATATTGCCTTGCGCCGGGACGGCCACAAAGTCGAAACCGTCACGGGCGGCGACCTGGCGAAACGCAAAATCGATAGCGCGTTGTTCGACGTGATCGTGACCGACATCAAGATGCCGGGAGTGGACGGCGTTGAAGTCCTGCGCCACGCGCACCAGGTTTCTCCCGAATCGGCGGTCATCCTGATGACGGCGGTCGACGACTATGAAGCGGCCGTCGAGGCAGTGAAAGCCGGCGGCGCCACCGATTACATCCGGAAGAATCCGGGGCTGGTTGATGAGGTCAAGCTGGCAATCGCGCGCGCGCTTACGCGAGTGTCGCTCAGCCGCCAGAATTTTGCGCTGCGCCGCGACGCTGCGGCCCGCAATTCGCTCGACAACATCGTGGGCGCGAGTCCGGCGCTGGAGAAACTAAAGCAAACCATCCGCACCGTTGCCACCACCAGCAGCACGATCCTGGTGTATGGCGAGAGCGGGACCGGAAAGGAACTGGTGGCTCGCGCCGTGCACACCTGTTCGCCCCGGAATTCCGAGGCTTTCGTCTCGGTCAACTGCGGCGCTTTTCCGGAGACGCTCCTTGAGAGCGAACTTTTCGGTTATGTGAAGGGCGCGTTTACGGGAGCGAACCAGAACCGGCGCGGACTGTTCGAAGTCGCGAACGCGGGCACCATTTTCCTCGATGAAATCGGCGAAATGACCATGCCCATGCAGGTCAAGCTGCTCCGGGTTTTGCAGGAGCGCACCCTGCGTCCGGTGGGCGGCACGAGCGAAATTGCGGTGGACGTGCGCGTGATTGCAGCCACCAATCGCGATCTCGACAAGCAGGTTACCGAAGGCACGTTTCGCGAAGACCTCTACTACCGGTTGAATGTGATTCCGATTCGCGTGCCGAGTTTGCGCGAACGCCGCGAAGACATCGCTCTGCTGGCCAATCACTTCCTGAAGAAATATGCGCCCGGGGCGGGCAAGAACATTCACGGGATGGCAGCGGCGGCGCTGGAAACCCTGACCAGCTATGAATGGCCCGGCAATGTTCGCCAGCTCGAAAACACGATTGAACGCGCGGTCGCGCTGGAAGCAACCAATGAATTGCATGTCGAGTTACCCGCGGAACGTCCTAAGGCGCGCGCGGCCGCCGCTGGCGCGGAGACGGCCGTGACGTTCTCCGGAGGCGCGGTTCTGCCCGAAGGCGTCAACATGGAAAACTATGTCGCGCAGATCGAGCGCTCTCTGCTGCAGTCCGCCCTGGGCCAGACTCAGGGAGTGCAGGTGCGCGCCGCCGACGTCCTTGGAATTTCTTACCGCTCGTTCCGGCACTTGATGAAGA
>JBELAC010000134.1:0-13088 GCA_049509215.1 Terriglobales bacterium
TTCGGCGGCTTCGTATGCGGCACGGAAGTTTGGGGTGCATTCGGCGATGCCTTTGAGAACGGCAGCGAGACTTTGTCCGCAGGCTGTTTTTGTCAGCGGGCACCCCGAGCGCTATCGCGAATATTCGCACAAGGTGCACGAGGTGCTGGGACACTTTTCTCCGGTGGTGGAGATGGCGTCGGTGGACGAGGCATATCTGGATATGACGGGGACGGACCGGCTGCACGGGCCTCCGCTGCGGAGCGCGGACCGGCTGCATGCGGAGATGAAGTCGAAGACGCAACTGAATTGCTCGGTCGGGATTGGGACATCGCGGCTGATTGCGAAAGTGTCGTCGGCGAAGGCGAAGCCGAACGGAGTGCTGTGGGTGATGCCGGGGCAGGAGGCGAGGTTTCTGGCGCCGCTCGATGTGGGCGATATCCCTGGAGTGGGCAAGGTCATGGAGGAAAAGCTGCATGGGATGGGGATCCGGCGGGTGGGCGACCTGGCCGCTCTGGAAGAAACCGATCTGGCGGAGCGCTTTGGGAAGTGGGGGCTGGCGCTGGCGGGGAAATCGCGCGGAGAGGATGCGGGCGGATGGTTTGATGCCGAAGTGGGCGAGCATAGCGATCCGAAATCGATCAGCCACGAACATACTTTCGATGAGGACACGGGCGACTTGGAGCGGTTGCAGTCAACGCTGATGCGGCTTTCCGAGATGGTTGGACGGAGGTTGCGGGAGGGCGGATATTTTGCGCGAACAATTCAGCTGAAGCTGCGCAACAAGGATTTCACGACGATCACGCGGGCGCAGTCGCTGGAGCGGCCGACGCAGACGGATCGCGAAATCTTTGAGCAGGTGCGGCGGCTGTTCTTGAAAAACTGGAAAAAAGGTGCGGCAGTGCGGCTGCTGGGAGTGCAGACGTCGAACTTTGAGGAGGGTTCGGCGCAGATGGATTTGCTGGAGCCAGCTAGAGATGATCGGTGGAAGAAAGTGCTGGCGGCGGCGGATCATCTGCGAGATAAGTTTGGGGAGTCGACGATTGGGCTGGCGACGGGGATGAAGGGCGGGTTCCGGGAGCGGGTGCATGAGAATCCGGCGGCGTTGCCGGGGAAGGGTTCTGAGAAAAAGAACGACAAGAAGCCGTGAAACTCCGGCATGTTGATTTAGATTTCAGGGAAGACGGTAGCCTTCCAGGAAGTGCCACACATCGTCGTTGATTGTGTCGGCGATCTCGTAGTAGTTGTGGGTGTGATTGAAGATTTCTTTGTAATCGACGGGGAAGCCCTTCTTGCGAAGCACGTCACGCGTTTTTCTCACCTGCGCTAAAGAGACCATCTGATCGTTGTCTCCGATGGAGATGGCGATGGGAATCTTGCGGGTGGCGCGGTCGATGATCGGTATGTACTCGTCGGCGATTCCCATGGCGTGAACTGCGACGGCGGCGAAATAGTCCGAATCGAGCAGCGCGGCGTCGTAAGCGAGATAGCCTCCCATGGAGTAGCCGAAAACGTAGATGCGATGCGGGTCGAGAGACGCGCGCCGGTTTTTTCCGACGTCATCGACGAGGCAGGGAAGAATTTTGGGGATGTGCGATTCGAGCGTGGTATCGCGTGGAAGTTGCGGCGCGATGAGTACGATCTGCTTCTTTTTCGCTTTTGATTTCCATGCCTGGGCAAAGTTTTCCGCCTGATCGCCCGCTCCGTGAAGAAGTAAGAGCACCGGCAGCAGCCCTTTCGCGTCAGGTGGAACGTAGACGAAATACTCGATGTTGCGCTCATCGCAGCGGATTGTCTGGCGAGTGAAATCGGAGGCGATTGCCAGAGAAGTCACGCTGAGCGCGAAAAGGAACGCAGCCGGGAGCGAGCGTCTGTTGAGCAAGTCTATCCTCCACAATCTCACGAGATGTATTCGCGGATGTATTCGTCGCGGGAAGCGGCTAACTCGTGGGCGTCGCCGTCGAAAATGACTTTGGCGTCGCGCAGGATGAGGAAGCTCATGGGGACTTCTCCGCGCTGGCCTTTGGGGATTGGCACCATCTGGTTTTTCTTTGGATCGAACTCGTGGGTTGCCATGGTGAAGGCATCCTGCAGGCGGTGAGTAACGAGAAGGGCGCTGGTTTTGTAGACGTCGCGCTGCTTCATGATGAGTTCGACAATATTGTTTGCGGTTACGGGATCGAGGCCTCCGGTGGGCGAGTCGTAGAGGATGACTTCGGGCTGAGTGATGATGGCGCGGGCGATGGCGACACGGCGGCGCATACCTCCGGAGAGTTCGGACGGGAACATATCGTAGGTGCGCTCGAGTTCGACGAAGCGGAGGGCCTCGCGGACACGACGCTCGATCTCTTCGAAAGGAATTTTTTCCTCCATCAGGCGGAAGGAGACGTTTTCCCAGACCTTGAGCGAATCGAAGAGAGCGCTTTCCTGAAAGACGATGCCGACGCGACGGCGCAGGTCGAAGAGTTGCCGCTCGGTCATGCTGGTGATCTCTTCGCCCAGGACAGTGATGCGGCCGCTATCGGGGCGCAACAGGCCAATCGCGAGCTTGAGAAGAATGCTCTTGCCGGACCCGGCGACTCCGAACAAAGCTTTGGTTTCGCCGTGGTGAAGGTTGAATGAGATGCCGTCGAGAACGACCTTTTCGTCGAAGGCGATGGAGACGTTATCGAATTCGATGGCAAAGGCGGAGTGGTCGCCGGTAGCTGCCGATGGTTGTTCGATGGGCAGGGTGGGAGTCGACATCGGTTAGCGGACTCCGAAGACGGCGAAGATCAGCTTGGTGACGAAGAAGTCGGTGATCAGAATCAAAACGGATGAGGCGACGACGGCTTGGGTGGTGGAGCGGCCGACGCCCTGCGTGCCGCCGCGCGTAGACATGCCGTAGTAGCAGCCGACGGTCGAGATGATGAAGCCGAACAGGAAAGGCTTGATCAGTCCGGTGAAGACGTCGCGGAAGACGAGGATTTGCCAGGCGGAGGTCCAATACTGGTTGGAGTCGAGGCCGAACAGGAAGTGGGCGACGGCCCAACCGCCAGCCCATCCGAGCAGATCGGCAATGATGGTCAGGAAAAAGAGCATGAAGGCCGTGGCGCCGATGCGAGGCGTGACCAGCTTTTTGGTCGGGTCGGTGCCGAGCGCGCGCATAGCGTCGATCTGCTCGGTCACGATCATGGAGCCGAGTTCGCTGGCCATGCCGGAGGCGTTGCGGCCGGCGACCATGAGTCCGGTGATGAGGGGGCCGAGCTCGGTAACCATGCCGAGGGAGACGAGCTGGCCGATCAGGGTGATTCCGCCGAAACGTTGCAAGGTGCTGGCGGAGTTGAGGGCCAGGAGGGCGCCGACGGAAAGACCAGTGAGGATCACGATGGGGAGCGAGCCGAATCCGATCAGGTCGGCCTGCTGGAGCATGTCACCCATGTAGAGCGGCCGCCGAAAGAAGTTTGCAACAGACTGTGCCGAGAGCAGGGTGTATTCCTGCACGGAGAGGGCGAAGTCTTTGGCAACTTCAAAGGGCGAAATCAGTTCGAGTTCGAGCGCCATGTCTGTCCGAGCGACATCCGTTCAAGGAACTATAGCAGAGGGCGATGATCGGGTCATCGGGTGATCTGGAACCGCCTCCCGCCGCACACTTCGGTGGTTTGCTGACAGCGAAAGAGCTTGAACCACAGAGAACACAGAGGAGCGCGGAGAAAAACAGTCGCTGATCAAAGTTTTCCGCAGTGTTTTAGTCCATCAATTGGCTGACGACTCACTGATCCGCTCGGTCGATGCTATCCCGGTGATTGTGATTGTTCTTTTTGCGGATCTCAATCGACAGCCGTTTGATTTTTTGATTGAGAGTGGAGAGCGGCACGTGGAAGCGTTCGGCTGCCTCGGTCTGGTTCCAGCCACATTTTTCGAGCATGTCGACGATGATGCGGCGCTCGCAATCTTCCATGATGCCGAACAGCGAGGCGCCCGTGCTGGTGTCAAGGGCGGGAATCGAACTGCTGCCGCGGCCGACGATGTGGTCGGGAAGCAGATCGGGACCGATCGTGGTGTCGGAGGAGAGGACGACGGCGCGCTCGATGGTGTTTTCCAGTTCGCGAACGTTACCGGGCCAGGAATAACTGACGAGCGGGCGCAAGGCCTCAGTGCTGATACGGCGGCGCGGAAGGTCGTTCTCGTCCGAATATTTTTTCAGGAAGTGCTCGACGAGCAGGGGAATGTCTTCGCGGCGCTGGCGCAGCGGAGGCAGATCGAGCGAAATCACATTAAGGCGGTAGAACAAATCTTCGCGGAAGCGGCCGTCACGCACCATCTGGCGAAGATCGACGTTGGTCGCGGCGATGATGCGGACGTCGGCCTGAATTTCCTGAATGCCGCCGAGATGCATGAACTTGCGGTCCTGCAGCACGCGTAGGATCTTGGCTTGCGTGTCCATGCTCATGGTGCCAATCTCGTCGAGGAAGAGCGTGCCGCGATCAGCGACTTCGAAGAGTCCCTTCTTGGATGCGATGGCGCTGGTGAAGGCGCCTTTCACGTGGCCGAAAAGAGTGGACTCGAGCAGATCGGGCGGGGTCGAACCGGAGTTGACAGGAACGAACGGACGATCGCGACGCGTGGAATGCAGGTGGATGGCTTTCGCGATCAGTTCCTTACCGGTTCCGCTTTCGCCTTGCAGCAGAACGGTGGAGCGGCTGGGAGCGACCTGGGCGATCAGGTCAAAAATCTTGAGCATGGGCTCGCTCTTGCCGATGATGTTTTCGAAGTTGTAGCGCTGCTTGAGAGCGCGCTTGAGCTGGACATTTTCTTCTTCCGCTTTTTGACGGGCGACGGCGCTGCGCACGTCGGCGAGAAGCTTTTCGTTATCCCACGGCTTCTGGATGAAGTTGGTCGCGCCGGCCTGCATGGCATGAACCGCGTTTTCAACGGTGCCGTAGGCGGTAATCATGATGATGGGCTGGTCGGGATGGAGGACGCGGATTTCGGAGAGGACGTCCATGCCGTTTTTGTCGGGAAGAGCGAGGTCGAGCAGCACGACATCAAAGCTGCGCTCGCCGATCTGCGAGAGGCCTTCGCGCGCGGCGGCGGCGACTGAAACGGTGTAGCCTTCGAGTTCGAGTAAGGTTTCGAGCGACTCGCGAATTTCTAATTCATCGTCGATGATGAGAATTCTGCCGGCGCTCCGAGGAATGCTCTCCGAGACGCTGCGGCGCGAAACGACTGCAACTTCAGACATGGATGGCCTTCCTGGTTGCTATTAATGGGAAATCGAGGGTGAATGTGGTTCCTTCGCCGGGACGACTCTCGACGCGAATATTGCCAGCATGTTCCTGGATGATGCCGTAGGAAACGGAAAGCCCAAGACCGGTGCCGCGGTTCTGGCCTTCGGCCGGGGTGGTCTTGGTGGTGAAGAATGGGTCATAGATGCGATGGATATGCTCCTGCGCGATGCCGGAACCGGTGTCACTGACGCGAACGCTGACGAAGTCGCCGTTGAGCGTCGCGATGTTGAGAGTTCCGCCACCGGTGGTTGCCATGGCGTCTTTCGCATTGAGGAACAGGTTTAGAAATACCTGTTGCAGACGTCCGGCGTTTCCTTGAATGAGCGGCAGGCTCTCGTAAAGATCGGAATGGACCTGGACGTGGGCGACCTTGAATTGGTGATCGAGCAGGGCGAGGGTGTCAGCGATAACTTTATTCAAACTGATTTCTGCGAACTCGGTGCCGGTCGTGCGCGAGAAGTTCAGCAGGTTGTTCACGATCTCGGAGGCGCGGAACGTCTGCTTGGTGATTTTGTCGAGCAGGGATGCTTTTTGTGGCTCGGCCTGCAATTGCTTGGCGAGCATCTGAGTGTAGGAAGAGATTACGGCCAGCGGTGTGTTGACTTCATGCGCTACGCCGGCGGCGAGCAGTCCGATGGAAGAGAGTTTATCGGCTTGCGTGAGCTGGACTTCGAGTTCGATGCGCTCGGTGATGTCGTCCATGATGACGAGGCGGCCGACGATGTCGAATTTTCGTGTGACGAGCGGTGCGATGGCGACGTTTACGATGCGTGATTCGCCGGTGGGCGTGCCGAGGCGGAACTTGTAGAGATTGTGGATGCCGGGATTCTGGCGGACGCGGTAGAACTCCTCGACAAACGAGGCCGGGAAAACTTCGCTGAGGGAACGTCCGACGACCTGCCAGCGCGGCTTGGCGTACATGACTTCCATCTGCGAGTTCCACGACTCGATGCGGTCCTGCAGATCGACGGCGAGAACGCCGACGTTGATGGACTCGACGATGTTCTCGTTGAAATCTTTCAGGCGCTCGTATTCGCTGACTTTTTGTTCGAGCGATGCGTAGAGTCGCGCGTTCTGGATCGCGATGCCAATGTAGCCGGCGAGGGTTTCGAGCAACTCGACGTCTTCGCTCGAAAGGAAGTCGCCTTGCATGGTCTTGCCGAGGCCGAGGAAGGCGATGGTCTTCTGGCGGGCGTGACAGGGGATGTAATAGTTGAGATCGAGGCGCGAGATGGCCTCCTGCGCAGCAGTATTTTCACGCGGCAGTTGGCGGGTATTTTCGAAGAAGATGTGGCCGGCGGCGTCTTCGACGCGAGGCTTGACGAGGAACGAGAGATCCACGCCAGTCATGGGTCCGAGGCCGAATGATTTCGAAAGCTCAAAGCGCGAGGACTCGGCATTGCCAAGGAAGATGGCGAGACGATCGACGAGGAGCGTACGAGCAAGGCGATCGACAAGGGAGGAAAGCATCTTGTCGAGATCGGTTTCGGAACTCAATTCCTTGCCAAACCCGACCAGCGTGCGGCGGTAGTCGTAACGCGTGCGGTAGAAGAAGACGTCGAGTTTTTCTTGAATCCACTTGCGGACAGGGTCGAAAAGCAGAGCGGTGACGACAACGGCGACCATCAGCCCGTAGGGGCCGGAACTGGGGACGCGAGTGTGGACGAGCTCGGCGATGGCGGCGACCACGGCGAAGTAGGTTCCGACGATGGCCGCGGCCGCGAGCGTGTAAGCCATGCCGCGCTTGAAAATCAAGTCCACGTCCATGAGGCGGTAGCGAACGATGGCGTAGCCGAAGGTGAGGGGCAGCAGGCCTAACGAGAGCACCGTGACCTTCATTACGAGGGTCGGCATTGCTCCGAACAGATAGGGCAGAACGTAGAAGAGCGTGAACGGAGT
This sequence comes from Terriglobales bacterium, assembly GCA_049509215.1. GTDB lineage: Bacteria > Acidobacteriota > Terriglobia > Terriglobales > Acidobacteriaceae > Acidiflorens. The sequence goes on from JBELAC010000134.1 coordinate 7,149, forward strand.
GATGGCGAGAACGGTGCCGCGGGTAATCCACTTGAGCTGTTGGCGCAGAATCGGCGTCGTGGCGTGCCGGTAGTTATTCCAGAGGACGACGGCCGCCGAGACAAAGAAAACTGTCAGGTAGCCCCAGTGCACGCGGTTCAGATTCCACAACAAGCGAGCGCTGGGGGTGAGGAATTGCAGGGCCAGAATCTGAATGCAGAGGAGGATGGCGCCCGGCAAGTAAAGCAGCGGGATCGACAGTCGATGTTTGCTGACGAAGGCGCGGCGCTCGGGAAACGTGAGCACGAAGTGCAGGAAAAGAGCCGGTTGCAGGAGCCAGGCGACTTCGTTGCTCCAGAGGACGATCCAGTCGAAGGTGTTGAGTTTGCCGGTAAAGTGCAGCGAGTAAAAAATGAACGAAACCAGGCAGAAAATGTAAAAGTGCAGGGAACCAACGGCAGTCCAGCGCCGGAGAAGAACGTAGAGGCCGATGCCGAGGTAGATGAGCGCGATCAGGCGCAGCCAGTCGTTCATGGAGCGCTCGGCCGGAACGAGCACGACTTCGACATCCAAGGGTACCGAACCGCGAACGAGCGAGTAAGTGGCCTTGGAATAGACGCCGGAGTAGTAAAGCAGGCGGGTCAGAGCGGCCGAAGTATCCACGGGGCGGCCGTTGACGCTGACGACGATGTCTCCGCTGCGGACACCAGCTACGGCGGCGGGGCCACTGGGATCAAGGCGGTCGGCGACGACCTGGCCATTACGCTCCAGCCACCAGACGCCATCGTCTGGGATGGCGGATTGATGCTCACCCTTGTAGTTGAAACCGGCGAAAACGACCGCCGCGACGGTCAGGAGACCCAGAAAGATAACAGTAAAGCGGGCCTGAAATTCGCGGTTCATAGGCTGGGCTTGTAAGGCGGACGCGCCGGTCCGCTTACTTCTCCGCACACCGGGTTCAAGCAACTTCACTGCCACGTTGGAACCCTGCTCATCGAGGATAAGTAGCTAATTTAGAATAACTTCCGTAATTATAAATAAATTCTGGGAGAGTGACTATGAATTATGGAATGGAGGCTCCGTTTTTCAGGATAACCGCGAGACCGGCAGGATACAGGAACCGGAGGGAGTTCCGCGGGAAGTTAGGGTCTGGGGCTGGGTGATCTTTGGAGGATTTTTGTGCGGAGTTTGTGGTGGCGTTAAAGGCAGATGGGAGACGGGACCAGACCCTGGATCTATAGAGTTGGGAGGCCCGGAAACTTCCCCTTTTCCGGACCTCCCGTTTACCGGGCCCATCAGACTCGACTAGGAGTTCGATGAGCACATCCTGCAAGTGAGTGTGATGATGCGCCTGGTTGCTGGAAACGTCCATAGAGGCGGACTGAAGCCGTATGAATTGATCTGAAGAAGATCGGGCTGATGAAATCAGGCGCGTTGGCTTGACAGCCTTGGCGTGGCAGACCAGAATTTCTGAATCGTATTCGAGCGCTTGGAGAGAACTGTGCCGGAGAAAAAAGTCCGCTTCGACGATTACCAGCTTGATTTCGGCCGCTTCCAGCTTTCCCGCCAGGGCAAACCAGTGCGACTGGAGGGCTTGCCGCTGCAATTGCTGATGTTTCTGGTCGAAAACAGGGGTCAACTGATCACACGCGAACAGATCGCGAGCGCGCTCTGGAGCAAGGATGTGTTCGTCGACGTGGACCAGGGGATCAACACAGCGATCCGGAAGGTGCGGCGCGCGCTGGAGGATGATGCCGAAGAGCCGCATTATCTGCAAACTGTGGTGGGGCACGGCTACCGCTTCGTGGCGCCGATTGCCGAGGATGCTCCGGCAGGGTCGCCGCCGGAATTTGCGGTTTCGGCCGAGGAACTGGGACGAGCGATTATGACCGCGGCTGGGCTTGATCCGGACGATCCGAAGGGACCGCCGAAGACGGGATGAGAGCCGTGATTTCTTTCCTTTTGCTGGACGCGCGGCTCTCGTTACGGTTCTCGGTTAACAGATTCTTAGGACGACTGTGTTTAAGGTCGCTGCCTTTCGCGGACGAGGGCGTCCGCGCCACACCGGTGGTATGTATACTTTCGGAAATGAACTTCATAGCGCGTGGGGCGCTTGATAGGGAATTCTGACAGAAATGGATTCGGCGATTCGCACGCGCAGTTTGCGGAAGGTCTACAACTCGGCTCCTCCGGCAGGGGCGGCGGGAGTTTCATTGCCTACGGGCAGCGGCAAGCGCAGTAAAGGGCCGAAGCCGCAGATTGTCGCGCTCGACGGGATTGACCTTGACGTACCTCCGGGACAGATCTTCGGGTTGCTGGGGCCGAATGGGGCGGGCAAGTCGACCACCGTGGGCATTCTGACAAGCCGGGTGCGCCCGACAAGCGGTACAGCGTGGATTGGCGAACATGATGTGTGGCGGGACCAGACGGCCGCCAAGCGACTGATTGGAGTGGTGGCGCAACGTCCGAACCTGGATTTCACGCTGACGGCACGCGAGATTCTGCTTTTTCATGGAGCATATTTCGGGCTCAGTTCGCAGGAACGAGCGGAGCGGGCAAATGCTCTGCTGGAACGCTTCAAGCTGACCGATCGCGCTGAGCAACTGGTGCGCGGATTTTCCGGCGGCATGATGCAGCGGATGTCGATAGCGCGCGCGATGATGCACGATCCGCAGGTGTTGTTTCTGGACGAACCGAGCGTGGGGCTCGATCCGCAGACGCGGCTGCTGTTGTGGGAAATTATTCGCGAATACAACCTGAAGGGGCGCACGATTCTGCTGACCACACACAACATGGAAGAGGCTGATGCGCTGTGCCAGCGACTGGCGATTATCGACCATGGGCGAATTATCGCCTCGGGGACTCCGGCTGAACTGAAGGCATCGATCCCGGGCGGATTTTTGTTGCGATTGCGCTTCGGAAAGCACTCGGCGCCGTTGTTCGAACGGCTCGGCACACTTGCGGGCGTGACGGAAGTACGCGATGCGGGAGATGGCGGAGCCGATGTCTATGCCGGACGGGGCGGATCGCTGATTCCGGAGATTGTGAATGCGGCGGCAGCGCTGGGCGTGGAATTGTCGGATGTGCACATTTCCGAGCCCAGCCTGGAAAACCTGTTTCTCCATCACACGGGCAGGAGCTTGCGCGAATGAACTGGAAGACATTTTTTGCACTTTTGTCGCGTGACGCGCGTGTGGCCCGGCGGAATATCGTTCCGCTGATCTTGCAGACTTTTCTGCAACCGCTGCTGTTTGTGTTTGTGTTCGGGCGCGTGATGGTGGGCAGCGGATATCTTCCTCCTGCCTACAAGAGTTTGCTGCTGCCCGGGATCATGGCGATCAGCATGGTATTTACCGGAGTCTGGGCGGTTGCGATGCCGTTGATCGCGGAATTTCAATTCACGCGCGAAATTGAGGACCGGCTGCTGGCGCCGATCGATATCGCGTGGGTGGCGATCGAAAAAGTTGTTGCCGGGGTGATTCAGGCTCTGGTGGCGGGGCTGACGGTGATTCCGCTGGCGTGGATTATTCTTCGGCCCGGGCTGGAATTGCATCTGACGAATCCGCTGCTGTTTGCCTGCATGGTAGTGCTGGTAGCCGGTTTCTCAGCGTGCGGCGGCCTGGCGCTTGGCTGCAGCGTGAACCAGCAGCACATCGGGCTGATGTTCAGCATGGTGATGACGCCGATGATTTTTTTCGGGTGCACGTATTATCCGTGGAGCGCGCTGAGCAAGTTCCCGATTCTCGAAAAGGTCGTTCTGATCAATCCTCTGGTGTATGCGAGCGAAGGGCTGCGGGCGGCGCTGGTGCCCCAGTTTCCGCATCTCGCGACGGTATTCATTCTGGTCGCGCTCACGTTTTTCGATGGGCTGCTGCTGGTGGTAGGGCTGCGGCAGTTTCAGAGTAAAGCGGTGAGCTAGTGACTGATTGGGTTTCTTGTTTCGCTGGCTGCCGCACAGGAGGGTGAATCGTTTCGCTCTATTGAGCCGAGTCTGTTTTGATCCCTTGGCCAGGAATGCGGTTTTCACGCAGCCTCGGAATTCGCTTCTAGTGTTTACTTCGTTATCGAGAATGTCGTCCAGGGATGCGCGTCCATGTCGCGCAGCAAGCTCTGCTCCCAGCCTAATTCCGGATGGTCTTGCAGGTGGGACTGGGCTTTGAAGTTCATTCCGCAAGCGTGACCGGCAGCGGCAGCGAACGATATGTGCGAGATCATTGCGGCGTCGGCGGCTTTGTTCTGCACAGCGCCGGCCGTTCCGAATGGCGGTTCCCACGGAAGCGAGCCACGCGGGGAGAGGTCGATATGGCCATCGAGCGTGCGCTCGCTGGGCTCTTCTTTCCTGGAGTAGGTGTCGTAGTGATCGGCGAGGAAGCGCTCGGCGGCGGCGATATCAATCTTGCCTTTGTTCTCGACCATCAACTGTTCCCAACGGGCATGGCGTGCATTCGCGCTCAGACTCATGTCGGCGGGGTTGAAGTCGGTTTCCTCGCGGATGAGATTCTGGTTGACTGGGAAATTTGAGCCGACGAAATATCCATCTTTCTTGCGCTCGAGGGTTACGTTTTTCAAGCCCAATTCGAGGCTGGCGATTTCATTGTTTTTCACGTCGGCCACCAGCCAGTTGTTGGCGTAGCCGCCGTTGTTGCCATCTTTCATGATGCGGGCGAAATCGTCGATGGACTTCGAATACTGCGCGGCTTTGCGGGCGCGAGCAAATTCCGGGACGCCGGCCGGATCGTAGCCGGAAAAATGGCCGATGGTGGTTTCGGTGATCGCGATGCCTGCGGAATTCACGACGAAATCATCGGCGCTGTGAATGAAGCCGGGCAGGCCGTCCATGAGCATGCGTTGGCCCTGGGCGGGAACGATGTCGAAGATGATCGTCCAGCGCTGGCCGTCGAGATAGCTGGTCCAATCGTTGTGGGCGATGACGATTTTGCCGTCTTTGGTGTAGCTGCCGGTGGCGACAAACGCGCTGCAATGTTCGGGGGCAACCATCGAAGCCGAGGTCTGGATGCCGTGCTCTTTGTCGTACTGCTTGACGTAGTATTCCCACTCTTCGGCGGCGTTCAGGGCGACTACATCCCAGATATCGATCTTAAGACCTTTAGCGGCAGCGCCATCGGCGATGCCCTGCATCTCGTCGCGGTATTCCTGCTCGATGTGAGGCCACATCATGTTGCGTGCCGCATCGCGAAAGAACTGCCAATCTTTCTTTTGATCATGGGCCTGCTCGAGGGCAACGACTTTCAGCATGTCTTCGATTTCAGCGGCCATCAGATAGCCGTGCTGAAAGCCGATTTCGGCGGGCTGGCCTTCGAGGTGGACGAAGGTCCAGCCGTTCCTGGCCGGCTGGCGGAAGCTCTGCTTCAGGCGTGGATCGTTGGCGGTATCTTTGGCAAGGGAAAACGAAGCAAGTGCGACCAGAGCAAGAGCGAGTCGGGCTACGGTTCGGAACATGGGTCCCCCACAAAACATGGCACGATTCTAGCAGGCACTGGACCGCGACCCGCAAATGTCAGGTGGAACTTGTGAGGAGGTGCATGCCTCGCACCCTTGCAGGAACCGTTCTAAAATCTCTGTATGCCAACCTTGGAACAGATCGCCGATCTCGAAAGACGCTTTCTTCTGCCGACGTACAACCGTTATCCAGTGGCGTTCGAGCGCGGGAAAGGTGTTTTTCTTTTCGACTTTGAAGGGAAGAAGTATTTGGACTTCGTTGCCGGGCTGGGAGTGAACGCGCTCGGGCATGCGCATCCGAGGATTGTGAAGACGATTCGCGAGCAGGCGGCGAAGCTTATTCACATCTCGAATCTCTATTACAACGAGTACCAGGGGCAGCTGGCCGAGCGGCTGTGCCAGCTTTCGGGACTGGATCGCGTGTTCTTCTCGAACAGCGGAACGGAAGCGATGGAAGGCGCGATCAAACTGGCGCGGCTGGCGGGACACAAAGCCGGAGGT
>JBELAC010000135.1:0-12874 GCA_049509215.1 Terriglobales bacterium
GAAGATCGCGACTAGATGGATACAGCAAAACCAACAATTCTGGTCACCGGCGTTTCCGGCAATCTCGGACGCCGGCTTCTGGAGCAGCTTTCCGCATACACGGTGGTGGGCGTCGACTTGACGCCCCCCACTGCTCCTGTCGATCGGTTCGTTCCTCTCGATCTCGGCAAGGAAGAATCCACCCGCGAACTGCACCTGCTCATCAAAGAGGTGCATCCCATCTCGGTCGTCCATCTTGCATTTGTCATCGATCCGCAACGCACCGGAATTATTGACGTCGACCGAATGTGGCAGATCAATGTGGCCGGAACCGCGCGTGTGATGGAAGCCATCACCGAAGCCAACCGGCTCGGCGGCACCATTGTTCGCCAGTTCATTTTTCCCAGCAGCGTTTCCGCTTACGGATCGGACCTTCCCAGTCCTGTCGCCGAAAACGCACCTCTTCTTGCCCACACTCTTCCCTATGCGCTGCATAAGAAAGAAAGTGACATGGTCGTGCAGCAGCGTGCGCCCTCCCTGCGCGGCTGCGGAGTCTTCATTCTTCGTCCACACATTTTTGCCGGAGCGACCGTCGAAAATTACCTGATGGGAGCCTTCCGCGGCACGCCGAACGGCAAGGGACCACGCGCCGCCCGCATGCGCAAGGACGGCACACGCCTCCCTTGTGTGATGCCTTATGGTCAGAAATACCTGGATAATCAACTGCAGTTCATCCACGTCGATGACATGGCTCGCCTGATCGTCTGGATGCTCAAGCGCGAACCGGAGGCGCAGCGACTCACCATCCTCAACGTTGCCGGACGCGGTGACGCGCTCTCGTTTTCTCAGTGTTTTCAGATTGCAAATGCGAAGTTAATCCGTGTCCCCGGGCAATGGGCGATGCGGTCCATCCTGAAGATCCTCTGGAACCGCCAGATCTCCGCCATCCCCCCCGACGCAGTCCCTTACATGACGGGCCAGTACATCATGAACACCGACAAGCTAAAGGACTTCTTAGGAAGTGATTATGAGCGGGTCATCCAGAAGACCAGTCTCGAAGCATTCACAGATTCGTTCCAGCGCGCCTAGTGTGGCGTCCACAAGTTCGTGGCATAAGTTCGAGGTTTTGAAAGGGCGCGGCTTCAGCCGCGCCGTAATCAGAACCGAAGAAGCACGGGCTTTAGCCCCTGAGGGAAGCGGCTTATCACTTCAGAAGAGCAACGGACTTACTCCGCGAAGTTCTGGGACACTACGCTAGCGGGTCGCGGAAAACTCACGAATGCCTGCGCTCCTGTGGAAGAGCGGGCCCTTTAGGGCCGCGTCCGCTTCTCTTCTATAAGGGCTTCAGCCCCAGTAATCTTTCCTTGCAATCTATTTTGTTTCGCAGCTTGCTCGGAAGAAGAACTACCCTGTACACTTCCGTGCCCTCCGTGATCAGTGCTTTTGATGTTCCTTCACACCGAGGTAAAGCCCGGCTACGCCGAAAGTGTAAGGAGTCCACGAAGTCTCGCTGAAGCCCGCGGTCCGCATGCGGTCCAGCATTTCCTGAGGCGCAGGAAACCGCTCCACCGATGCCGGTAGATACGCGTACGGCCCGCGCACTCCTGAAATCATCGTCCCAATCTTCGGCAGGACCTTCTTGAAGTAGACGCGATACAGCTCGCCCATTAGACCCTTCGGCTCGCCAAAGTCCAGGATTCCGCACTGTCCGCCGGGACGCAGCACACGCGCGATTTCGCGCAATCCTGCATCGTAGTCCGCGAGGTTACGGAATCCGAACGCGGAAGTTACCAGATCGAAATGCTCATCCGGAAACGGCAAGCGCAAGGCATCTGCCTCAATCCACCGTAGAGACGGGGCTTGCTGCGCTCCCGATCCTCCGCCGTTCGCATTTTCCTTCGCGGAGGCGCGCTGCAGCATGGCGTGCGAGAAATCCGCACCCACAATCTCCGCATCGGCGGACTTCGCCCGCTTGCGCAGAGCAAACGTCATATCGCCCGTTCCGCAGCACAAGTCGAGCACACGCGCGCCCGGACGCTTCAGGGTTCCATCGAACCGCCGCGCCGTTCGCCACCACCACAGCCTGTCAATGTTGAAGGAAAGAACATGGTTCAGCAGGTCATAGCGCGGAGCGATCGAGGTGAACATCTCGCGCACGGCCTTTGCAGCGGCATCGCGGTCTGCCGCACCAACGGGCGCAGCCCCCACAACGTTTTCCTTTTGCGCTGAATTCATGATTACGTTGCCATTCCGATAGGCCCGTTCAACTTGTCATTCCGATCGCAGCGAGGAATCTCCTGTCCAACAAACCCGGAAGACACTGGGTATCCCCACAATTACCTGCGCACTCGGCGATCTCTGGAGTGCAACGGAGTCGGCCCTCCTCACTGCCGCGCCAGTTTCCGAATCTCTTCCACTGCCGATCGCACCGCTGATTCTGGCACCTCACTGGTGATTTCAACCTTCCCAATCTCACGCGGCAGAATGAAGTGAACGATCCCCTGCCGGGTCTTTTTATCCGACCGCAGCCTCTTCAAGATGTTCGCCGTCTTCACGTTCATCCGCGGCAACTCACCTAATCCCATCACGGCATTCATAATCCGCCCCGCCGTCACGCTGTCGACCTTCCCCGTCGACAACGCGATGTAGGTCGCCGCCACCATGCCCCAACCGACGGCTTCTCCGTGGAGCAAGACCTTGTATCCGGTCTCCGCTTCAAGCGCGTGCCCGATCGTGTGCCCAAGGTTGAGGACCTGCCGCAGACCTCCCTCGCGTTCGTCGGCGCTTACGACGGATGCTTTCAGCCGAACCGAGTCCGCAATCACCTTCTCGACCACCGCCGGATCACGCTCAAGAATTTCTTTGTGCCGCTCTTCGAACAGACGAAACAGGCTCACGTCTCCGATAATGCCGCACTTCAACGACTCATACAGACCGGCCCGGTACTCGCGCTTCGGCAACGTCTCGAGCACGGCAGGATCGACCAGCACGGCGCGCGGCTGATGAAACGTCCCGAGCAGATTTTTTCCCGAGACAAGATTCACGCCGGTTTTTCCGCCGATCGCCGCATCCACCTGCGCCAGCACCGTGGTCGGAACCTGGATCACTTCAACGCCCCGCATGTAGATCGAAGCCAGAAATCCAGTTACATCGCCGACCACGCCTCCACCCAGCGCAACCAGGGTCGCGCCGCGATCCGCGCCGTGCTGAACCAGTTTCTCCGCCAGTTTTTCCAGCGTCGCCAGCCGTTTCACGCGCTCCCCGTCCGGCATTTCGAGCAAAGTAGTCTCAATCCCGGCGGCTTTCAGCGACTTGATCAGAACACCGGCCCACTTCCGCCGCACAGGATGCACCGTCACGACAAACACGCGCTTGTTGCTGAGGAAACCTCCCAGGCACTCGCCAGCACGCGCGAGCAAACCACCCCCGATCAGCACATCATAGGAGCGCGAAGGAAGCGTGACAGGGACTCGAATCATGAATGTTCATCATAGCGTATGGAGGGCCGAGCACTGGAATATGGAGCCATCCGCGCTTTCAATGGGTCAGCTTTTTCTGAGGTTTTGCCAACGACACGACGATCGAAGTCCCCAGCACCAGCAGCACAATCCCAAGCGCCCATTCCGTCGGTACTTCGATGTAGTGCGAGCCGATCATCTTCAGGCCGATAAAAATCAACACCACCGACAATCCGTAATGCAGGTAGTGAAACCGCTCCATCATTTCGGCGAGCGCGAAGTACATCGAACGCAGTCCCAGGATTGCAAACACGTTCGACGTATAAACAATGAACGCATTCAGCGTGATCGCCAGAACCGCAGGAATCGAATCCACGGCAATCAGAATGTCGGACGTCTCGACCACCAGCAGCACCACAAACAGCGGGGTCGCATACAGCGCACCTCGCCGCGTAAAGAACTGCCCGCCGGCGTATTCGTTCGTGACCGGCAACACCCGCCGGAACAGCCGCAGCACAGGATTTTTCCCCGGATGAATCTCCTGATTGCCCGGCCGCAGCAGTTTCACTCCCGAATAAATGAGCAGCGCGCCGAAAGCGTAGGTGATCCAGGCAAAGCGCTGTATGAGACCCACGCCAGCCGCAATAAACAAGCCGCGCATCACCAGCGCCCCGAGCACTCCCCAGAACAAGACTTTGTGCTGGTGCTCGCCCGGCACATTGAAATACCGGAAAATCACCAGAAAAATAAAAAGGTTGTCCACGCTGAGCGTCAACTCGATGACGTATCCGGTCACAAACTGAAGCGCTTCCGCGCGCCCGTGCCAGAAACACACAACCACCGCAAACGAGGCCGCCAGAGCAATCCATGCCGCCGACCAGCCCAGAGCCTCGCGCAGCCCAATCACATGCGCGCGCCGGTTCAGCACGCCAAGGTCAAGTGCCAGCGCGGCGACAACAAACAAGTTGAAGAGAATCCAGAAGAGGAGCACGGTAGAACCTTAAAGATACAGGTCTCCGGTCTTAGTTGTCAGTCTTAAGAAGAGCCTGGTAGAGACGCGGCTTGCCGCGTCTCATTGCTGGCGAGAAATTTTCCTGCTTTGCGAGGAATTGTTCCGGGCTAGGGCAAGCGCCCTTGCCAATACGGTTGCTAGAAAGTTAACAGCCAGTGGCCGTCCTAGGCTGGCGTCAACCCATACTTCTCCTGCAGCCGCCGCTCCATCGTCCGAAAGATCAGGCCATCCACCAGGTAGCCCAAAACAATAATCAGGATCATGACTGCCAGGACCTGGTTCATATCGCTCAAGTCGCGACCCATCATCAGCAACTGTCCCAATCCGAGACTCAAGAAAATCATCTCTGCCTGGATCAGCGAGCGCCACGCGAAGGCCCAGCCCTGTTTCATTCCGTTTACGATGAATGGCAGGCTCGCAGGCAGCAGAACCGACCAGAACAGCCGGAATCCGCTGGCTCCCAGATTGCGCCCCGCCATGCCGTAAATCTTCGGCATCTGCTTCCGTCCATCCTCCATGGCAATCGTCACCGACAGCAGCGATCCCATCAGCACCACAAACAAAATCGCCTTTTCTGTCAGCCCGAACCACAATACGGCCAGGGGAATCCAGCAGATGCTTGGCAGCGACTGCAGACTCACCAGCAGGCCGCCGAGCGTATCTTCCAAAAACTTGCTGCTCGAAACACTCAGGCCCAGAATCATGCCCAAGACAACCGACAAGCTGTAACCGATCAGCATCCGCTTCATGGTCGTCGCAATGCCAATCCAGAAGCTGTGATCCGCAAAACCGTCCCAGAGCGCGTGCCCCACGCCCCACGGCGGCGGAAAAAGGTAAGGCGGCCAGATGTGCAGCTTCGCGAGCAATGTCCAGATGCCGAGTAGCGCGGAATAGAAAGCGATTTGCCTAACGAACTTTTTCATCGGCGTACTCCACTTCCAGACTCTTGTTAATCTCCTCGCGCAGACAATCGAGAATGTCGCGCGCCGTGCGCGATACGTCCGGATGCTCCATGTGCCGCGGCCTTGGCAGATTCACCTTGAACTCTTGCTTCACGCGTCCGGGCCGGAATGTGAGCAACACCACCCGATCACCCAACCGCGCCGCTTCACGCACGTTGTGCGTCACAAAAATGATCGTGCAGCCGGTTTGCGCCCAGATACGCTCCAGTTCATCGTGCAGTAAGTCGCGCGTCTGCGCATCCAGCGCGGCAAACGGTTCGTCCATCAGCAGGACGTCGGGTTCGGTGGCCAGCGCGCGCGCCAGTGCAACCCGCTGCCGCATTCCGCCCGAAAGCTGATGAATATAGCTGTTGCGAAATTTTGAAAGCTGAACCAGCCGCAGATAATGCTGCACCTTCGCTTCGCGCTCGGCTTTCGGCAGATTCTTCATTTTCATGCCGAACTCAACGTTTCCGCCCACCGTCAGCCACGGAAACAATCCCAATTCCTGAAAGATCAGGATGCGATCGGTTCCCGGTCCGTCAACCACCTTCCCGTCCACCAGCACTCGTCCGGAAGTCTGCGGCTGCAGACCGGCAATCAAATGCAGCAACGTGGATTTCCCGCAGCCCGACGGCCCCACAATGCACAAGAACTCGCCCGGCTTCACTTCCAGATTGATCTTGTCGAGCGCCAGCAAGCGCTCGCCAGAAGTCGTTTTGTAGCTCAACGAGATGCTATCCAGAGCAACTTTCGGAACGATGACTTCGACCACAGCGTGCGGAGCTACCGCTCCCACGGAACCAACCGGCTTGCCGTGAAAAACGTTGGCCCGGACAACTGGTCTGGGGAAGGTCGGAACACGTGGGGGAACGGTATTCTGGGGACTCGCACTCATTGGATGGCCTTCTTCCCTTTCTCCGCCAAAACCTGATTCAAAAGTGAAAGATCGTACAGGCTCGAAAGGTCCGGCATCTCCCGGCCTAGAAAACCCGCTTCAAACGCCGACCTGGCCGCGTTCAGCAGCGATCCCCGCAGCGGGTCATACGTCGCCTTCATGCGCCCGAACGACTCGTCCAACACCGCTTCCGGCAGCGCCTTTCCCGTCTCTTTCGCAATCTGCTGGTTGAGTAGTTTTTTCGCTTCCGGCAAATGGCTATTAATCCAGTCCGTCAATTCGACATGCGCGCGGATCCAGTTCTTCACCAGGTCCGGATGCTCTTTCAAGTACTTTGTCCGCACGATCAAGTGGGCGGTGATGAAATCGCCGTTCGGCCAGAGCGAGCGCTCGTCCAGAAACAGCCTCCCGTTCCCCAACTGAATCAATCGCGTCGCCCACGGTTCCGGCGCCCACGCCGCATCGAGTTCCTTCTTCATGAACAACGTCAGCTGATCCGGATTCGCCAGCGGAATCACCTGCACATCTCCGCCTTTGTCCGTCGATTTCATGCCATGCGCGATCAGCCACGCGCGCAGCGCCACATCTTGCGTATTGCCCATCTGGGGCGACGCGACTTTCTTTCCATGAAAATCTTCCGGCTTCTCAATTCCAGAATCGTTGCGAACCACCAGCGCCGCTCCTCCGCTGGTCGCGCCCGCCACAATCCGGAGCGCCTCTCCATTCGATCGCACATAGCCCGAAATTGCCGGATTCGGACCAATGTACGTCATGTCGATCGCACCGGCGAACAAGGCTTCAACCGCCGATGGCCCGGCATTGAAGCTCTTCCACTCAATTTTCACTCCCGGCCCCATCGCCTTCTCGAACCATCCGCTCTGCTTTCCCACCATCGCCTGCGGATGCGTGATATTCGGAAACGCCCCCACTCGAATCACGCTCTGCCCCACGGCTGGCGTGCATGAACTTATCAGCAGCGCGAAAACACCCAGTAAACCTGCGATCCGGCCGACCATCGTCATGCCCCTGTCTTCCCGCTGGATGCTTCCGCCATCGGCATGACGCTTAGTTCCGCTTTTTTTCTTTTCGTCAATCGTTGTTTTATCGAACCGGACTTTGTCGAGGTGGGAGGACGGGTTGCTACCAGGTCGGCCAGCGTCGTGCCATCCAGAATCTTAGCCGCCGCGTCGCGCACGTCCAGAAACACTTTGTACAGCGCGCGCCGGTCGTCATCGCGATCGATCAGCGTGCGCAATTGTTCCGCATCTCCAAACGGAGCCAGCGGCCCGTCAATCAGCCGGATAATTTCACTCAAACGGATCTCCGACGGCTCGCGCCGCAACTGGTATCCGCCCTTCGCGCCGCGCGCGCTCTCCACAATGCGGGCGTTCTTCAGTTCCAGAAGAATCAGCTCCAGAAATTTTTCCGGCAGATTTTCTTCATAGGCGATATCCCGAATCCGGATCGCGCCCTCGCGGTGATGCCGCGTGAGCATCATCAGCGCCTGCAGCGCATACAGTCCTTTTTGTGACACTTTCATGAATGTCCCCTCGTCCTATTATCCCTATTGCTTCTATAGACATTATAGAAAAGCACGTGAACTGCCAAAAGAGAAATCTTCAGACAGGCTGCCAGGGTCGCATTTTCATGGAGTTACGGTGTGATGAAAATCGCTGGAAAAGGACTCGTGCGCAATCGATTGCAGTTTAAAGAAGCAGCGGAAGCACCGTCAGATGGGGGAGAATCCGGACTCGCGCGCTCCCTGATACGCCCTTGTCATTCCGAGCGCAACTTTGTCATTCCGAGTGCAGCGAGGAATCTCCGTCTTCTCGCCCTGTCGTAAATCTCGCTTGCTCAGCGCAAGCGCAGAATGTTTGCCGTAATGTTGTCCGGCCCGCCCCGCTCCCGCGCCAATTGAATAAGATTCCGCCCCGCACTCTCCGCGCTGTGTTTTTCGACCGCGGCGAGGATTTCCTCGTCATGGACCAGACCCCACAATCCATCGCTGCAAATCACCAGCACATCTTCCGCGCGCAGCGGCTCCGGATGCCCGGGCGAATCCATGATCAGTTCCGGATTCGTTCCCACCGCCGCCGTCAGAATATTCCGCTGCGGATGCGTCTCCGCTTCCTCCCGGCTGATCATGCCCGCCTCAACCAGACGACTCACATAGGAGTGGTCGCGCGTCACCTGCCGAATCTGTCCGTCCCGGATCAGGTAGAGCCGCGTATCTCCCACATGCACATAAAAGAGCAAATCCTGCACGATCGCCGCCGCCGTGCAGGTCGTTCCCATGCCGCGCAGCGCAGGATGCGCAGCCCCGTACCGCCGAATTTCCTCATGCGCCGCCTGCAGGCCCTCAATCAGCGCCATTTGAGGATCGTCGCCCTCATAGTCGCGGTAGACCGCAACCAGCGTGTCCACGGCCAGATGGCTCGCCTCCTGGCCGCCTTCGTAGCCGCCCATGCCGTCTGCCACAATCGCCAGCCGTCCCTTGAGTGCAAACCTGTCGTCGTCCTCGGCCTCCCAATAGCCGAACGAATCCTCGTTGTTCTTACGCAGGCAGCCGATATCGGATTGCCCTGACACCTCAACTCCCGCACGCACCTTCATCCGATCTCTGCTTCCTTGGCCGCCTTCAAAATCATGGTTGTTTTGAGGATTTCAGCAAAACCATAGGATTATACGGGTAAATGGCAGAGGCTCCAAGCGGCGGCGTTGAGAGAAGGTAAGCCCAAAAATCAGAACGGGGATGGCTTCGCAGCCATCCCCGCAGAAAGGACGCCCTGGTTGCGGGCGCTTAGTAGCTTCCAGAGTCGCAGTAACCATCCGGGTTGTTGACTTCGCCTCCATAGACCGGGTTGCCGCCCGAAGACGCAACTGGGATATACACAGGCTGCGATGTAACTCCAGCATAGGTAGCGGTCACTTCGTAATCACCGACATACATCCAGCTCGGAGTCTGCGGATTCCCTTTGCTGTCCAATGGCGCGGTGTCCACAAACGTGCAGGTCGCTGGCTCCACGGCAGTAACCAAACCGGTTGCATCCCATTCAACGGTCCCATGGATACCATCATAGGGAACCGGGCATGGGCCAAAACAAGGAGTGTCCAACAGCACATTAAACGCGTCCACATTGGCCAAGGGGTCAACAACCACAGTATAGGTGGCCTCCTTCGTCAGGTCCTTGGCAGTGCCGCCGCCGTAGTTGCCCATAGGCTGGAGCTGGATCGTTCCGCCGTTGCCCACGAGAGTCACAAAGCCGCTTTGTCCCGACGGGGGTGTGCCATTGATCAGACTTACATTGAGCGTTATGGACTGGAGACTGTTCGTGGATCCCTTAAACGCCCCGCAGCCTATCGTGCTCAGAGCCAGAACGGCGCATCCCAGCGCCCCTAAGATGTGTTTGCATTTCACCGCAGGTTTCCTCCCAATCGGAACTCTCCTGCATCGTGACAGCAGCCGTCACATCGGACAAGGTAACCAAAGTCATTGCACCGAAGCCTGCTTTTTTCGGGTCAGGAGCACCGAACTCTACGTGCGTCGCACCATAGATTCCTGCGATTTTGACGGGTAAGAAGGTGCCCCATACAATCGCGCCCTGTGCGATTGCGTGGGCTCGGGAGGCTCCCACTTCTCGAACGCCGGGGTTAACTTCTACAATCAATTGATGCCCGACTCATCCCCAGACCAAACGTCCAAGCAACCGGCGACCAGCCCCGTTTCCGCGTCTCCAACGCCCGCCTCCGAAACCATCACCGAATTCCACATCGGCGACGAATTCGGCACGGCCAAACGCAATCTCCCGCCCGCCCGCATCGTCCTTATCTGCATCGCGGCCGTCGCCATCGTGGTGGGCGTCATCGCCTTCCATCAGCGCGCCAAACCGCAAGGAGCCGGCTCCATCGATTTCGTCGCCGCCGCCGAAGTGACAGGCCAGAGCACGCTGCTGGTCGCTGTGACCCTTACCCTGCACAACACCGCCGATAAATCTCTCTGGATTCACACTCTTAAAGCGCAGCTCACCACCGCGGATGGTCACAACTACGAAGACGAGGCCGCCTCCGCCGTCGATTTCGACCGCTACTTCCAGGCATTTCCATCTTTAAAGGAAAGTTCCGAGCCGCCACTGTCGCCGGAGACGAAGCTCCTGGCCGGAACCACGCAGAGAGGAACGCTAATATTCAGCTTTCCCGTCACCAAGGAAGCCTTCGATCAGCGCAAAGCGCTCGCCGTGACCATCCAACCCTACGACCAGCCGCTGCCCATCATTCTTAGATAACTATTTTTTGTCATTCCGAGCGCAGCGAAGAATCTGCAGTCTCCCAACCCTTGTCATTCCGACCCTAAGCGAAGCCGAAGGGGAGGAATCTCTCTCTCATCCGAATACCAGAACTGGTCTCATAAATGGTTTTGGGTAGGGCACGGCTTCAGCCGTGCCGTTCGGGGCCAATAAAAATGCGGGCTTTAGCAGGCTGCGGAAAAACTCAATTTTGTGTTTGATTTTGGGTGGCGCAGCGGTTCACCGCTGCGATAACCGCTTTGTCTTGAATGCGGCTTCAGCCGCTGAGGTGACGATTCCCGATCGAAAGAGACTTTTTCCGCAGCCTGTTAGCCCCTGAGGGCCGGACAGCCTGCTCACAGAACTATTGATGAGACCAGTTCTAGGCGGCCTCACTCCTTCGCCAACTCCACCCGCGCCTCCGCCAGCGCCTTCTTCTGCTCGCCGCTCACTTTCGGATACTTCAAATCCATCTTCTTCAGCGTATCCGCCAGCACCTGCGCCACCACCAGCCGCGAGAACCACTTGTGGTCCGCCGGAACCACATACCACGGTGCATATTCAGTCGCCGTGGCGCGGATCGCGTCTTCGTACGCCTTCTGGTAGTCGTCCCAAAACTGCCGCTCCTTGATGTCGGCCGCCGAGAACTTCCAGTTCTTCTCCGGAGTATCCAGCCGCTCCATGAAGCGCCGCTTCTGCTCTTTCTTCGAAAGGTGCAGGAAGAACTTCACCACCGCCACTCCATTGTGCGTCACATAGCGTTCAAAATTGTTGATGTCCTCATAGCGTTCTTCCCAGATTTTTTTGGTCACCAGTTCCTTCGGCAATTTCTCATTCGCCAGCACCTCGGGATGCACGCGCACCACCAGCACTTCTTCGTAATACGACCGGTTGAAGATGCCGATCATCCCACGCGGCGGAGCGTGCTGGCTGGTTCTCCACAGGTATCCATGCAGCATCTCTTCCTGCGTCGGAACCTTGAACGATGTCACCTGCACGCCTTCCGGATTCACTCCCGACATCACATGCTTGATTGTTCCATCCTTCCCGGCTGCATCCATGGCCTGCAGAATCATGAGCAGTCCCCAGCGGTCCTGCGCCGCCAGTACGTTCTGCAAGCGGCTTAACTCCTCGACGCCACTCGCCAGTAGTTCTTTCGCCTCGCCCTTGAATTCTGAATCAAACCCATGCGTGTCGGCCGGATCGTGGTCCTTCAACCGGAAATGCTTTCCGTTCTCGACGCGATACCGCTTCAACATCTTGTCAATTTTCATATTGGGATTGTCTCTCGCCTGCCAGCAAAAGGGAAAGAGGGCTCTCAGCGGAGGACGCAGGCTGTGGCAGACCCGAATCGTACAGGCTGCGGAGAACTCGGATTTACAAGCCGCAGGAGACTCGGGCTTTACAGGCTTCCGAAAGACTCAACAAATGCCTGCGCCACCCTGGAAGAGCGGCCCTTCAGAGCCTGCCCTGAGCCTGCCGAAGGGGCCGCGTATGTCACCTCGATTGATGCGGGCTTTAGCCCCGGTGTTCATTACGAACGCGAAAGCTGCTCCGCGAAGAAAACTTCATCTTCTACTGCTGCTTATAAATCGAACTATCCGGCGTCGGAGCATCATACTCCCGCCCATACTTGTTCTTATGTGCCATGCTCTGCCCGTTCGCCTCAGGCACGCGAATCGCTCCCAGCGAGGTCGCATTCTCTGCAATCGTGATTTCCCGCGTCGCCGGTTTCTCATTCTCCGGCATTCCCTCGCTCCAGATATGCAATACATATCGCCCGGGCGGAACATTCGCGATACTCACTTGCCCATCCGCACCGGCAATCGCATAAAGAGGCGTTGCCATCGTGATTATCACCGCGCTCATCTCCGGATGAATATTGCAGAAGATATAGCTGATGCCGGGCCGGTCAAAGCGCACCATGCGCGTCGTTCCCGCCTCATACAGCCCGAGGTCGAAGCGCTTGCCTTCGAACAGAGAAAACACGTTGTGAAAAAAGGGATCGTGATTGGGAAATTCCACCATCGATCCCGCCGGAACCACCAGCAGATGCGGCTCAAAACTCTTGTTCTTTTGCACCAGCCGCGGAGTCGCCTGCGCATTCGGCTCGGGCGGATCCAGTTCCAGCCCGCTTCCCGGAGCCGCCGTCAGCCACACGACGGTCGAAGGCGTCGCCCCATGCCGCTTTTTGTTTGCAACGGACTTGTTTTCAGAAGAAGACCGATGCTCGCCCGCCTTTTGCTCCTCTGACTTCTTCTCGGTTGACCGTGTTGCCGGAACCACTTCCACGCGTCCGTGCA
>JBELAC010000136.1:0-12821 GCA_049509215.1 Terriglobales bacterium
TGTCCGCTCCAATGCCCGCGGTGCGCGTCCGGCTGTCCTGCATCATCCCAAGACACAGCCCCACAATCAGCAGGATCATTGTGACTTCCAGCGCCACGGCAACCATGCTGATCAGCGAACGGATCGGCCGGTGCACCAGGTTCCCGACAATCATGCGATTCATCATGCGTCTTTCAGAGAACTACTTGCAGAGAACTACTTGGCCGCACTCCCCATCCCTTGATTGGCGGCAGCCTTCCCATCCCCCAGATGCACCACCTCGGCTCCCGGCGGCTGTTCGAGCGCGAACTGGTCGTCCGTCAGCGCACGGTTTATGTCCAGCTTGAGGATATGCAGCGTCATGTCGTATCCCTCGCGCGGCCGGTCGATCTCGATGGTGGCCGGAAACGAGGTTCCAGTAAAGTCCTTGTAGTCCTGGTAGTGCGCGTCCGTCGCAACATTGCCCTGCTGGTCGTAAATCCGTACCCGGTGCGGCAACAGATCAGTCCGGCCGAACTGAATCCTGCGCGACAAAAGCCACCCCTGCGGCCCCCTCCGGATCACTGCCAGCTCATAGTCCGGTTGCTCCACTCGATGTCTTCTCGAGTCCAGAACCGTTTCATAGCCATTTTCCAGCACCGCGATCTCATCCGGCCCAATCTCCGGTAACAGCAGCGCGTCATAGATGTACTGCGGACGCATGTTCTCCATGCGCTTCTCGGGATCGTAATTCTGGTCACTGTCGGTGCCCACGACGAACTTATTCCGCGGAGGGATCCACAGTTTGAAGTCCTTGCCGTTGCTCACCATGTCAAACGCGGTGTTGCGCACTACCGGCAGCAGACCCTTCATCCGGAGCATGGCCGGCTTCCGAGCAAGAATGTAGCCACGAATTTCTTTGTAATCGGTGGCACGGTTATTTTTGATGTCGGCGGCCGATGCGTCAATGTCCACCGTCGCCTGCATCGACTGGATCCGGTGCGCCTGACCGTTGACGTAATCGATCAACTCCGCCTGCGAGGCGGTCTTCAACGGCGCATTGGAAAGCTGGCGGTCCAGCCTGCGGGTGTTATACAGACAACCGCCCAGAGGAAATGCAGCCGCAATCAGACAAAGCAGACACAAAGACAGCCGCAAATGAGAACGATGCATTCCTATTCCACTACCTGTGAAGATCCGTGGTCTTTTAAATATCTGATTAGTATAAGGCACCTGAGGGTTCAAAGCTTTACCGCCATCGTTTTCCCTTCAGCCCAGCCGCGTCACACCAGGGCGCGGCTTCGTGCTCGTGCGCGTGGCTTTCCTGCCAGAGTATCGATTCGTATCAGGGTATCGATTCGTAAAAGGTATCGATTCGTATCGGGATGTCGCTTTAGCGATACCGTACGTCCTTCGAGATCAGCGCCCCTTTCGGCGTTGTCTCACCGCAATCCCAACGCCTTTCGATAAGCCGCTATATTCCGGTCGTGTTCCGCCAGCGTCGTGGCGAAACGATGCCGTCCACTGCCATCCGCAACAAAATAAAGAAATCTCGTCGTCTCCGGGTGCAATGCAGCTTCGAGCGCGCTCTTCCCGGGATTGCCAATGGGCCCCGGTGGCAGTCCCGGAAAGCGATACGTGTTATAGGGAGAATTCACCGCCATATCATCATGATGCAGGCTTCCCTGATAAGTCCCCTTCAGCATTTCCGCATAAATCACGCTCGGATCCGCGTCCAGCGCCATCTTCTGCGCCAGCCGGTTGTAATAGACGCTGGCCACCCGCGCCCGTTCCTCCCCAGCCCCCGTTTCCTTTTCGACGATCGACGCCATCGTCACGATTGCATTTACGTCAAAACTCCCCTCGCTCCCCGCGCCGCCCGAGACCAGCCCGATCTGCTGCGCCTCCTGCCGGAATTCATGCACCATGGCCGTCGCCATCTCGTTCAGGCTTTGCGTTCTCGTGAACTGGTACGTGTTCGGAAACAGATAGCCTTCGAGCGACTTGGCCTGGGGCGCAAGATCGGCGATCAGATCGGTACGCGTCTCCGCAATATGCACAAAATCAGCCGCCGGCCCCAGCCCCGCATCCTCCATCGCCTTTGCGATATCGAACATCGTGTAGCCCTCGGGGATGGTCACCACATGGAAGTAAATGTCGCCGCGCGCAATTCGTCCATAAACCTGCCGAAGACTGGCCTCCCCTTCGAAGAGATACTCTCCTGCTTTAAGCGTCGGTCTCGGATGCGCCGCGTGCCAGAGCCGGAACCCCAGTTCATTCCGGATAATCCCTGCCTTCTTCAACTCCGCCGCAATCCGCCGCGTGGAATATCCCGGCCGCAGCATCACGAACGTCTGCCCCGCCGGCGTCACCGGAACATAAACCGTCCAGGCGGCAAAACCCGCCGCCACCAGAACAGCCATCAAAAACAACCTGAGCAGAACGCGCAAGAACTTAGTTTAGATGATCGTCGAGAATTGCGGAGGTCAGAAGGAAGAGGTCAGAGAGTAGAAGGAAGAGGTCAGAGGGTAGAGAATAGAGGTCAGATTGCAGAGGTGAAAGCCAGGAAGTAATGTCTTCTCGACCGGAGCGCGGGCGAAGCCAAGCGCACTGGAGAGACCTTGCGTCGTGCCTCTCGGCAGCAAGCTTGTGTAGCGCCGAGGCCAAAGGGCGTTACTTCTTCAATCTGACTTCTAACCTCTGACCTCCCTCTACTCCCCCAGCCAATCCGCATACGGTTTTAGCGACTCCACGTGGTCGCAGATAATCTTGATCGCCCCCGTCACAGGAATCGCCAGCAGCAATCCGACCGCTCCCCATAGCGCTCCCCAAAACAGCAACGCCAGCGTCACCGCCAGCGGATTAATCCTCAGCCGGCTCCCCAGAAGCTTCGGATAGAGCACGTTGAGCGCGATCAGATGCATCGCAATCACGACCATCATCACAATCAGCAGGTCCCCCGGCTCCAGCTGCCCGAAACCAACCAGGATCGGCGGGACCATCGCCAGCACAATCCCCAGATACGGAACCAGGCTCAAAAAGCCGCTTAGAAATCCAACGAAATAAAAGAACGGGACATGCAGCAGCCCAAAAACAGCGACACTGAATCCCGAAATCAGCAGCCCGATCAGAAAGTTGCCGACAATAAAGCTCTGCAGCATCTTGCCGATCAGTCCCAGAGTCACAAATGCCGTATGCCGGTGATGCAGCGGAAACAGCATGACGGTCGCTGACCGGGCATGGCTCTGCCACGTTAACAGGAAATAGGCAAGAAATGGCACAAACGAAGCAGCCAGGGCGATATCCGTGAAAGTGCCTGCTCCATGGGTCAGAAAGTCCGACCAGTTCGAGACCTCCCGTACCTGCACCACGTTCGAAGACTCGGACGCCGCCACCGCCTCGCCCGTCTTCTCGATCTTTTCCGCCTGCTGCCGCAAAGGCCGCACCACCGATTGAATCTTCTTCGAATACTTCGGCAGGTTGTCGGCAAAAATAATTGCCTGGTTATACGACGTGATCGTCACCCCGTACAGCACCAGCAGCAACGCCACCATGCTGATCAGCGCCGCCGCCGGCCGCGGGATATGCAGGAACTCCAGCGCCTGCACCAGCGGAGACAATGTGAAACTCAACAGAATCGAAAAAAACAGCACCGCCAGCACCGATTCGCCAAAATACGCGAACATCACGATCAGCCCAATGCCGAGCAGCGTCAGCGACCAGTGATCCTCACCGGAAGTTGGTGGCGTTCCCGCCGTTCCTGCCGTTCCCGTTGTTTCCGTCGTTTCCATGTATGCGTCGGTCAATCATTCTGCCTCAGCGAGCCCGGAATTGCACGAGAGAAACAATGAGGTCAGAAGTCAGAGGTCAGATTGCAGAGGTCAGATTGCACAGAAAAGTTGCCGGGAGCGCGGCACAGAGCGCTGAGCCGTTGTCATCTCGACCGAAGCGCAGGCGAAGCCAAGCGCAGTGGAGAGACCTTGCGTTGTTCCCTCAGCGCCAGGTCGTTCTGGAAGGCCAGGCCGAGACGTTTACTTTTGCAATCTGACCTCTGACCTCTAGCCTCTGCCATCCCTTGACTCCCGCCCCGTCCATGTCCATGATCGTCCTATGCCTTTTCCGCGCCGCATCCTCGCCCTCGATGTCGGCTCCCGGCGAATCGGCGTCGCTGTCTCCGACGGCTTAGGCATCACCGCCCAGGGTCTCGACACCATCCAGCGCCAGAACAAACGCAAAGATTGGGCGGCCCTGGACGCGGTCTTAAAGAAGTATGACGTGGCTGAAATCGTGGTCGGCCTGCCGCTGCGCCTGAGCGGAGCCGAGGGCACGCAATCGGAAAAAATGCGCCAGTTCGCCGATCAACTCAAAGCAAAGTCTGGCCTGCCCGTTCATCTCTGGGATGAGCGCTGGACCTCAACCGAAGCCAACCGCCTGTTGCGCGAAACCAATCTCTCCATCGAAAAGCGCGGCAAGGCCGTCGACCGCATGGCCGCCATCCTGATCCTTCAATCGTGGTTGGGCGCACATAGCCCTCAACCACAACATTCTTAGCGCCGCTGCCCAACCCCGTGCCGCGCTCAAGGCAATCGCCCTTGGCGGCGAATTCACGGTTCCTGTGGCGAACTTGCCGGTTGCACCACGGCTTGCGGCACATCGAGCTCAATGGGCTGATTGTAATCCGAGTACAAGTAGTGCCCGCCCTCGTTCGTCATCTCGTACGGCAGATGGTCGTCTACTCCGAGGCACACCGAACCTAGTCGGGAAGAGACCGCGGTCCTCAGGTCGAATTTCCATACTCGGCACGGAACCCCGTTCACCGTCTTCTTGTCGCCCTTTTCCGTAATGGCGTGGTGGATCATGGTCGAAATATCAGGGAGCAGGCCAGTCGGTGCCGTAAGGCCTCCGCAATACCATTTCGCCGAAGTCCGAGGACCCGCATACCCGGCTTGCCAGGATCCATCGCGGTCACGCGTGTACCTCTGCTCTCCAACCAGAAACTCCTCTTCCTTCATCTCATAAGCAGATTCCCCGCCGCTCCCAGAATTGTGTGACTGCTGGTGGATGACGACCCGGTTGCAATCCACCTCCAATGTTCTTTCCGAATGAAATGTGTCCCCTGCGCTGTCATACGCGCTGCGAAAGGTTTTGACCTGCTTGAGCGCTTCCAGCGTTTTCCCAAACTCGACGTCTCCGGCAGACGGGCCCACGGCCTGCCCCACTCCCCAAAAGATGGCGCCCGCCAGCAGCAAACGCGCGCCGATCCAAAGCCAACGACGGCTGTCCATAGTAGCGCCCTCCCGCAAGCTCACCTCGCCCCTAGACTAGTAGACAGAATCGCCGCGTGAAAGGTTACTGACGTACCGTTTATGCGTTTTGGCTGATGGTTGATGCAGATGTTCGACCGAACTGACGAGGGTTTGGTATAGCTACAAAACAAACGTTCTCACGATGCCAATTCGCCGATTTCCGGGACACCACACTAGTGTAGTGCGTCAAACAGATCGACGTTGATTTATCGTCGGTTTCCCTGTGATCCTCTGTGCTCTCCGTGGTTAAAGCCCTTGACTTTTTCGTCGGACACCAAAACTTACGCCGAATCGAGGCGCAACATAACGATCACGATTTTCGACGCACTACACTAGATGGCCGAGACAAACCTAAGTACTACCGTCGAGACGCCGAGCGCGCCGAGAAATGCTCTATTGAGAGCAGCTCTTGATTGCCCCGCCGATTTTCTCGGCGCCCTCGGCGGTGAAAGGATTCGGCCGCGGGGGGATTCGGCGGTGAAAGGACTTATGTCGGCACCCAGACGCAAGCGCAAGCAACGCGTCCTGAGTCGCCAACAGACAAAGAAGAAACGATCGAAGCTTTTCTCGGCGCCCTCGGCGTCTCGGCGGTGAAAATGGGGTCCTTCTCTGCCTCTCTGCGGTAGTACTTGGGGTTGTTTTTGGGTCGGCGCAGAAAGTTCTCTACGATGCCAATTCGCTGATTTCCGGGAACCGCAAATTGCACTTCGTCAGCGCCTTGGTGAGCGCTTCTTCAATCGCCCGCTCGTCGCAATTGCGCGAAATCGCGATCTCGCTGACCAGCAGGTAGCGGGCCCGCTCGAGCATCTTCTTCTCGCGGAACGAAAGTGACTTGCCCTGTCCCAGTATCAGAAGACTCTTCAGCACCATCGCGACGTCCGAAAGCGACCCGGTTCGCATCCGTTCGGAGTTTTCCTTGAACCGGTCTTTCCAGTCGGCCGCGTTGATGCACTCGCCCGTGGAGAGGTAGTCGACAATCTTCTGCACTTCGCCATTTCTGACCACCGGCCGCATCCCAACGCTGCCCACATTGTGGAATGGAATCATCACCTTAAGGCTGCTCGCCGCTATCTTCAGCAGGTAGAACTTCTCCACCGAAGCACCGATGGTACGACTGCTGATTTGCTCGATAATACCGACACCATGGTTGGGATACACGACCTTGTCGCCGATGTGGAAAACCAGGTCGCTATTCATGGAGGGCCCTCAGCCCGGTAGGAAACAGCACAACTAGCTTACGCCGACCCCGCCAGGAAGGCAAATCGGCCCCCTGCCTGACCGCGGCAGCTCCGGGCGTCGCCAGAAAAATCCTCCTAACCATATGATTTTACTAATTCATCGTTGGATGCAGGGATGCCAGATGCACCCCGGGACAAAACCGCCGGTGGGGGCTGTCGCCGAAAACGTCGCCTCCACTCAAATTCCCAAAACAGGAAACACATTCCAATGGGTAGCGCAGGCCGTGCCCAATTCAAGCCATCTTTTGGCTTGCGTGGGAACGTAAGTTTGCCGCCGCCATCGCTCATAGAAATGATCTAAAGCTTTTCTCGGCGCCCTCGGCGTCTCGGCGGTGATAGTCGCCCCCGCTTTTGGGGTGGCACAGCAGAATAAGTATCCCACTGTTTCGAAAGGGTGCGGCTTCAGCCGCACCGCAACGGTTCCCCGGAATCGGCGGCTTTAGCCCCTGCGGTGAAGAAAGTCGCCGGCATATTGGGACACCACCCTAGATCCTCACCTCGACTGCGCCAGCTCTCCCTGAGCGTTATAATGACCAACGCACCTTTCGATATTTCATGACCGAGCACATTAAGAAAAAACTTCAGGAAGAGTTGAACACGCTTGAGCACGAGCTCGCCTACGACATTCCGCGAGAACTCAAGAAAGCCGCTGCCCTGGGCGATCTGAGCGAAAACGCCGAATACCACACGGCGAAGCAGCGCCAGGAGTACTTGAAGGCGAAAGTCCGCCAGCTCGGCCAGCGCCTCGCGGATCTCTCGCTCATCAACATGAACAACATTCCCAAGGACAAGGTCGGCCTTGGTTCGACTGTGAAGATTTACGACAACACGAAAGAAGCTGAAGTCGAGTACCACATCGTGACCACCGAAGAATCCGATGTGGCGGCCGGGAAAATTTCCACCAACTCCCCGATTGGCCGCGCCCTGCTCAACAAGAAGATTGGAGACACGGCCACCGTCGTAACTCCCAACGGCAACCGCGAGATGGAGATCCTGAAGCTCTCAACCATCCACGATCTCGCCGAACCCAAAGCCGAATCGAAATGAGTTTTTCCAAGGTGAATCACGCCCTATGAGTTGGACCAGCGGAGTCGGACGCGCCTGCGGTGTTCTCCTCGACGCCATCGTGCGCTTGCTTGCCCTGTCGCACATCAATCCCAACGCCCTCACCGTCATGGGACTCGTCGTGAACACCTATGCCGCATTCTTGTTTGGCTATGCCAATGGCAGCAACCAGCACCGCATGTTTCTCTATGCCGGTCTGGTCATCATCGGCAGCGGTTTCTTTGATCTGGTCGACGGCCGCGTCGCCCGCGCTTCAAATCAGGTAACGCGCTTTGGAGGATTTTTCGATTCCATCGTCGACCGCTATAGCGACGCGTCGCTCTTCCTCGGATTGCTGGTTTTCTATGGCCGCGGCAACCGCTTCTTCTACGTCGTCCTGGCTGCGCTGGCCATGATCAGCGCCATTATGGTCAGTTATGCCCGCGCCCGCGCCGAGTCGCTCATCGGCACCTGCCGCGTCGGCTTCATGGAACGCCCCGAACGCCTCGTCCTCCTGATCATCGGAGCGCTCTTCAACGTAATGGCTCCCGTGCTCTGGGTCATCGCGGTCCTCTCGACCATCACCGTCTTCCACCGCGTTCTCTATACCTGGCAGCGCACCCGCGAACTGGATGCTCCCACCGCAATCCGCGCCGCGTGACCGCAGACCCACTCTCATCCATTCCCCCTTTGGTATGCTTATCATCCGGTGAGGAGGCGTACCTCGTGACCTGGCCTCGCGCACATTGGATCGTCGGCCTTCTGGCTCTCATCGCTTTTCCGCTGACCGGACAATACATGCTGCACATCGCCGGCGTTTCGCATCTGGACAGCGTTACGCGCCTCGTCTTTCGCTCCCGCCACTTGCTCCTGCTCGCTTCGGCGGTCGCCAATCTTACCTTGTCCAACACTCAGCCTTTCCACCGCGCGCAAAAAGCGGCGTCGGCCCTGATCATGCTGTCACCCGCATTGCTGATCGCTGCCTTTTTTATCGACCCCGCCCGCGGACTGCACAGCAGCCAGATCTTTCGCTTTGCCATGTACTGCCTTTGGTTCGCAGGAATCTTGCTGGCTATCGTGAATCGCCCTCGCCGCGAACGAACTCCATCCTCTGAATGCTAGACTAGACGCCGAACTTTTCGTGGGGAGCGAAAACTTGCCAACTAATCCAATACTCGTTGTTCACGGCGGCGCCTGGGCCATTCCCGATGACATGGTCGACGCGCACCTCAACGGCGTCCGCAACGCCGCCGCCGCCGGATGGCGTGCCCTTGAACGCGGCGGCTCCGCGCTCGACGCCGTAGAAGAAGCAGTCGTCGTTCTCGAAGATGACGAGACCTTCGACGCCGGGCGCGGCAGCTTTCTCAATCGCGACGGCAAGGTCCAGCTCGACGCCTTCATCATGGACGGCGCCACTCTTCGCGGCGGCGGCGTGGGCTGCGTCGAGCGCCTGCGCAATCCCGTCCGCACCGCCCGCAAGATCCTCAGCGATAGCGAGCATGTCTACTTCGTGGCCGAAGGTGCCGAGCGTTTTGCCGCTGACCATGGCATCGAACTTTGCCGCAACGAAGATTTGATCATTCCCCGCGAGGTCGAGCGCCTGCGCGAATATCAGGCGCAGGGTGCCAGCCACGCCAGCCATCTGTTCGCGCCCGAAATTTCGCACGACACCGTCGGAGCCGTAGCCCTCGACCGCGAAGGAAATATCGCAGCCTCAACCTCCACCGGCGGCACGCTGAATAAAGATCCCGGCCGTCTCGGCGACTCCTCCCTGATCGGCTGCGGCTGCTACGCCGACAACGCCAGCGCCGCTGCCTCAACCACCGGCTGGGGCGAGCCAATCATGAAGTTGGTGTTGGCCAAATGGGCTACCGATCGCGTCGCTTCCGGCAATTTGCCCGAATGGATCGCGCAGGAAGCGATGACCTATCTGAAAGACCGCCTCAACGGCCACGGCGGCATCATCCTGCTCGATGCCCAGGGTCGCTTCGGAATCGCCCACAACACCCCGCGCATGGCCTGGGCCATCCACACGGTCAACAAGCTTGAGGCCGGAACCGAGCGCTCAACCTGAAGCACTTTCACTGTTGCCGTATCCGTTCTTGATATGTCTCCTCAACGACTGCCTAAAACTCCGCATGCAGCCGGAATGTCGGTACCACCACCGGCCCGCGGTCGCGGTTATATCCTGGGTTATTGATGTGCTGCACCCCCGGAGCCGCGTAGAGTCCTCGCCAGACGTGCGCGGTGTAATAGCTTTCGAAAATATTCTCGCGGCCGTAATTCAAACCGCCGTCTCCCAGCAGAAAGCCAAGTCCTCCCAGACGAAGATAATTCTGGTGGTCTCTGGCAATCGCATTCGTGACGACGGCCACGCCTGCCCGGTCGTACCGGCGATGCCACAGCGCTCCGCCGACGCCCACTCCGGTTGCAAACGTCTGCTCAACCTCAGTGTATGCAAACGATTCCGTCTTGCCGTTGTTCCAGCCAAAGCGCGCGAACGCCGTCACGTTCGACGCGAGATTCTGTTCGATGTTCACGCCAAATCCATACTTGCGCGTAATGTGCCACGCGTGGTTCGTGATTTCGGGGACCTTCTCTGGCGTCGGCGCCGTCTGCGTCAGAAACTGCTCCACCGCTTCCCGGTAAATCCCCATGTTCGCGTAGTTGGTAAACGCCAGCAGTCGCACCACGCCCGGCTTTTTCGGGATGAACCCGCGTCGCAATTCATATTCCCAATTCTCCGCGTGCACTTGCCATGGACGCCAGACCAGATCGATTCCATTCGCAATCTTCGGCATGAGCGCTTCAGCGAATCGAAATCCCCAATTTCGGTCTTCGTAATCCGCGGTGAAACCGACCGTGTAGCCGCGCGTGTCGGCGGCGTAATCCCATGCGCCGTTGTTGTCGGTCGTCCAGTTGAGGAACTGTAAATGCGTATCGCTGCCCACCGAGTTGACGTCGAAAAAGTCCGGCATGCTGAATTTTCCGAACCGGATTTCTAATCGCCGCCGCGGAAGTTCATCAAACAACGAGAATGCATTCCGTGCGTTTTCCACTTTATCTTTGCTGAGCGCAAACACATGGTGAATCATGCCCCGGCCCAAATAAGGCTCTTTGCTCAACAGCGGATTCCGCACGATGTCCAAATCCGTATTGCCAGCCAACCCGAAACCCTGGCTGAGTGCCGATCCGCCCGCTTCCTCGATGTCCACAATAAACTCCGTTGCGTTGTTCACCCGCGCGCCGGTATAGAGCGTCAGCACGCGCGACGTCGCTTTCGAATAGTTGGGACTCAGGCTGTTCGTCCCGCTATACAGAGCCCGAAATGGCGGATGCGTCTGCAAGATAAAATTCGCCTGCCCCGAGAGCCAGAACCGTGAGCTTTTGAAATGTGGGAACATTGCCGGCGTGCCTTCGTCAGCCGGGGCGGGATCGGGCGAATCGGCGGAATCGCCAGCCTGCGGCGCCGGAGGCGTTGAAGTTTGAGCCTGGACACTGGGAGATGCCGCCTCTTGCGTGGATATCAGTGCAGGAAGCGCGGCCGATTCCGCATTCGCCGGTGACTGCGCCCATGCAGTTGAGAACGCGACCAAGGCAAAGGCCAGTGCCAAAATAAAAGTCTGTACAAAGAAGGCCGGCGCAGCCTGCCTGGAGCGCGAAAGATCGCAAGCGCAAGAGGACTGCGCCCGCTGGCCGATTTTGACAATGAATCGCAATTTCAACTCCACGACTGCTGCCTGTCTTTGAATGAATACCCCTGCGACACGGCTATGCATCACGGCCAGGTCTGGCCGCCCCGCACGAGCCTGCACCTTAACGTAAGGTACAGCAAACCAAATTAACTGTAGTTAACGCTTGAGCTGAATGTTCGCCAGAACGTGAGTCCAGTTATCCTAGGCAAATTTCATTACAGGAACGTTACAACCACCGGCAAGACATGCACCGGTGCTCGGCTTCTTATATCATACCCTCCTAGGGTATATACCAGCTAAAAGTGCGATAGAAATTCAGAAAATTATAAAAGACAAATCGCGAGAATGCTCTGAAGTGGGATCTCTCTGGGAGAGGTCAGAAGCGCGAGGCCAGCCGCGCGCCCCCGCAACCCAGATGACCCAAGCGATTTTCTCGGCGCCCTCGGCGTCTCGGCGGTGAAAGGATTTATGTCGGCACCCAGACCCAAGCGCAAGCAAGGCGTCCTGAGTCGCCAACAGACAAAGAAGAAATGATCTAAGCTTTTCTCGTCGCCCTCGGCGTCTCGGCGGTGGCCGCAGCGCTCACCACTCCGTTTGACTCCCGCCAACGCCGTGGAATAGCCTCGTAAGTTCACCACGCGATGCGCATTCATAGCAGTTTCCTCAGATTCGCGGCCTTAGTACTCTGCCTGGCGTCCCATGTCTTCGCCGCGCCCATGCGTCCTGCCCGTGCGCAGCACGCCATGGTCGCCAGCGTCCACGAACTCGCCTCGCGAGCAGGTGTCGAAATCATGCAGGCCGGAGGCAACGCCGTCGACGCCGCCGTTGCCACCGGGTTCGCCCTTGCCGTCGTCCATCCACAGGCGGGTAACATCGGGGGTGGCGGATTCTTCTTGCTCCGCACTGCCACCGGCGCAACCCACTTTATCGACTTTCGAGAGAAAGCCCCGGCCGCCGCGACCGAAAACATGTATCTCGACGCCCAAGGCAACGTAATCCCCGATATGAGCGTTGTAGGATACAAATCGGTCGGCGTCCCCGGCTCGGTCGCCGGCCTGGTCTATGCCGAGAAAAAATACGGCAAGCTGACGCTAGAAAAAGTAATTACCCCCGCCATCCGCCTCGCCCGCGATGGTTTTCCCCTGGCCTACGAAGATGCAAAAGATCTGCGCGATGAAGACCTGGCCAAGTTCCCCGACTCCCATCGCATCTTCCAGCGCGACGGCAAGTTCTATCAGCCGGGAGAAATCCTCAAGCAGCCCGAACTGGCGCGCACACTCGAGCGCATCGCCAAAAACCCCGACGACTTCTACCACGGCGCGCTCGCCCGCGAACTGGCCGTCGCCATCCAAAAAGGCGGAGGCCTCGTCACCGCCGCCGACCTCGCCGCCTACGAAGTAAAAGAGCGCGAGCCCGTCCGCGGCACCTATCGCGGCTATGACATCATTGGCGCCCCGCCGCCGTCCTCGGGAGGCACCACCCTAATCGAGATTCTTAATATCCTTGAAGGGTTCGACCTGGGCGTCGGCATTACCGTCAACCGGTCGACGGAAACGATTCATCTCACCGCTGAAGCTTTC
>JBELAC010000137.1:0-12735 GCA_049509215.1 Terriglobales bacterium
TGAGGGTTGTCACCGGAGATTTGTGAGATTTTTCGCCGGCGAGGCGCCGGGAACAACCAGTATCTCTTCCTCCCACCGGACAGCAACTCCAAAATTTAGCCTGGAGTCAGTGAGTGAAATCGGGATGTTACGACAACCAATCTTTTGGGTCCGCGAGCCACAGAATCTCGGCTGTGATCTACATCATTGCCACTGCCGTCCGACAACAACTACAATTTGCCACTCGCGAGGATCCCGCACCTCTCGTGTGAGCATATTGCCGCAGTCCCATGGAGTCAGTCATGCGTTTCTCGCACTTACTCGCCATTTTGTTACTCCTTGTTCTGGTCGCTGTCGCGCAATCCGTTGGGCAAGTTTCCCCGTTAAGGGAGGAAAGTTCTGTTCGCCAATCTGCGACCGGCTGGTCGAGCCTGCCGCCTGACGCGCAACGTGCGATCCGGGCCGTGCTGGAAGAGGACGACACCGGATGGACCCAACAGGCGGAGCTTACCGCATCCGACGGCGTGGCTGCTGACGACTTCGGCATGTCCGTTGCGATGGACGGGAGCACGGCCGTGGTGGGGGCGCCTCAAAAAACAGTCGGCTCGAATAGCACTCAGGGAGCGGTGTACGTGTTCGTTCAAAGCGGCGGAACGTGGAGTCAGCAGGCGGAGCTGACGGCGTCCGACGGCGCGGCATTTGCCTCTTTCGGTTCTTCCGTCGCGGTCAGCGGCAGCACGGTCGTGGTGGGGGCGCCTGGGTACGGCTCGAATAACTCCCAGGGGGCGGTGTACGTGTTCACGCAAAGGGGCACGAGCTGGATTCAGCAGGCGGAGCTGACGGCGTCCGACGGCGCTAACTACAACTACTTCGGCTGGTCCGTCGCGGTCAGCGGCAGTACGGTCGTGGTGGGCGCGCCTGGGTACCCTGCGACTGGCCCGAATGGCTCTCAGGGAGCGGCGTACGTATTCGTCCAAAGTGGTGGAACGTGGAGCCAACAGGCGGAGCTAACGGCATCCGACGGCGCGGCATATGACCAGCTCGGCTCCTCCGTCGCGCTCAGCGGCAATACGGTCGTGGCGGGGGCACCTTGCTATGCGGACTGCCAAGGAGCGGCGTACGTGTTCGGCGAAAGCGGCGGAACGTGGAGTCAGCAGGCGGAGCTGCTCGCTTCCGACGGCGCGGCTCGGGACAACTACGGTTATTCGGTCGCCGCTAGCGGCAGCACGCTGGTGGTGGGGTCCCCTCACCACATGGTCGGCTCGAATGTTACTCAGGGAGCGGCGTACGTATTCGTGGAAAGCGGCGGAATGTGGAATCAGCAGACGGAGTTGTCGTCGTCCGATGGCGTGGCATATGACTTCTTCGGCTATTCCGTCGCGTTCAGTGGCAGCACGGTCGTGGCGGGGGCCCCTGAGCACCCGTACAACGTTATGTTGTCGGCTCCAGGTCCCGGAGCAACGTATGTGTTCGTCGAAAGTGGCGGAACGTGGAGTCAGCAGGCGGAGCTGACGGCTTCCGACGGCGCGGCAAATGACTGGTTCGGCCATTCCGTTGCGCTAAGCGGCAGCACGTCCGTGGTGGGAGCCCCTTATAAAGCAGTCGGCTCGAATAGCGGGCAGGGGGCGGGGTACGTGTTCGGGTCATCGGCGCCGAGCTTCACGCTGACGGCCAGTCCGAACAGTTTGAGCGTGGCGCAAGGCAGCCAAGGGACGAGTACGATCACGATCACGCCGGAGAACGGTTTCAGCGGCAGCGTGTCGTTTTCGGCTTCGGGCTTGCCGAGTGGGGTAACAGCGGCCTTCGATCCGAATCCGGCAACCAGCACGAGCACGCTGACGCTGACCGCGAGCGGGACGGCGACGACGGGCACGGCAACGGTGACCGTGATCGGCACCTCGGGCAATTTGACGCAGAACACGACGCTGATGCTGACGGTGATGGGGCCGAGCTACGCGCTGACGGCCAGTCCGAACAGTTTGAGCGTGGCGCAAGGCAGCCAGGGGACGAGTACGATCACGATCACGCCGGAGAACGGTTTCAGCGGCAGCGTGTCGTTTTCGTCTTCGGGCTTGCCGAGTGGGGTAACAGCGGCGTTCAATCCGAATCCGGCAACCAGCACGAGCACGCTGACGCTGACCGCGAGCGGGACGGCGACGACGGGCACGGCAACGGCGACCGTGATCGGCACCTCGGGCAATTTGACGCAGACCACGACGCTGACCTTGACAGTGACGTCGGCCTCCTCGGGGGATTTCACGATCGGTGCCAGTCCGACGACGGTGACCATCAGCTCGCCGGGCCAGACGGGGACGACGACGATTACGATTACTCCGAGCGGGGGATTCGGCCAGACTGTCACTTTCACGGGAGCCAGTTGCGGCGGGTTGCCCACGGGCGCGAGTTGCTCGTTCAATCCGGGGAGCGTAACACCGAATGGTGGGCCAGCAGGCACCACGCTGAGCTTTGCGACCACGGCGGCATCCGCGGCTATTCCACGCTGGCCGCTCGGAGGCAGGCAGGGTATCTTCTTCGCGCTGGCGGTTCCGGGCCTGCTCATTCTGGGAATGGGCGGCGCAGGGAAATGTAGATCCGGATTCGGCGGGACGGTGCTGCTCGCACTGCTGGTGGGATTTTCGCTGGTCAGCTTCAACGGCTGTGGCAGCAGCAGCGGAGGAGGTGGCGGCGGCGGTGGTAGTGGCGGAACGCCAGCGGGCACTTATCCGATCACGGTGACGGCTACGGCCGCAGGTTTGTCACATTCCACGACGGTCACCCTGACCGTCCAGTGACTCGCTGAAGAATGCAGGAGGTGCTGAAGAAGATAAATGCCCCCACGCAACTACGATCCGCCCAGCATCTTGTTCACATCGGCGTATGGCATTGCATCCGTCAGAGCGCTATAGGTCCCTGCCGACTTCAACTCCTCCGCGGCTCGCCGAAGCAAGCCCAGCGTCGCCCGCATAAATCCCGAGCCGACGCTCACCCGTGCCACGCCCAGCTTTTCCAGATCTGCGATCGAAGGTGTCCCCGGCGCCGCAAGGATGTTCAGCGGGCACGCGATGTCTTTTGCCATGCGCGCGATGGTCGCTGCATCGTTGAGACCTGGCGCGAACACGCAATCTGCTCCCGCATCGCGAAACGCAGTAAGTCGCCGCAAAGCCTCCCAATAAGTCGCATCGGGATTGCCACCCGGCAGCAGGTACACATCGGTGCGCGCATTCACAACGATCGGCACATGCAGTTGCGCCGCCGCCTCACGCGCTGCTTTGATTTTCTCCACGACCAGTTCCAATTGAAGCAGCGGCTGATCCCGCCGGTGGCTGGCATCCTCAAGGTTCATCCCGACCGCGCCCGCCTCGATCACCTCGCGCGTAGTGCGCGCGATCTCCTCCGCGCTCGATCCGTATCCCGACTCGATATCCGCAGTGACGGGCACTTTTACCGCGCGCGCAATCCGTCCGATGCGGGCAATCATCTCCTCGCGTGCAATGCGCTGACCGTCGGGATACCCCAGCGAAAACGCAATGCCCGCCGAGGTGGTTGCGATTGCCGGGAACCCCGCCTCTTCAAAAATCCGCGCGCTCACTACATCCCACGCATTGGGCAGCACCAGCGCGCCCGGACCGCGATGCAGGGTCCGGAATTGAATCGCCTTCTCGGTCTGAGCGGTCATTTATTTGTTCTGAGCCTCCTCTCGCATCTTCGCCACAAAACTTGGCACGTGCACCACCGCGCGTCCCACTGTGCCTCGTCCGATTTCCTGTGTGCCATCGTCGGCCGTTACCCGCATGATGTAGAACCTCCCGTCAAATGACTCCAACTCCGCCCGCGCGTGAATCCGCATGCCGATTCCGCTGGCCGCCCGGTGTTCCACGTGAATCGAGATGCCCACCGTGATCTCGCCTTCGTCGCAGAAAGGCTGCAAGGCATGAAAGCAAGCCGTCTCCATAAGCCGAATCATATCGGGAGTCGAATACACCGGCGGCAACTCCGGATGATGCGCCGCCAGCGTGTGCTGCCGGTCTACGATTTCTTCCGCCTCGCCCATTACGCCGATAGGAATGTGTCGCGCCATAAGGTATTTCCTCAGAAAGTCTATCGCATCGTCTTGCTACAATTGATTAGAGTTTCCTGCCTGTGGTGGGCCATTCAGCCTTTTTGCGTATGCAGACTTTCAACGAGCATTTCGACGTAGTCGTGGTCGGAGCTGGTCATGCCGGATGCGAAGCCGCGATGGCTGCCGCTCGCATGGGCCTGAAGACCGCCCTTTACACGCTCAACGTCGATCTGATTGCCCAGATGTCCTGCAACCCCGCTATCGGAGGCATCGCCAAAGGCCATCTAGTTCGCGAAGTCGATGCTCTAGGCGGGATCATGGGAGAAATCACCGACGCCGTTGGAATCCAGTTCCGACTGCTCAACACCTCCCGCGGTCCCGCCGTCTGGTCGCCCCGTGCCCAGTGTGACAAACAGGCCTACCGCCTGAAGATGCGCGAGGTTCTCGAGTCGCAGCCGAATCTGACGATCAAGCAGGCCGAAGTCGCGGATGTGATCATCGAGCCATCAGCCGTCAGCCATCAGCCGTCAGCCCTCAGCGATCAGTCCGGCAGAGAAACAACTGGCCACTGGCCACTGACCACTGGCCACTGCATTCAAGGCATTCTCCTGCGCGACGGACGCCGCGTCTCCGCTCGCGCCGTCATCATCACCACTGGCACGTTCCTCAATGGTCTCATCCACTGCGGAGAGCAGCAATATCCTGCCGGACGCTCGGGTGAACCCGCCGCTGTCCTGCTCGGCGAATCTCTAAAAAAACTCGGCCTTCGCGGATGCCGCCTCAAGACCGGAACTCCTCCGCGTCTCGACGGCCGCACTATTGACTGGTCCAAGTTTGAAATCCAGCCCGGTGATGCCGATCCCACTCCCTTCAGCTTCCGCACGCACCAGGTGGCACACCACGACAGCCAGGTTCCGTGTTACATCGCCTTCACCACCGAAGAGACGCACCGCGTCATCCGCGAGAACGTTCATCGCTCGCCGATGTACAGCGGACAGATTCAATCCATTGGCCCGCGCTACTGCCCGTCGATCGAAGACAAAATCGTCAAGTTTCCCGATAAAACGACCCACCAGCTTTTCCTCGAGCCCGAGGGCTTGAATACTCACGAAATCTACGTCAACGGCATGAGCACCAGCCTGCCCATCGACGTGCAACTGGCGATTCTCAAATCCATCCCCGGACTCGATCAAGCCGAGATGATGCGCCCCGGCTATGCCATCGAGTACGATTCCATCGACCCCACCGAACTGAATCGCACGCTCGAAACGAAAAAAATTCCAGGCCTGTTCCTGGCTGGTCAAATCAATGGAACCTCCGGCTATGAAGAAGCTGCCTGCCAGGGCATCATGGCCGGAATCAACGCCGCGCTGAAAGTGAAAAACGAGCCGCCTCTCATCCTCGACCGCACGGAAGCCTATACGGCTATTCTCATCGACGACCTCATTTCGAAAGGCACGAACGAACCCTACCGCATGTTCACTTCGCGTGCCGAGTTCCGCCTGCACCTGCGGATCGATAACGCCGACCGTCGCCTCACTCCGCACGGCCACCGCGTAGGCCTGATCAGCGACCAAGCCTGGCACGATTTTCAGAAGAAGCAGCTGCGTCTGGAAGAAATGAGGAAATTGCTTGAAACAACGAAGCTGACCACAGCCATGGTCGATCAGATCGTGCCGAGCGATTCCGTGGAAACCGACCTCAGCTCCGCTTTCGGACAGCCATTGGCGCAACTGCTCAAGCGCCCGGAAATGGCGATCGAGAACCTGGCGCCACTTCTCCAAGGCCTCGCAACTGGGTTCTTTGAAAGGAGTTCCTCGGCGGCCTCTGCGAACTCGGCGGTGAACGGCCTTTCTTCCGAAGTCCGCAACGAACTGAAATCCATCGAGACCGAAATCAAGTATGCCGGATACCTCGACCAGCAGCAGCGGGCCATTGACCGCCTGAAGAAATCCGAGCAGCGCCGCATCCCCGAATGGTTCGATTATAAGAATGTCAGCGGCCTCTCCCGAGAAATGCAGGAGAAACTCGGCAAAGTCGCTCCGCAGACCCTCGCCCAGGCCTCCCGCATCCCCGGCGTCACTCCCGCCGCCGTATCGCTCATTAACGTCTATATTGAAATTCAGGCGCGCCGCCGCGACCAGGCGACGGCGCTGTAGATATGCTCGCCCGCTGGAATTGACTTACGGGCGGTTCTCTTCCCGTTGAGCACGCGCCGCGCGTGAAATCCCGACGAGCGCATCGGCTACCGTCAGCCAGAGCAGCAATCCGAAGGAGAGTCCGACGGCGCTCAGCCGGGCTGACGGGCTCGAGATCAGCGCGCCACCTAGGCCGATCGCGCATCCCAGAATTCCAGTCACGTTGTAGGAAGGCCGCTGGAATAGTGCCGCCAGTGGGAAGAAATGCAGCGCCACGATAACCGCGACCGCAGGCGCAATGAAATTCGGGAGATGCACGATATTGAGAACGGCAATGGCGGCAACGATTGAGCCCCACTGGATAGCGTGGATTCTGCCAAAGCGCCGCCCGATTTGACGGCCGAGCGCGGCTTGCTCGGCACTAGGTGGTGGCGCATTCCGCGAAATACGGGCTACCCGCACCGCCATCACTGCCAGCCAGATGGCGAGCACAACGCCCAGCAATGGCACCCCGACGCGCATCCACGCCGGAAAAAATCGGCCACCGGAAAACCCCGCCAAAAACCAGAAGATGCCGAAGACGAACATGACCGCCGAGCCAAGCGTCATGCCTGTCAGCGCCCTTGGGCTCGTCGAGGAAATGGATTCCACCATTATTTAGCATACCTCTTTCTCCACCGCCGCGCGCAACTCCTCATATGGCATCGCTCCCTGGCGGTACATCGCCACTTTCCCTATTCAATATCGCGAGCGTAGGGGGCATACTCGCACCGCGGATATTCAAGTTCTCCTTGCTCAGGCCCGCCGCCGCGACCAAGCGACGCGCTGTAGATATGTTGCTTAGCAGGCTGCGGAAAAACTCACGTATGCTTGCGCCACCGTGGAAGAGCGCAGTCGCCTGCTTTTCATGTCGGCTTCAGCCGCCGAGGGTAACTGCGGCCGGCAACGGAACTCTTTCCGCAGTCTCCTACGCTGTCGCCGCGCGGCTCCGTCCGTTCGTCTTGCTGTTGTACATCAGCTCATCGGCCCGTTTGATGAGACCTTCGGGCGTGTCATCGGGCAGCACCAGCGTGCCTCCGATCGAGACCGACATGGAAACGGTGGAGCCGTCGCTGCTGGGGAACGAGGTTTGCGCCACCAGGATGCAGCAGCGGTCCGCCAGCCCTCTCAGAATCTCGCTATCGACGTGGCGGACGACCGCGATGAATTCGTCGCCGCCCCAGCGCCCGACGATGTCGGTGTTCCGCAGCGCCCCCGTCAGAGTTTTGGCCACTTCCTGCAGGGCGAGGTCGCCCGTGGCGTGACCGAAATTGTCGTTGATTGCCTTGAAGCGGTCGAGGTCGATGACCATCACTCCAAAGGGATCCTTGTGGACCTGGTATTCGCTCAATGCCGTCTGCAGAGACATCTCCGCGTAACGTCGATTCGGCAACTGGGTGACCTGGTCGAGAAAAGCGAGACGCTCCATCTCCGCGGTCTTGCGCCGCGCGGCATGTTGGGCCGTATTGTCGCTGAAGATCTCCACGGCGCCGATCACCGCGCCGCCCTCGTCGCGAATGGGCTCTACGCGCACCGACACCGGAACGCGCCGCCCCTGTTTGTGACGCAAGAAAACCTGTGCCGCGTGCGAGCCGCCGTCGCCCACGCTGGCGGTCAAAGGACAACCGTCCTGGCATAAGTGGTGTCCCTCGTAATCCACGTGACACAAGGTATCGTCCTGGCAACAGCGGCCCACGATTTCGTCGGCCTTGTAGCCGCTGAGGCGAAAGGCGCCTTCGTTCCAGTAGAGAATGCGGCGATCGCGGTCGACAAAGTAAACGCCATCACTCATGTGGTCGAGCAGCTCTTTATAGAACTTCGGGTCGGTAGGAGGCAAAGCGCTTCTCAGCTTTCTCGGGTCGTATCGTACGGCTCCCCGCCCTTAGCAGATCGGTACAAAGCCGGTCTGACTTTAGCCCGTGCGACCACCGGCCTGGCACGATCCGGGACCGGAGACTCAGACGATCGCGCTATTCAGCGAGCGGTTGCTTTCTCCACCGCCGCCCGCAACTCCTCATATGGCATCGCCCCCGGATGGTACATCGCCACCTGCCCCCCACGATTCAGCACCACCAGCGTCGGAGTTGTGCTCGCTCCATAAGCATTGAAGTTCTGCTTGCTCAACGGTACTGGCATATCCAGCAGGCCCGCATAGTATCGTTGCCGCACCGACTCGATGTAACTACGCTCCTGCTCCGGCGTGGCCTCATTCCCTTGCGCCGCATATCCGTAGAGTTGTGTAGGACCAATGACGATCAACCCTTGCGGACCAAACTCCTGCCGCAACCTCGCGATCACCGGGACCTCCGCTTTGCAGTCCACGCACCAGTGCGCCCAGAAAAACAGCAGCACCGGCGACCCCTTCAGCGCTGCCAGCGTCGGAGGCTTCGGCCCCAGATACTGCGTCGCCTGCAGCGGCGGAGCCGCCCGGCCAACCAGCGCCAGCATATTCAGATTCTTCTGGAGCCGCGGTGCGATCGTCGTCGTTCCATACCGCGCCAGCCCCGACCGCAGCAAGTGCACCGCCGCGTCCTGCTGTCCTTTTGCCGCCATTCCCTGCGCGAGGACTTCATAAGCCGCTCCCAGCGCGGTTGCCAAATGTGGGTCGGAATCCAGCTTGTGCGGGGTTCCGGCGACTTGTTGCTCGCTCAGCGTGCGCGCCTCCCGCGCCCATGTCTCCGCTCGATCCCACTGCCTCGCCGCCACCGCTCCTCGCGCCGTCCAGGAAAGCGCCTCCAGATATTCCGAGGTCGCGCCTCGCTGCGCCTTGTAACTTTGCAATTCCGCCTCGGCCGCCGAAAATGCGCCTTGCGCCACCTGCGCGCGCACATCGTTGATCAGGTCGCCTTGGCCCCATAATGAAATGCAAAGAATCATTCCAGCGCAAACCACTCCCCACATCATTTGAATCCGCATGATTCGATGATGTCTGAGCCTCGGCAAAGTTGCAAATGGGCAGCCGCTGGCTAGTCCCCTAAGGTTCCGGTCAAGGACAATGATCGAAGCTATAGAAGGAACTAGCGCGGAAAGACTCAAGCAAGGGACGAAGGGCGACGCATGGGAACCAAGATCAATCGCGAAGAGTCAGCCAGTTCACGCAGCCAGAGGGCTCGATGCAGAGCCGTATTGTTCCCCCGCTCGGGCAAGCAGTCCCATCACTTCCTGAAAGGTTGCGATCTCAAGATTCGTCAGGAATCGAATCTGCGCCAGCCCTTCCAAAACCGCGTCGGAGGGGCAAAACAGTTTCAATTGAACTTCATTCTCTCGCGCCCAGTGCTCCAGGAACACCAGCATCCCCAATCCGCCGCCGCCAATGCCATCCACTTCGGACATATCCAGAATGATGACCGGCGTGTCCTGAGCTTGCACAGTATCCCGTAGCTTGAACACCGCATCGCTATGGACGATCCGTCCGCTGCATTCCACGACTGCCAACTTAGCGAAATTTTCCACTCGTATTCGCACCATGCCGTTGCCTCCCAGCCCAATCATCGATCCTGGGTGCAATCACTCGGCCAAGCTATAACACCTTATTTTTCAACCCTATACGCGAGAATCACGAGTTGGCGTGGGAATTTTCGGTAGGTCCCAGTGGAATCTCTTCCTACAGCAAACCCCTAACCCGCCTGACTTGCCCCATGGGACGCGCCCGTCCCCACAAGCCTTTCGTAACCGCAAATCTTCTGGAAACCCCCATTGGGAATTGGGTACAATATAGGCGCGTTTGACTTTGCGGTTGTCAGCAGTACCCCGCTTTACAGCGTGACCTGCCTGCACCATCCTGCGAGTTCCAGCGCATACTTCAACAAAAGGAACACAGTAACACCATGGAAACAGGAACAGTAAAGTGGTTCAACGATGCCAAGGGCTATGGATTTATCAGCCGCCAGAACGGTGAAGACGTATTCGTGCACTTCTCCGCCATTCAGGCCAATGGTTTCCGCAGCCTGCAAGAAGGACAACAAGTTCAGTTCGACGTAGTGAAAGGCCCCAAAGGCTGGCAGGCAGAGAACGTCAAAGGCGTCTAACCACTTCCACAATTCGCGGATGTAAGGAAAGCGGCCCCAAAGGCCGCTTTTCTGTTTGACTTTGGATCGCGCAGCCCTCTAAAGCTGCGATCATGCCGCTCCCTGATGACCGGCTTCAGCCGGCGCTATACCGCCGCCTCCGCCTCAGCTACGGTCGCGTAAAACTTGAAAAAACTCTCGACCCGCGTGACCTCAAGAGCCTGGTGGATGCGCTGATTCACGCCCACCAGACCGAGAGTCCGGCCGTCCTTCTGCCGGCTTACATACGCTCCTACCAGCGCCCCAATCCCGGCTGAATCCGCGAGTGGAACGGCTGTGAAGTCCAATATGAGCGCACGCGCTGTGTCGGCTCGCACCTTGTTTTGAAAGCCGAATACATTCATCAGTGTAAGCGGCCCCGCGAGCCGCAGAACATGTATCCCTTCTTTGGAACCAGCAACTTCCTCGATAACCATTGGCTGATCAGGCATAGAGAGAAATGTTAACGGCGAATGAACGCCCCGGTTATTAAAACCGTGTGAATTCTTGCCAGCTCCGGCAGACCGGCTGGGTGCCCAACCTTCGCGATTATCGAAATGTGGGATTTCGCAGCTCAGGCCGCCGGCACTCAGGCCGCCGGCAATGGCTCCGGAGTCGTTTGCGGCTGCCTCTTCTTCCTCAGGATCGCCGCCGAGATCAGCGTGATGACCAGCCCCACCGGGAATGGCTCGATGAACGTCATCGCCCCATTGATCAGCGGATTCGCATACATCTCCTTATATTTCTTCACTTGCTCCAGCTGCGCGGCAATCGCGGCCGAACTCGCGCCCGACGCTTGCAGCTTCGCCACCGCTTGCGCGCCATATTTGTCCCAGAAGCCCGGCAGGAAGTTGTAGTACAGAATTTCCCACGTTGCCACGTAGAAGAGGCACGAGATTACCGTGATCGAGATCCCGATCGTGAACGCTCTCCCGAACGTGATCTGCCCGTTTCCGACATTGTTCCGGTACGAGCGAATGCCGAAAAACACCAGCAGAAACGACAGCACAATCGACGTGTAGCC
This sequence comes from Terriglobales bacterium, assembly GCA_049509215.1. Taxonomy (GTDB): domain Bacteria; phylum Acidobacteriota; class Terriglobia; order Terriglobales; family Acidobacteriaceae; genus Acidiflorens. Next base: position 11,287 of record JBELAC010000137.1, read on the forward strand.
GAGGACATAGCCCCGTTCCGAGCCGATCCGATCCAGGAACGGCAGCGTTGCCACCATCATCAGCGCCGAAACCGCGCCCGAAATCAGCCCGAATACCAGTATGGTCTTTTTCATCTGTGTCTCCTGGTCAAATGGTCGGATTGTAATCCCCGGTTGCAGACGCACCATACCGCATCATGCCGGGCCTTTGTCGTCATCCTTTCGGGTGATTTTGCGTATCGTGATGAAAAATCACTCGTTCGGGTGAGAGAGACTCATGGCAGCAGCCCGAATTCCTTGCCCAGCTGCACGGCCTGCGTTCTCCGCCGCGCCCCGAGCTTGTCGAAAACCCGGCTGGAGTGGGTTTTGACCGTATTCTCGCTCACGAACAGTTTCTCGGCGATCTCGCGGTTGCTCATCCCTTGGGCGATCAGTTCCAGGATCTCCATTTCGCGCGATGTAATGCTCAGGTCCTCCCGCTTCTTTTTGTTCGGAATAAAGGGCCCCGCCGGGACCTCCCGCATCACCGCAACCTCGTTAACTTCGATTTCCTTTACCACGACTTCCTTTACAACGACCGTCTCCCGCTTCCCCGTGAGCCGGAGGCCAAGCCATATCCCGAGCACGGCAAACGTCGCCGCGATCAGGCCGCCATAGATTTCAATGGAATGGTCGATAACCAGGAACCGGTACTCCGACCACTTAAGCAAGGCAATGAGGAGCCCGCCAATCACCCCATAGATCAGCACATGCCGCTTCATAGTCCCCCAAGCCGTGAACGATTCCAGCCAAGACTATCCCGCGCCTAACATCTCCAGCAAGGGCTGCCTTAGCACCAACCACCGGAAAAGGGAGTTTTGTTTGGGCGTCCCGCGTGGTTTTCGATATTTGAATTCTGCAGCTACTCAGGCAGCCATAGTGAGAACGGAAACGAAGTGCCCGATCCTGCACTTGAGTAATCGCAGCTAAGTCAGGGCGGTCAGAATCTCAATGTATCCGGTCAATCGGCTCAGCGGCCTCACTTGCGTTCCTGGGTGGTGGGGGGCTGCGGGGGACGGTTCGGCAGTTTTCAGCTTGGCAAGAGACTCATCCACGCGCTTTTTAAAATCACCAGCATCGTTACGTTCGACCCCGGTGTAGGTTGTTTGCGTCTGCATATCGCAACCGTCGCCTGTGGCATTCAGGACAACGGAATTGATGCGCCTGCCAGAGAAGAAACTACCGATGATATAGGAAGCGGTCATTTCCCCATTGTCAATTCCAACGATGGCATATTTTCCTGAGTTCTTCAGCGTATCCTTCACCGCCGGCCAGAGCGTGCTACACGGGACGGGATAAGAATCCTTGTGGAGCTTCGCGAACGCCGGGGCGACGAGAAAAAAACTCAAGAGGACAACGGCGCCGTTTCTCACCAGGGAATCTCCGCAATTATCTGAGAAGGCAGCAGGGTATCACGGGGAACTTCGCTAT
>JBELAC010000138.1:0-12659 GCA_049509215.1 Terriglobales bacterium
GGAGAAACCGGATTTCAGATCCACCGCGTCCACGACATCGGCGTTCGCAAGAGCCACATACAGCGTCTTCTCATCCGGGCTCAACAGCATTGCCGTCGGATGCGAGCTCGGCAAAGAGGAGTCGCCCACTTTCTTGAGCTTGATCCATCGACTCACTTTGCCCGCTTCAAGATCGAGTTCCCCGATCTCCGCTGAGTTCCAAAGACTACACCACGCCTTCGTCCCCGCTTTGTTGATAACGACGGTATAGGGATACGCGGCGGGCACGTGGCGATCACGGCTCAGGTCGAACGACTTCAGGATTTCGCCTGAATTCATATCCAGCAACACAACATTGTCAGAAAGATTGTTGGCCACGACCAGTCGATCATCCTTCGCGCCCGGCAACACGGCGAATCCAGCCGGATACGGAATCGCAGTTCCCGCTGGAGTCTTGCGCAGGCCATACGCAACTTCCTTCCCTTCGGCTAGCCGCTGCGGCGGAATCTTGATGAACCGTTCCGGCGACACCTGCCCATCAGCAAATTTGTACACCGCGATACCGTTGCCCGTGCTCGTTGGCTTTTCTCCCGTTGGATCGGTAATCGATCCCATAGACGCGTAGAGGTGCTTTCCATCGCTTGAAAAAGCCAGTCCGATGAAATAGCTCTGACGAGTCGAGCGGGCATCGCCGCGCAAGCGATCGTCCGGGAAATCGCGCAGTTGATTATTTGCAAGATCGAGAATCGCGATCGACTGCCGCACCCCGCTCTCTTCCGTGCCATAGCCCTGATTCAACAGCGCGGCATAATGGCCGTCCGGACTCACCGCGATCCTCGCGGGGAAACTGTTCGTACGGGCAATGTAGCCCGGAACCGGAAGCGTCAGCGTCTTGCTGGTAGGAAGGTTAATCTTGCGGCGATTCTCAGTGGCGCGCGCCATAACGAATACAACGGAGAGAATGGAAAGTACGGCAAGGAGGGCGAGGGAGATATTTTTCACGAGCAGAGGCCTCGGATGGTTTGTACCATCGGGGCCGCAGATCAGGCAAACGACCGCGTCAGTTTTGCGACACGGCCGGTGCGCTCGAACCTCTTAGTTCCCTATTTCACGCCTGTCAGATGAACCTCAGCGACCGGCTCTCCCGAGCGCGATTTTTTCACGCCGATCAGTTCCACGGCTTTCGCGGCGATGTGCTCGGCGGACACTTCGAACTCTTTAATCAGTTCCCAGGGCGCGCCGGAGTCGCCGAAGCGGTCTTTCACGCCGATCGCGCCGGTAATTACAGGAATGCCATAAAGCTCGTGCGATTCCGTGATTGCGCTGGCTACCGGCCACGCCAGGGCACCGATCTGGTGCTCTTCGGCGGTCAGAACGATGCTCGTATCGCGCGCCGCCCGCACGATCGCTTCCTTGTCGAGCGGCTTCATGGTGTGCATGTTGATGATGCGCGTTTCGTAGCCGAAGTCCTGCTTCAGGATCCACGCGGCACGCATCGCCTCGGGGACCATGGGACCGCAGGCAACGATGGTCAGGTCCTCGCACTCGTCGCGGTAATCGGATTCGAGCTTGGTTTCGAAGGCCTCGATAAAATTCGCCGCTTCTCTTCCCTCTTTCATTCGCAGGCGAATCACGTTTGCCTTGCCGAAAACAAACGGCGTCTTTTCGTCGGTGACAATGGGCGTGGCCTCGCGCGCGAACCGGATGTACTTCGGACCGACATGCTTGAGCAACAGGTAGTCGGTCGCCTTGCGGGTTTCGACCATATCGCAAGGAACAACGACAGTCATATTGGGCAATCCGCACATTGCGAAACAGTCTTCGAGCGCCTGATGAGTTGCACCATCGGGGCCGACGCTGACCCCGCCATGGGCGCCAGCAATCAGCACGTTGAAGTTGCCGTAGCAGATCGAGGTGCGAATCTGGTCGAGATTACGGGCGGCGGCAAACGTCGCGTAGGTGCCGAAGACAGGCAGCTTTCCTTCTTTCGCCAGTCCGACAGCCGCAGACGTGGCCGACTGCTCGGCGATGCCCATGCTGATCCAGCGCGATTTGCGCTCGGGCTTGTTGGCGTAGAACTCGCTGATGGTGATCGAGCCCGAAATATCGAGACCGAAACAGACTACGCGCGGATCGTCACCGTTGGCCGCGAGCGACTGGCCGAAACCCAGCCGCGTAGGCTTCATCTGGACTTTCATGGTGTCGGCGGCGTTCCACCAGTAGTTGCGATGGAATTTCGGCATCTTGGCGTCGAGCTTGCGCTCGACCTCCGCCTGATATTGCTTGGCGTGCGCGAACAGTTGCTCGACCGGAATCTCGCCTTCGAGGCCAAGTTCCTTCAGGGCTTTGTCCAGCTCTTCGACGTTGGGCGTCTTGCCGTGCCATCCGGCGATGTCTTCCATGAAGCTGACGCCTTTGCCCTTCACCGTATCGGCAATGATGACGGTGGGCTTGCCGCATCCGGCCTTCGTCTTCGCGGTTTCGAGCGCCTCGACTACCTGCTTCATGTCGTGGCCATTGATGGTGATGACGTGCCATCCGAAGCTGCGGTATTTTTCTTCGAGCGGCTCCACGTTCATGACGTCTTTGACCCAGCCGTCGATCTGCAATCGGTTGCGGTCGACGATGCCGACCAGGTTTTCGAGCTTGAAGTGGCCGGCTTCCATTGCTGCTTCCCATATCTGGCCTTCCTGCTGCTCGCCGTCGCCCATGATGCAAAACACGTGATGGCTCTTCTGGTCGAGCCGGGCGGCGAGCGCGAGACCGACGGCAATACTCAATCCCTGGCCGAGCGATCCGGTTGAGACTTCTACGCCCGGAAGCTTGAGCCAGTGCGGATGTCCTTGATATGGCGAGTACAGTTTGCGGAGGAGCGCGACATCTTCTTTCGGACAAAATCCGGCAAAGGCCAAACCGAGATAAAGACTGGGGGCCTTGTGGCCGGTAGACCAGACGATACGGTCGCGGTCCTCCCAGTTAGGATTCTTGGGATCGTGGTCGGCGACTCGAAGGTAGAGGGCCGCGGCGATATCCATGATGGAGAGCGTGCCTCCGGCATGGCCGGAGCCGGCCGCGCAGAGCGAGACCAGGTTGTAGCCGCGCATCAGATTAGCCTGCTGCTTCAGTTCGTCAACGTTGTAGGAACGCAGAACTTCGCCGGTGGTCGAATTCAGGATAGACATGGGGTTGCTCCTTCGCGGGCGCCAGGCATTGGGCAAAGCGAAAAGCGGCGCATAGGCTTGCCAGTCGAGGCTAGCCCGGGGTGTCGCACGGGTCTGTGAGGAAGGTCACAGCTGGGGGTGATGGGTGGCCCGGGAGAACCCTTTCACCGACTCCTCACCTCAGATCACGGGAACACAATCACATCGTCATCCAAAGGCAGTGCTTGTCGGATGGACTCTGGAGCAGGGTAGGCACTGAGCTTTTCTCCCTCCATTTTCCCCGCAAGACGAAACGAATCGATGACAAATGGGAGGCCCTCCGTGCCGAGTTCCGAGTTTCGATCGGAAATCTGAAAATGCAGGTGCGGTCCGGTCGCGTTCCCCGAGTCTCCTACGAGCGCCAAAACCTGGCCTCGTCTCACGTGGTCTCCCACCTTCACTCGAATGCTCTCCGGCTGCAAATGAGCGTAGAAGGCATATTGCTGCTGGCCAATGTCCAGGATGACGTAGTTGCCGCCCATGTTCGCAAGTGTCATCGGCGCGGCGCGCGTTTCGGCGTCGGGCGTATTTTCAACCAGCCCGTCCAAGAGAGACACCACGGTTCCATCCGCAACCGCGAGCACTTCCGAACCATAGCCAAAGTAGCTGGAGTTCTTCGTTGCGTCCCCTTTTAAGAGCTGGCCAGTTTCATCGACCTTCGCCCAATCTGTCGCAAAGCGTTCGGGGATCCTCGCTTTCCCATCGACCGCAATCAAGGTCCGCCTGTGGCCGGCGTCGTTCGAGGGGCCATCCGCCGCCCACCACAGCCCTCCCGTCAGCGGCGGCCCGATAACCCTGGGCCCCGTGGAGACATCCGTCGCTCCTCCCTCGATGCTCTGCATTCCAAGCTGAGTGAATCCCGAAGCAACCACCTGCAATCGATGACGGAGACGGTGCGGAATATTGCCTGTGTCGAAGTCGAGCCACACGAAGACAACCGACCATTTTCCACCCACGAGCATCGGATTCCCGGGCTGCTCTGACTTATGCATTAGCCTTTTCTCAAGGTCCGCGCCCGCATAGCTCGCCAGCGGCTTGCCGCTCGCATCGTCCAGAATCTCGAGTTGTTTCAATGCGAGATCCGCCTTGCTGAAGTTGGAAATATGCAACTCGTATGCGAGGTGGTCTTTGTGATCCGTACCGCGGAATGCCTGCGGCTGTGTCGGAATGGAAAAATCGACCGGTACACCTAACATGAAGGGATCGCTGGAAAAACTTGGCGCCGGAAATTGCGCGTACGCAAGCAGCGAACAAACTGGTGCGATGAAACACGCCATCAAAACAAAACAGTTCAAGAACGCCGCAAGCGCGGCCCTTGTCAGGTGGCAGGGCCGAGCGCACTCTTGGAACATGGGAAGTCCCTCAGTCTGACTTACGCAAACCAAGAAGACTTAGTTCCCTTTAGGACAAGCTTCGGTTCCCCTCGTCCGCGTCTCTTTCAGCCTTACCGCGCCGACTTGAAGACCGCGAACACTGCGCCCTGGGGATCGGCAACCACCGAGAAACGTCCCACGCCTTCCATGCTCATGGGCGGCAGGCACAACTTCGCGCCCATGTCTTTCGCCTTGTTCGCGGCGACGTCAACGTCATCGACCTGAAAATAGGCAAGCCAGTGCGGAGGCACTCCGGGCTGGCGATAAGCGGCGGGCGGAACGCCTCCGATGAAGTGTTCTCCGTTCTTGATGTGCAGGTAGCCGGACGTATCTTTTTCGTCGCGCGTGAATTGCCATCCGAACAGGCCGGAGTAGAATGCCTCCGCAGTCCTCGCGTCGGGTGTACTCAGATCGGCCCAGCAGAGCGTTCCGTGGACCCCAGCGATCCCGTTACCAGTGTTCTGTTTTGCCTGCCACAGGCAGAAATACGCGCCGGTGGGATCCTGGATGACGGCCATGCGGCCAAAATCCATCACGTCGAAAGGTCCGGCAATCACCTTGCCACCCAGTTGCGTGGCCTTGGCAGCGGAGGAGTCGGCGCTTTCAACGAGGATGTAGAGCATCCAGTGCGGCGGAACATGTTGCGCGCGCTGGTCTGGGCGGAGCGTGTAGGCGGCGCCTGCATCGCGGTCATCGATCTTGAAAATCGTATAGACATCGCTCGGACCCATTGGCATGTCGTTCGGGGTCCATCCAAAGATGGAGCCGTAGAAGTTCTTGGCTGCGGCTTGGTCACTGGTCGCGAGTTCAATCCAGCAAAACGATCCGGCGGGATGCTTATCGATGTTGGTCATAGCGGAGGAAGTTTACACCAAGTCGCGCCCGGGATTGTCAATGGATCATGAACTCTGACGTATTGGGCGAACGTGGGGCGATTCGCCTGCGCCGCAAGCAGTGGAGGCGCAGCTGGCTGCGGCTCTACAACATCTGAGAACTACCGCGCGCTCTGCGATTCATCGTTCTGCGACCAACGACACGCGGCTGACCACGTCCCAGCAGTCAACGATGCTAGACCAGATTCTTCTTTGTCCAGGCTTCAATCCAGGTCAGCGCCTTGTTCAGGTTCTCCAGCGAATTGGCCACGCTGAAGCGGAGATAGCCTTCTCCATAGGCTCCGAACGCGGTGCCAGACAGGCAGGCGACTCCGGCTTCTTCGAGCAGAGCGTCGGCTAGTTTCTTCGAGGGCCAGCCGGTCTTCTGAATGTTCGGGAAAACATAGAACGCGCCTTTCGGCAGGCGGCAGGAGAAACCTTTGATCTTGTTCAAGCCAGCGACAAATACGTCACGGCGATGCTTGAACTCGGCGTTCATCTTGTCGACCGAGGCCTGGTCGCCGCGCAGCGCTTCGATTCCGGCAATCTGCGTGAAGCTGGCCGTGCAGGAGTTCGAGTTCGTCTGCAGCCTTGCGACCTGCGCGGCGAGATCGGCTCGCATCACTCCGTAGCCCATGCGCCAGCCGGTCATGGCATAGGTCTTCGAGAAACCGTCAAGCACAATGGTGCGGTCTTTGAAGCCGGGAACGCTCATGATCGAGAAATCTTCGCCTTCGAAAACGAGCCGGCTATAGATTTCGTCGGAGAGCACCATGATGTTGCGCTCGCCGATCGCGTCGGCGATGCTGTAAATGTCGTTCTTAGTCAGCATTCCGCCGGTCGGGTTTTGCGGCGAGTTCAGAATGATCAGCTTAGTGCGGTCGGTGATCAGCGATGCCAACTCTTTCACGTCGATTGAAAAATCGCGCTCTTCGCGGAGCGGAATTGGGACGGCGCGGCCACCCAGGTAATTGATCATCGATTCGTAAATCGGGAAGCCGGGATTGGGGTAAATGACTTCATCTCCTTCATCAACCAATGCCAGCATGGTAAAGAAAATGATCGGCTTGCCTCCAGGGACCACGACAACTTCGTCGCTCGTGACCGGCACGTTGCGAGTGCGGCTCACGTACTCGGCGATGGTCTGACGAAGCTCGGGAAGGCCGGCGGAGGGCCCGTAGTGCGTCCAGCCTTTGCGCAGGGCGTTCACGCCGGCTTCGACCACATTGTCCGGGGTATTGAAATCGGGCTCGCCGATTTCCAGGTGGACAATATCTCTTCCCTGCTTCTCGAGGGCGCGGGCGCGGTTCAGTACTTCAAAGGCGGTTTCGGTGCCGAGCCGCGACATCCGGTTGGCAAGACGGAGTTCAAATTGAGTAGGAGGTTGTTCAATCATGGCGGTAGGCATTATACGGCCTCGGAGGCTTGCTTGGCCTTTCACCTGATTGTCACGCTAGGGACGTGGATGGGTCAATTGCAGAGGTCACGAGGAGCTGTGATCGACAACAGGCAAGAGGAATCAGGTCAGAGGTTAGAGGTCAGATTTCAGAGGTAAAAGCCAAAGATTTAGGCAGCATTTGGAACCCAAAGGTTCTCACCTCTGCAATCTGACCTCGGACCTCTTACCTCGCATTATTCTGAGATGGTGCTCTCTTCGCTCTGGGCGCGGAGGATGCGATCAACCGAGTAGGGGGCGCGCTGTGCCGGTTCGTGGTAGTGGCGAACCTGCATTTCTCCAAGCAGACCGACGGCTAGCATGTTCAGGCCAGCCAACAGCAGCACCATTGAGAACACCATGAGCGGACCGTGCTGGCTCATAACATCCGTGCGGTACACGAGTTTGTCGAAAATCAGCCAGCCGGAGATGGAGCATCCCGCCATAATGCTGAGCATCCCGACGGTGCCAAAGAAATGCAACGGGCGCGAGAGGTACTTCAGCAGAAAACGGATCGTCAACAGGTCGAAGAAGACGCGGAATGTGCGCGAGATTCCGTAATGCGAGACACCGCGTTCGCGGTTCACGTTCTTGATCGGCACTTCAATGATGGACGCACCATGCCACGAGGCCAGCGCGGGGATGAAACGGTGAAGCTCTCCGTAGAGCGGGACCTGGGTCAGAATTTCGCGCCGATAGGCTTTGAACGTGGTGCCAAAGTCGTGAATATCGACGCCGCTCAGTTTAGCCATGAGCCAGTTGGCGCAGCGCGACGGGATGCGGCGCAGCCAGAAATTGTCGACTCGATTTTTGCGCCATCCGCTGACAATGTCATAGCCCTCGGCAATCTTCTCGAGAAACAGCGGAATGTCGGCGGGATCGTGCTGCAAGTCGCCATCCATGGCGATGATGTATTCGCCGCGAGCATGGTCGAAACCGGCGGCGAGGCCTGCGGTCTGACCGAAGTTTCGGCGCAACTTGACAACCGTGACGCGGCTGTCGACGGCGGCAATTTCGCGTAAAAGCGCAAACGTGCCGTCAATAGAGCCGTCGTCAACGAGAACCATCTCAAAGGTCTCGCCGCTAGCCTCCATGACGGACTTCAGCCGCGCGTACAGATCGGTGACATTCTCCTGCTCGTTGTGGAGAGGAACTACGATTGAGTATTTGAGCACAGTAATCTGATTATACGGTAGCTGCGGGCGTGCACGAAGTGACTACGGTGGGACTTATTTCTAAACTTCCCTTGCTACGTTAAGCCGCTCCGCGGCGGCACAGGACTCGCAGCAGGATCAGCCAGTGCCGGAGATCAGTCGTCATCAGGAAATTCTCTTTCACGTGTTCGCGCCATTCTTGCTTCGTTGTGCTGTGGTGTTCATCCCTACTCCGTCTTATTCGTTTACGGCCTGGGCGACCCCGCCCTCCCCAAAGTTGCCTTCGCGGCAGCTTCTCAGCCACCCAGCAAGAAAATCGATGACATCCTCTGGAGGCTTCAGCCAGAGCTGCGCCGAAGTCGCGCGCCATTCCGGCCGCACTAAAATGCTGAGCCCCCGATCACCGAGCGCATGGAAAGCAGATTCGTCCGTCGTATCGTCGCCCAGACATGCCACCGGCGTTTCGATGCTGATCTCGCGCAGCAGGGCGTGAACTGCGGCGCCTTTATCTGCCCGGTGCGCGCGAATTTCGATTCCGCCATCGAATTCGAGCAGATTGAGGCCGGTCTGCTCGATGATCGGACGCCATCCAAGCAGGACCCGGGCGCGAAGCTCCGCCGCATCCAAGGCGCTCAATCCGCGCCAGTGAACCGCGATGCCTCCGGACTTGAATTCCGCCCGATGCCGGAGATGTTTGTAGCTTAGCCACAGTTCGGCATCCGACAGGGCATTCAGGGTCTGTTCGTCGAGTTTTGGCATGTCCGCAGTGCCGTCGACTCCAAGCCGCTGGAACCCATGCATACCCCAGATTTCGGGCCGAGGATGAATATCGAGCAGCGGCACCAGGTCCGTTACGTCGCGGCCGGAAATCACAATCACCCGGGTGCGTGCATCGCGAACGATCTCCTGCACAAGAAGAGCAATACCGGGATAAGGCACCGCCTGATCGCGCTGGGTATGAAACGGAGCGAGTGTACCGTCGTAATCGAGCAGGAGCACCGATTCGCGCGCACCGGTCACGGTTTGCAGGAATGATTGGATTGCGGATTGCGCTTCCGGCGTCAACAGGCTCCCCTGGCTCCTTTTGTCGATGCGGGTTGTTGCGCTGGATTGGCCTGCGAGATCATGCCACACCAGCTTTCGTCCATTGCTGGTGCGCGTCTTCCAACGAATCCAACCGCACTTCGCAAAGCTCCGTAATCAGATCCCCGGCCCAGCGGTAGATGTTGTTCTCCCTGATAACGCGGCGCATGCGTTGGGTCCGCAAGCGCTTGTCCTCGGGATCCATCTCGAGGGCCACACGGATTGCCTCGGCCGTTTGTTCGATGTCATAGGGATTCACCAGTAATGCATCGCGAAGCTCGCGAGCGGCTCCGGTGAACTGGCTGAGAATCAGGACTCCGCCCTCGTCTTCCCGTGAGGCAAGGAATTCTTTGGCGACCAGGTTCATGCCATCGTGGAGCGAGGTCACCAGGCAGAGATCGGCGGCTCGGTAATAGGGCTCGATCTCCCGATGGCTGTGCTGACGATTGCGGAAGATGATGGGCTTCCACTTGCCATCTTGAAAACGCCAGTTGATGCGCTCCGCCTCGGCTTCCACCTCAGCCATCAGGTCGTGATAGCGCTTGATGTGGGTGCGGCTGGGCGCTCCTATCTGAACAAACGTAAACTTCCCCTGATAGTTCGGATATTTTTCCAGGAAGCGCTCGATGGCCAGGAAGCGCTCGAGGATCCCCTTGGTGTAGTCGACGCGGTCCACGCCGACCCCAAGATACGAAGCGTCAACCCCGAGACCGCGAATGAGGGCAGAGCGCTCTTCATAGATTGAGGATTGCGGGTCAGAATCCGTAGCGTCGTTGCCGGTGAAAGCAACGCTGATGGGGAACGGACGGACGAGCGTGCGATGTTCATGCCGTTGCACGGAGAAATGTTCCCAATCCACGCGGGACTCGACCGCCCGATCGACCGTCTGCAGAAAGTTATTGCAGTGCGACTGGATGTGAAAGCCGATCAGGTCGGCGCCGAGCAGGCCATCGATTAACTGGCTCTGCCAGGGACAAATTCCGAATGCTTCGGGGTTTGGCCATGGAATGTGCCAGAAGATGGCAACCCGCGCATCCGGCCGCTTCTCTTTGATGAGTCGCGGAAGGAGGGCAAAGTGGTAATCCTGCAAAAGGATGACCGGCTTGCTGACGGCCGCAATTTCATCGAGAAGCGCGGCCGTGAACTTGAGGTTGACATCCTGATAGTGCTGCCAGTCCGTGGCGCGAAAGAGCGGACGAGTGTGCGCAATATGGCAGAGCGGCCACAGGCCCTCATTGGCGAAGCCGTAATAGTACCCCTCTTCTTCTTCCTTTGTAAGCCAGACGCGGCGCAATGTATAGTGCGGGTCTTCCGGAGGCACACGTAAGCGATCATGGAGGTCGACAACCTCCGCATCAGCATCGCCGCTGCCGTGGGCGATCCAGGTCCCATCGCAGGCATTCAGGATGGGTTCGAGCGCGGTCACCAGGCCGCTTGGGGGAACGACAACTCCGAGATCCTTCCCATTGCGCCGATGCATGTAGGGCTCGCGATTCGAAACCACGAATAAACGGCTGCCCTCGAGTTTGGCGCGAACCTGCACGGAAAGGCGGTCCGCAGTCCACATGGATTCCGCCGCATCGCGCAGGCGGGCTTCATTCACCGCCGCACTGCGAGCCAAAGTCAGGCTTTCCGCCATCGTCGCGACTTCGCGCGCCAGGGGACGGAACATTGCCAGGTCCGGGATACCTTGGCGAAAGGTCACCTTGCCCATACGCAGGGCCCGCATCCACAGCGCGGCGCGCGCGATCGGGCCGGCAATGCTCCAGCGGACAATCAAGAGCGTAATCAGGACAATGATGAAAACCTGGACCAGTACGTGCAGAAATGACTGGCGCCAGGCGCGAAGAATCTCCGTCCGGATATAGCCTGCGTCGTGCACTACAGCCAAACCGCCCAGGACTTCATCGTCGTGACGAATCGGCGAAGCCAGGATGTGGACGGAGTGGCTCCCAAGACGGAGAAACGAGCTCTCCTCATGATCTTCCGTGATTGCCTGATTCACCGGCGACGGGCTCTGGTCGAGCACATGATCAAGATCGGGCGTGATCGCAATCAGTTGTCCAGAACGGTCGTAAACAGCCACACCTAGAAGGTGCTCCCGATTTCCGAAGCGCTGCACCAGTTGCCGCAACTCCTTGTCCTTGTCGTGGCCGGGATTCCACGCCCGCTCCACATTCGCGACCAAACTCTCTGAAAGCACCGTGGCGCGATGGACCAGATCGTTGCGGAGCGCACGCTTCTCGTTCAAGGCTTCGAAGTACGAAAAAGCCGATGACACCAGAGTGATGCCTACAATAAGCGAGACCATCAGGCGAACACTAAGCAGGCGCATGGGCAGTCCCTTAGATGAAGGAAACGGAGGTGGAGTAGCTAACCCTGGCTCAAAAAAAGCCGTTGGTCGCGAATCCAACTAAATACTGAAAAAACGGAGAGAAAACGATCCTGCCCCGTTATTGAGGTCGAGGTGCGCTGGTCGGGCTAGATCGGATCGATCGTACTCCACCTTGATCGTTCCAGTCGACGGATCGAGAATGCCCGTGTTGGAGCGGATCGTTGTAGCTTCATCGCGCACCCCTTGGGAACGAAGTGGTGATTCTGTCGTAAGGAATAGCAACTGCGCTGCCACTCATCACTGCCGCTGTAAGTCGTTGAAAAGCCGTTTGCTATGCACGCCTGTGCGGTTTGACGCTAAGCAACGTTGACCAGCGAGCTGGCAGAATGTTCCGAACGAACATTGAAGACGAAGCGGCGCACACCCGCTCTTTATCTTTAAGATCTCCTTCATCTTTCATCTTTAGATCATGAGTCTATTCCCGGAAAAATCTCTGTCTAGGGATTCAATCACGCGTGCCGGACAAACGTTCCGGTGGACTTCACTGGAAACCCTCCGGCTGCGGTAAAGTAACAGAAGAGCAAGGCTTGCGCTCGGCCCCGTAGCTCAGTTGGATAGAGCAGCGGTTTCCTAATTCTTCCAATTGACGCGACGCGACGTAACCCCTTGTCTTTTCAATAGCGCTCGATGACGCCAGAGCATGCCAAGTGATGCTAGAAGTCACTTTCGGGACAGCTTACGGGACAGCGAATCCGATCTTTCCCGTCCCCGTGACATCGCAGTTTGCATACACTGCAGCTTAAGCGCCGGATACCATAGTCAGAGCTAACAAAGGACTGGACAGTGCCGCGTCGGCACTGCATCACATCGTTAGGTGACCTACGGCATAGAACTCAGTACGTGGGTTTTGGAAGACTGCTCAACTTAGTACCTGAACTCCTAAAGACTGGACTTTGACCCCTCGACATTCGAAATAAAGAGAGGCACTTTAATGAAGAAATTACTGCTGGCAATCATGTTCGGGATGCTGTTTAGTAGCCTGACCATGGCACAGCCTATCACCGGCTTTACGTCCTACATTCCCACAACTGACGTCCAGGGCGCGCACGAAAACGGCGGCCGTGGCTGCGCGGGCTGCCATGCTCCGCACAGCGGCGGACGCGGTTCAGGCGGCAACATTATCAGCGGTTCGGCGGCCTATACTGGCGCCGGCACAGCTGAAGGTGAC
>JBELAC010000139.1:0-12595 GCA_049509215.1 Terriglobales bacterium
CGACGACCAGGTTGCTGCCGCCGCCCAGTACAAAGAGCGGCAATGCCCGCGTCTTCGCAAACTCCACCGCCTCGCGCGCTTCGTCCTCGCGCCGAGCCTGCGCAAAGTATCGGGCAGCGCCTCCCACCTGCAAAGTCGTCAGTGGCGCGAGCGGAACATTTTCCTGAATCGTCATAGGTCAGATTCCACTCTATATTGAATTGGGCACCTCATGTCTACTCGCGCGGTGACGCGAGTTCGGCAAGCAAAATTAACAGTTAAAGGAATTCCATGTATCCAGAAATTATGGTCATTCCGATGCGCGAAGAGTTAACGCGCCTTGGAATTGAAGAATTGAAAACCGCAGCCGACGTCGACCGCGTGCTGGCCGGCGATCCCGGCACAACCATGGTGATCGTCAATTCGATTTGTGGTTGCGCTGCCGGCCGCATGCGTCCGGCCGTTCGACTGGCGCTCCAAAATTCCAAAATCCCCAATCGCATCGTCAGCGTGTTTGCTGGACAAGATAAAGAAGCAACCGAACGCGCCCGTTCCTATTTCACTGGCTACTCCCCATCATCGCCGTCGATCGCGATTCTGCGCGGCGACAAGCTCATTTATATGATGGAGCGCCACCAGATCGAAAGACGCGAAGCACCAGTGATCGCAGCCGATCTGAAGGCAGCCTTCGATCAGTTTTGCGAAGTCCCGATAACGCAGTAGTTCGGGGACAGGGCCGCGTGCGCCGCTCCGAATCAGTGCGGGCTTTAGCCCCCGTGTTATCCTAATAACAACAGCTGCGTCTCCTCCTTTTGGAACGGCTTCCGCAGTTTCCTTGAGAACATCATGATTTCAGTCAGTAATGTGTTCATGCGCTACGGCGCCAAAATTCTGTTCGACGAAGTTTCCACCGGATTCGTTCCGGGCAAACGCTATGGCCTCACCGGCCCCAATGGCGCTGGAAAATCCACCTTCATGAAGTTGCTGACCGGCGAGCTTGAGCCGCAAAAAGGCTCGGTTGTGCGCCCCCGCAAGCTGGGCGTACTGAGCCAGGACCAATTCGCCTTTGATCGCTATCGCGTCATCGATGCCGTCATCATGGGCAACAAGCGCCTCTGGTCCGCGCTCGAAGAGCGCGAACTGATCTACGCCAAACACGAGATGACCGACGCTGATGGCATGAAGCTCGGCGAACTCGAAGGCATTGTCGGCGAGGAAGACGGCTACACCGCCGAGAGCGATGCCGCAATCCTGCTCCAAGGGCTCGACATTCCTGACGAGATGCACGAACGCAAGATGGCCGAGTTGCCGGGCGGACAGAAAATGCGCGTGCTGCTCGCGCAAGCTCTCTTCGGCCATCCGCAGGCCCTGCTTCTCGACGAGCCCACGAACCATCTCGATCTCGATTCGATCCACTGGCTGAAGACTTTTCTGAACTCTTACGAAGGCGTCCTGATCGTAATCTCGCACGATCGCCACTTCCTGAACGGGGTCTGCACGCACATCGCCGACATCGACTACGAAACCATCATCACCTACACCGGCAACTACGACGACATGGTCGTGGCGAAGACGCAGATCCGTTCCCAGATCGAAGGCCAGAACGCGCAGCGCGAAAAGAAGATTGCGCAGTTGAACGAGTTCATCGCGCGCTTCGCGGCTGGAACGCGCTCCAGTCAGGTGCAGTCGCGCCGCAAGGAAGTCGAGCGCCTGCAGGTGACTGAGCTCGCCAAATCCAACATCCAGCGCCCGTATTTGAAGTTCGAACAGAAACGCCCATCCGGGAAACACATTCTCGAGTTGGAGGGAGTTACTAAGTCTTACGGAGATGCGAAAGTAGTCGCTGGATTTACCGCCAGCGTTCTGCGCGGCGAAAAAATTGCCCTGATGGGCCGTAACGGCGCCGGCAAAACTACCCTGCTCCAGGCCCTGTTATCGAACTCACCAACGGTTTCGCAATCCGAGATTAAAGCGGCCAGCGGCTACGATGGACCGTTTATCGATGGCGGAAAAGTCATCTGGGGACACGAGGCCTCCGTTGGCTTCTTCGCGCAGGATCACAAGGCCCTCATCGAGCCGGGAGCCAAAGTCCTTGAATGGCTCCATCAGTGGGATCCCTCGGCCTCAACCGAAGAAATTCGCGGCCTGCTCGGCCAAATGCTGTTTCCCCGCGATGACGCCGACAAGCGCACCGACATTCTCTCCGGTGGTGAGGCGGCGCGTCTCCTCTTTTGCAAGCTGATGCTCCAGAAGCCGAACGTCCTCGTGCTCGACGAGCCGACCAATCACCTCGACCTGGAATCCATCAACGCGCTCAACATCTCGTTGCAGCGTTACCAGGGAACTGTGTTGCTCGTAACCCACGACGAAGACCTGATCGATGAAGTCGCCACCCGCATCTGGCACTTCGAGAGCGATCACAAGATTACCGACTTCAAGGGTGTCTATCAGGAGTACGAGGCGGTTTTGGCCTAAGAGTCAGCTTGGTAGTGTCCTTGGTCTGAGTGCACGAAATAACTCCTCGGCGCGCCTGTTTTTGGGTGGCGCAGCGCTTCAGCGCTGCGATCAGGGCACTGTTACGAACATTAAGAATGCCAACCCTTAGCTGGAGCTTGATTTCCTGTCCTTGTCCACCAGTTCCAGCAGCTTTGCGTCCTTCTTTTTCTTCCTGGCCTTGCTTCGTTTGCGGGACCGCGCATTATTGACCAGGTCCGCGACCGTGGTGCTTTCCAGAATCTTCGCCGCGGAATCGCGTACTTTCAGGAAAACTTCGTACAGCGCGCGATGATCGGCATCGGAAACAATCAGGCTCCGCAACTGGTCGGCGTCGCCGAATGGCGCCAGCGGCCCGTCCACTAGGCGAATGATCTCGCTGAGCGGAATCTCCGAAGGCGGCCGGCGCAACTGATAGCCACCTTTCGCCCCGCGCACACTTTCTACGATGCGCGCGTTTTTCATTTCGAGCAGGATCAGCTCCAGAAACTTTTCCGGCAAATCGTGTTCCATCGCGATCTCGCGAATCTTGACCGTTCCCGTACCATACCGGTGGCCGAGCGTCATGATCGCTTCCAGCGCATACAGTCCTTTTTGCGAAATCTTCAATTCCGGGCCCTTTCACCAACCGCAATGCTTTTGAGGTACTGTAGTGCGCCCGCCTCGACTTTGCAACGATCTTCTTGGTCGAAACGGAGAAGATTGTGCCCCAGGTTCGCGCCCGTTCTTTGGGCGCTAACCTGGGTGACGCATAAGTCTCGTTGGTTTCCACTACTTCAGCTCAATGACACCTGCTTCCACGCAAGCCTGCACGTAATCGGCAACCAGGCTTACAGGAATCGGTCCATACTCCGCCGACACCGCATCGCGTATCTCGCCCACCGTGCGCTTGCCATTCACAAAGTTAGCAATCTCATAGGCATAGAGCTCCGACTGATCGCGCACGTTGAGCAACACCGTCGCGTCGCTATTGATCAATTGGATCTTTAGATAGCGTTCCCGCCCAAGCCGCGCCAGCAACACATTGTCGTTCTGAAAAGTAAGCGGCCCGAACCCGCCGATTCGGATGGGCACACGCCGGGCCTCTGCCGCGTCCGCCCAGGGAGCGGCCGGCGCCATTCCCTGAGCCCCACGGTTCTTTGCTCGCTCGTCGATCCATTTTTCAAAGGCCGCGGTTTGCACCGCCAGCAATTTTCCGCCTTCCCCCGCTGCATCCGCAGGCACCCCTGCATACGCAGCGAGCGATTCAAGTGCCACCGTCTCACGTTGTAATGTCTGCCGCAGCAAGTTTCGAGCCTCATACCACGCTGCGTTCGCGTCGCGTTGAGGGTCGTTCATCAGTAGCTCCGCAGTTCCATAACTTTGCGCGATTCGTGATTCCGCCCGCGCCGTGATCGACGGCACCAACGCTGGGAGGTCCCGTGCATCCAGACTTGCATAGACATATCCCGATGCCGCTCCCAGCATCGCCACTCGCCGCAACTTCGTCGCATCGATCTGCTCCAGGCTGTCGTGGTCCGTGTGAATGTAAATATCGGGCCAATCGCGCAGGTACAGCGACGGCACGGCTATCGTCGAAGAGTCGTAGTCGTCATGATCGCTGCCGCTCGAATACGGAGTCACATCGGCAACGAATTCGTTGCGCGATCCCTGTTCGCCGGCGCGCGTTTCAACAATCCCGTCTTCCGCCGGCAGCTCTCCTGCCGCATAACCGCTGGCTCCCGCGCGAATCGCATCTAGAAACACCGCTCCCACATCCGTCACAAAGCTCGGCAGCGACCACGGCGTCCCCGTCACGTGGAACACGGACTTATTCTTGAAAAAATCGCCGCCCACCATATCCATGTGAATATTGGCTCGCGCGCGCTTCCGAATCTCTGGATGGCTGGCCAGAAACGCCATCGTCCCCTCAACTTCCGGCCCCCAGATGAACCGCAGCGTGCGTTTCGGCCTGGGCAATGCGCCCGACGCGATCAACCGCGCCAGCACCCGCGCCGATTCGAGAATCGTGACGCATCCGCTGCCGTTGTCATTCGCGCCCGGCCGTTCATGATCGAGATGGCAACTGTAGATCACTTCCTCCGCGTCATGGCCGGAACCGGCCGAACTTGACGAGCCAGCGTCCGAGCCGGGAATCGTCGCTGTCACCACTGTCCAATGCCCAGCGCCGACCGTGGCCTTCACATGCGCATTGAGAACAATCGAATCGCCCGAACGCAGCCGCGCGCGCAACGCGTCAGCCGTTTGCCGCGAGATCATGAAAGCGAACCCCGCAGCCTGCCGCGCGTTCAGGTGTCCCCAGCGCACAATCGTCTTATCGAGCCCGGCCCATGCCGTCGTCTGGTTCGGCATGTCGCTCACAATGCCAGCCGCCCCGTGTTCGGTAATTGCCAGCTCCTGCACCCGTGCGAGAACACCATCCGCCAGAACGATCTTGCCGCGCACATCCTTGCCGTTGTAATCGCCCTCGCTCCCGCCGTTGCCCACGTCAATCAGTTCGGTCTCCACATCGGCGCTGTGACTGTAGTCAGCCAGCCGGATCGGATCGGTCGCCCAGTCTCCCAGAAGCAGATGCTCAGGCCGCACCTCCCAAAGCCGCGCCTCTTCGACCGTCCACGCAAGATAAGAACGCATCAGGCCATACGTCTTCGTTCCGTCAATCGGAAACTGCTCGCTGTGCACGTCGGACAACCCGTATTCCCGCGCCCGTTGCAGAATGAAGTTCGCGGCCTGATCGTATTGCGGCGTAGCCGGCACGCGGTGCAGCGTCGTCAGATAACGCAGATTCTCGTAAGGCGCAGCTCCATTCGATTCATCCCGCAGCGCCTTCCACTGCTGCGCATCGAGAAACGGCTGCTGGCCAAAAGCGGCAGCGAAAGGGAAGAGCGCAGACAAAACAAGCGTGAAAAAAATCAAAGACGCGTTTCGCATACGCAGACGAGCATAGCATCCACCTCGTCGCGGCACTCAGATTGGCCTTCCTCCGTTTTCCTCCGTGTTTTCTGTGGTGAAAGCTCTCTCAAGCCGCACCACGCCTCCGCCCTTGATTTCGCCAACGCACTCCACTACATTCAGAAGCCGGGCCGAACCGCGCAAGCGCAACCGGCCAAAAGAAAACGAAAGCTGTCGAGCCACCAGCCGTCGTAGGTTCTAAGGTTGCAAGTGGCTAAAAGCTAAAAGCTAAAAGCTGGAAGCTGATTCATACGAGGCATCATTTCTCATGACCATCAAGAAGAACTCCGTCCGCAAGACCGCACTCCATCAAAAAGCACAGCTCATGTCCGCGTCCGAAATCGAGCGCACACTGGTGCGCCTCGCCCACGAAATTCTGGAAAAAAACAGCGGTGTTGAGGGTCTCGGCCTGGTTGGAATCCGCCGCCGCGGCGTGCCCCTCGCCGAGCGCCTCGGCAAGATGATTCAGAAGGTGGAAAAGAAGGCCGTGCCCGTCGGCACGCTCGATATCACTTTCTATCGTGACGATCTCTCCACGCTAGGCCCCAAGCCCGTCGTGCAGGAACACGAGATCGGCTTCTCCATCGAGGGCAAGAAGATCGTGCTCATCGACGACGTTCTCTATACCGGCCGCACCACCCGCGCCGCGCTCGACGCCCTGTTTTCCCACGGACGCCCCAGCCGCGTGCAGTTGCTGGTGCTGATCGACCGTGGCCATCGCGAAATCCCGGTCGAAGCTACCTTCATCGGCCGCACCATCCAAACCACCGACAGCGAAGTCATCGAAGTGAAGTTGACCGAGGTCGACGATGCCGAGAAAGTCCTGCTGATGGAAAAGTCGTAGCGGCGCTGTGGAAGAGCGGCCCTTTAGGGCCGCGTAAAGTTCCGATTGGAGTCGCGGCTTTAGCCGCTGACGCTTATCGACCAGAGTCCAACCAGCTACGCCTTCGTGATCGCCGCCCACTCCCCTTCAAACCGCGCCCGATCATAGAAAGACTTCTGCGTCCCCACGCCCAGCGTCGACAATCCCGCGTAAAGATTTGCCCGCATCGCCGCTTCGCGCTCCGGCACTCCTTCTCCCAGAAACGTGGCAAAGCTCCCAATGAACGCGTCGCCCGCGCCCGTGCTGTCCACGCTCTTCATGAAATAGGGGGCCACATGCGTCATCCCGTCTTTTCCGGCGAGCAGCGAGCCATTTGCTCCCAGCGTAATCAGCACCCGCCGAATCCCGCCCTCCAGCAGTTTTTCCGCGCAGCGCTGCGCATCATCCACGTTGCGCACCGGCATCCCGGTAATCGACTCGGCCTCGGTCTCATTCGGCACAAAATAGTCCAGATCCGCGAGCGCCTTCAAATCGACCGGCTGCGCCGGAGCAGGATTCACAATGCACCGAATCCCATTCTTCCGCGCAAATTGAATCGTGTAATACACGGTCTGCAGCGGAATCTCAAACTGCAGCACAATGCAGTCCGCGCTCTTCAGTACATCCGCCGCCGCATCCACGTCCGCCGGTTTCAGAGTGTCATTCGCGCCCTTCACCACGATGATTCGGTTCTGCCCCGACGACTCCACAAAGATCGGCGCCACGCCGCTCGACACTCCGCCGGCCATCCGCACATGCGTCGGATCAATGCCGAGCTTCTCAAAGTTCTTGATCGTCGCCGGCCCAAACAGATCGTCCCCAACCCGCGCCACCATGAATACTTCCGACCCGCAGAGCCGCGCCGCCACGGCCTGGTTCGCGCCCTTCCCGCCAAAGCCCAGGTCGAACTTGTCGCCGAAAATCGTCTCCCCCGGCTTCGGAAACCGGTCCGAAAATGTAGTCAAATCGACATTGGCGCTTCCAACCACCGCAATTCGGGGACGCTTTGCCATTTCGCTTTCTTCTCCATCGGTCCTCTCGCGCGCGGCGAGCAGAAACCTGCGTTAGGAAGTGTGAGTCTATTCAGCGGTGCATGGGGTGTCAACCGCCGCAGCGCAGTCGCGTCCCTTCGGCAACGAATGCTCCTATTGGTCCATCGGCGATCGCTTGGCCAGCCTGCGCTCCCTGCTTATCCAGCGCGCAGGAACTTGCCGCTGGTGGCATCGACCACACCCTTGCCCTTGGTTTTGCCCGACTCGCCGTAGACCACAACCCAGATCAATTGTTTGTTCTTTAAATCCCAATCGAGAAAATACGAGACCGGTAGCTTGGCATCCTTCTCCATAAGCTTGGCCCCGCCTTTTTCTTGAGCCACCGTATATGCCTGGTCGGAGTCGGAGTTCAACTGGAATTGCTGGAACAGCATCTTGGCAACGTCGGGAGAGACGGCTGTCTCGGGCGTGGAAGGGCTCGCTCCTAAAGGAGGAGCCTGTGGCAAGCGGCTTCCCGAGCAGGTGAATACCCGGTAAGTCCGGCGACTTGGCGCAGCGAACATGGCCGTCCAAACCGTCGCCTTCCCATCATGGCCGTCGCTCTCCGCATTGATTTCCGACTCCATGTGATAAGGCAGCGCATCGGCAGACCAACGCGCGGCCAGTCCCGCCATCTGCGACAGGCATGACTTCCCCGTGTACAGCACCGGTTCCTTCTTAACCTCTGGAGCTGGTGTCTGGCTTTGGGTAACCGTGCTGGTGGCGGATGGCGTCGAGGGACCGCACCCCGCAACGATAATAAGACCGGCGAAAATTCCCACGATTCCAATAACAAAAATTCTTTTCATTTTCATGCCTTTCTCTGTCGAGATAGGCAGCGGATATCGAAACCACCCATCCGCGCCGCCTTCGAAGCCGGACCGGCATGGGATCGACTTCCCCGTCAGCCCGCTATTCGCGCGAATCATACTCTTTGAGGCAAGAGTCTGCCGTGACCGCTCGCACATACGCGCGCAACGTCAAAAACGACTCGTCATCCTTGGTCGACGCGCTCGGGCAATTTCGAACCGCAGTGGCGCCTAAGGGTCCGATTTTCACTCCACTGTTAACGGTGCGGCGACTGAGCCAACACGTCCAGTCAGATTGTCGCGGACCACGAACCGCACTGTGTATTCGCCCGAAGCAAGGTCGAGCGCGCCCTGGAAGCCCGCCCCCTGCTGCCGGATCGCCGCCAGCAACTCAGATGTCGGGTGAACGTCGATTCGCTTACCTGCCGGAGGATCGACCTGCGCTCCCGTAGCCGTGATGGCCACGGCGACGAAGTCAACGAAAACATGATTCCCATTTGCGGCGTCGATCAGGTCCGAATCGGGCGCGACCTTTACAATATAGTGGACACTTTTCTTTCCCGCTTCTTTACTCGCTTCCACCTTGTCCCATTGCGCCACCAGCGAAAGGCCGGTGTACTCGAGCGGTGATTTCAACGCGGTAGCAATGTCACTGTCGCGGCTCGTTTCGGGATTGACGGTTGCATTGGTTACGAAAAAGCCGCGTCGTGCGCGCACATCCACGTGATCGCGTTTCACCTTGACCGCGACCTTGCGCCATCCAGGTTTAGTGTTCGATCGATCAAGATAGTAGCCCAGCATGTAATATTCCGCCGAATCGTCGACTGCGGCGCGAAATCCTTTCACCAGATCGTTGGAATTGAAATAAGCGCGGCCTCCCGTCGCTTCGGCGAATGTCTGAAGCGTCGCTTGAGTGTCCATCTGCCGCCACGTTGCGCCTCGCATGTAAGCCCCCGGACGCCTGGGGGACTCAGGCATACCAACCGAGGCGTTCGGTGCATTGCTCCGCAGGCCCTTCACGTCCACGGGATAGAGCGCGATCTGCGCATCGTTGAGCAATTGCCATGTGCGTTCATACAACGGCAACACGTCAGAGAGGGAGTCGCGCCCAGCAGGGGCGAGCTGCATCGTGTTGTCACTGACGCTAAAAGGAAATCCGCCACCAGCCCAGATCAGCGACTTGCGCCCTGGCAACCCAGCCACCGTCTGTGCCAGTTGCTGCATGCCTTCCAGGGTGTACGTGATGGCGAGCCGCTGCTCGAATGACTGAAAATTGAGTGCCTGATCTTCGATCGAGTTCTGAATGCGAGTGGCGGCCTGCTGCACCTGGGCTGCAAACGTTGCTGTGGAGCCGGGCTTGCCACCTCCTGCCTGGCCGCTGTCACTGCCCCCACTGCCCTCCGGACTCGCGGTCCCCGTGAACTCTTCCATATCCTCAGGCGTGTCGACGAGTTGCGACGTGTCGCCATTCACCTTGTGCAACGCTGCGATCAAGACGCTGGGAGACGTCGTAAAGTCATGCACTACGTGAATGCCGCTTCGCGTCAGCGTGTAGAGCCCCGTCGGCTCGCGTCGGTCCACCGATTGGGATAGATACTTGAGCATTTCCGAGCGGGCATGGGCCTGGTCCATGAACGGCGTGTTGATGAAGTCCAGCACAATCAGCGTCACGCGTCGCGTGGATGGTCCACCGCCAAAGGAGTTGCTAAACTCATTCGGATTCGTTCGGCGCAACAAACGGTGAGGGTCGCTCGTGATCTCCTCGAAAGTTGCAATCTGCCGTTCCGACCCGTTCTCCAGAACAGTAAAGTCGTCTTTCTTCAATCCGCTGATGTGAGCGCCGGTCTTGTCCATCACCAGCGTTGGGATTAGAACAAGCTCTGTTCGTGACGTGAACTTAACTTCGGAGCCGTTTTCTTTATCCTTGTCCTTGGCAAACGCACAGATCGACAAGACAAGAGCGGCAATGACAATCTGACAATGAAGAGGGTTAGCACCGAATCTCAGAGAGCGAACATAAGCAGCGCCCATGGCAACCTCGTTCGAACCGCAAAAACGTAACCTGAAAATCCAGCAGCGTATCGCGCGTCGATGCGTCGCGCCGATCGCGAGAGCCTCACATTATAGTTGATGGCCGTTGGCGATAACCTTTGCCAACACCCCGCACCCAAGCACCGTCATCATATTCGCGTTGTCTGCAAATCTGGCAGGCGTCGTCCACATGTGCTCGTGCAATAGAATGTCCCGATGAACTTCGCCGACCTGATATTCGGGCGTCCTCTGGCAACTGAGGACGATAAGTCCGAACGAATCGGACCCTCCAAAGGCATTCCAATTTTCGGGCTGGATGCGCTCAGCTCCGCCGCCTACGGCCCCGAAGCCGCCATGACCCTGCTCATCCCACTCGGCATGGCGGGCATCGTCTACATCTGGCCCATCAGCATCAGCATCGTAATCCTGCTCGGTATCGTGTATTTCTCCTACCGCCAGACCATCGAAGCCTATCCGCAGGGCGGAGGTTCCTACACGGTTGCCAGCGAGAATCTCGGAACCTGGGCGGGCCTTCTCGCCGCCGCGTCTCTGATGGTCGATTACGTTCTCACCGCAGCCGTAGGAATTTCCGCCGGCGTCGGTGCGCTCGTCTCGGCCGTCCCTTCGCTCCAATCCCACACGCTGGCCATGTGCCTCGGAATCCTGGCCGTTCTTACCTTCGTCAATCTTCGCGGAGTACGCGACACCGGCGGCATCTTTCTTCTCCCGACCTATTTGTTCATCGCCTGTTTACTCGGTCTGATCGCCATCGGCGTCATCAAGTCAATCGCCGCCGGGGGACATCCGATTCCGGTCGTCGCGCCTCCCAGACTGGCAGCCGCGACAGCAAGCATCAGCGCCTGGCTCATCCTGCGTGCCTTCGCCAGCGGCTGCACTGCGATGACCGGAGTCGAAGCCGTCAGCAACGGCGTTATGGCCTTCAAAGAACCGACCTACAAAACCGCGCGCCTCACGCTGACCATCATCATCGCCATTCTCATGGTGATGCTGTTCGGCATCGCGTACCTCGCTCCGCGCTATGGAGTCGCCGCCACCGATCCCGGCGCCCCCGGCTACCAGAGCGTCCTCGCCCAGTTGCTCGCAGCCATTACCGGCACCGGATGGTTTTACTGGACCAGCATCGTCTCGATTCTGGTTGTCCTCTCCCTTTCCGCCAACACCGCCTTCGCCGATTTCCCGCGTCTCTCCCGCTCCATCGCACTCAACGGCTACCTTCCCTTCACGCTCACCATGCGCGGACGCCGCCTCATCTTCGTCGAAGGTGTCTACGCGCTCGCCCTTCTCACCGCAATTCTGCTGACCGTTTTCGGCGGCGTCACCGATCGCCTTATCCCGCTCTATGCCGTCGGCGCCTTCATGGCCTTCACGCTGTCGCAAGCTGGAATGGTGATGCATTGGCGGCGGCTCGGCGGAGCCGGTTCGCGCAAAAGCATGTTCCTGAACGGGCTCGGCGCAATCTCGACTGGCATCACTGTCGCCGTCGTCCTGGTCGCAAAGTTCACCGAGGGTGCCTGGATGACCCTCGTCCTGATTCCCTCGCTCATCGTCATGATGCGCGCCATCAAGCGGCATTATGTCCGGGTCGAGAAACAGTTGGCTACCAGCACCCCCGTCAACACGCGGGATCTGTGCGAGCCTATCGTTCTGATCCCCGTCGATCGCTGGAGCGTGGTCACGGAAAAAGCCCTGCGCTTCGCATGGACGCTCTCAAAAGAGATTCGCATTCTCCACGTGGAGTGCGGCGAAGAGACCGAGAGACTCTGCCGCGACTGGGACCGCCTGATCGCCAATCCCGCCAAACAAGCCGGTCTGCCTGTTCCGGAACTGGTTCTGCTGAAATCGCCCTTCCGGTTTGTCGTCCGCCCTATCGTCGATTACGCATTGAAGGTCGAAAAAGAAAATCCCCAGACCCACGTAGCTTTTATCGTCCCCGAACTCATTCAGGCCCGCTGGTACTATCTGTTCCTCCACAACAATCGCGCGACGCTCCTGAGAACCCTGCTCCTCATCGGGGGCGCCCAGCGCAGCACCATCATCAACGTCCCCTGGCACCTGAAAAACTAACAGCCGCTGATAGCCTGACCAGCGAATAGCCGGATTCACTGCGACGATTTTCCCACGGCATGGAAGAACCGCGTCAACTTCTGGCCGTCTAACTTCCCCTCTGTCCGCACCCCCGAGCAAACATCCAACCCAAACGGCCCGACCTCGCGAATGGCTTGCCCAACATTTTCGGGCGTCAGCCCTCCAGCCAGAAAAATCGGAATCCTCACGCGCTCGCGAATCTCCCGGCTCAACGTCCAATCATGCGTTCGCCCGGTGCCCCCGAGCTCTTTAACCGCTGATTTCTGATTGCCCGAGTCGAGCAGAATGGCATCCACCTGCGGCGCCACTGCCGCAGCTTCCTCGACCGACTC
>JBELAC010000014.1:0-40259 GCA_049509215.1 Terriglobales bacterium
CGGCCGTCCCTTCTCGGTGGTGCTGATCGACCTGGACAAGTTCAAGGAAGTAAACGATTCGTTAGGCCACCTTGAAGGCGACCTCGTGCTGGCCCGCGTAGGCCGCTTGCTGGAGCAAAAGTGCCGTCAGTCGAACGTGGTCGCGCGCTATGGTGGAGACGAATTCATCATTCTCATGCCGGAAACCGGGATCGATCAGGCGCAGGTGCTGGCCGAACGCCTGCGGCTCTGGTTGGCTACCGACCCGATGCTGGAAGAACACAAGATCACCGGCAGCTTCGGTGTGGCCAGCTTCCCGGTTCACGGATTTGCGATGGAAGATCTCATTCGCGTGGCGGATGCCGGCATGTATGTTTCGAAGCACGCCGGCGGAAACCAGGTTTCTACTTCCGAACCGTATCGCGAAGGCTCTGCCGTGCAGCGGCAGCTCACCTCTTCTTACATCGAGG
This sequence comes from Terriglobales bacterium, assembly GCA_049509215.1. Taxonomy (GTDB): domain Bacteria; phylum Acidobacteriota; class Terriglobia; order Terriglobales; family Acidobacteriaceae; genus Acidiflorens. The sequence goes on from JBELAC010000014.1 coordinate 450, forward strand.
GATTTCTGCAACGTGAGCACAACGGACCCGAACAGTTGGAAGAGTTGGTGGGCACCCTGCGCAAACTGTGTGGAAATGACAACGACACCACCGCGCTGCGGGAGGCAGTCGAGGTTCTGGCACAGGCTGCCGAACTGCGCGAGCCTGGTTCTTCCGGCCACGGAGAACGGTGCGTCCACTACGCGGCCATCATTGCGAAGGGCTTGAATCTTCCTCCGCAGGAAGTCGCGGATGTGACCTTCGCCGCCCGTGTGCACGATGTTGGCAAACTGTTTATCGACGAGCGGATTCTGAATAAATCCGGCCCGTTAACCGAAGATGAGTTCTTCCTGATCAAGACTCATCCCCAGATTGGGGCCGATGTCTTGCGGGCAATCCCCCATATCGACCCGGTCGCACAGGCCGTTCTGGCACACCACGAAGCTTTCGATGGGAGCGGCTATCCTTTCGGACTCTGCGGGGAGAGTATTCCGTTGTTTGGACGAATCCTGGCCGTCGTTGATACCTATGTCAATATGGTGAGCGAACGCTCCTTCGCACCTTCAAAGACAAATGAGCAAGCAATCGCAGAGCTTGAAAAGTTGAGCGGCACTCGCTTCGACGGAATGATCGTCCGCCTGTTCTCTCGGCTGCTCAAAGCGGAGAAAACCTCCATTATGGGCGGGAGAGCCTAAACCTGCGCCACTACCAGCGTCGCATTCTTCGGTAAGTAGCTTTTTCGTCGAAACCAGTCTTCCATCGCTTCCCGGAGTTGCTCGAGCGGCACCTGATTTCCAATTTCGAGATATCCGTCGGCCACCGGCAACGTATCGTCGAAGACCGAGGCGTTCGTGAAATTGCGCATGCTGAAGTTGTCGAGCCACTGCAGCGGGCAAAGTTGACGCTGGCCATTTTGTTGGTATTCAACCCGGACTTTCCTGACGAACATACTACGATTTAAGCACACGCCAGAGCCTGCAAGACGCTAAGTGCAAAACAGAAGGTCTCTAAAACATGGGGCCCGGAAGCAGGCTTCCGGGCCGCATTCATAAAGCAGGCGTCTCACTCCGTTTTCTGACCTAGCTTGCTCACCCTGGCAAAACGGCGCAACTTGCCCGTTCGGGTGATGCTGTGCCGCAGCCGGTGGTCCAGTTCCTCAAGTTCTCGATTCAGGCCCTCGGGCAGGTGAGTCCCGAACTTGGCAAAATGTTCGCGAATGAGCGGAATCTCCGCCAGCCATCCATCAATATCGACGCTGAGCAGCGTCCAGAGATCTTCTTCGCGAACATCCAGCCCCTTCGTATCGAGGTCGGCAGGCTTCGGCAGCATCCCAATCGCAGTTTCGATCGCGTGGGCCGTGCCTTCGCAGCGTTCAAAGACCCATTTCAGGATGCGGCTGTTCTCGCCATAACCAGGCCACAGGAACTTCCCATCATCATTGGTCCGGAACCAGTTGACGTAGTAAATCCTGGGGAGTTGTGCGCCGGCATGCTCTCCGATCTTCAGATAGTGTGCGAAATAATCGCCCATGTTATATCCGCAGAAGGGAAGCATCGCCATCGGATCGCGCCGAAGCTGGCCGACCTGCCCCGATGCGGCCGCGGTAGTTTCACTGCTCACCGTGGCGCCCAAAAACGTTCCATGCTGCCAGTTGAAGGCTTCGGTGACGAGCGGCACAACGCCAGCCCTGCGGCCACCGAACAGGATCGCGTCAATCGGAACGCCTCTCGGGTCTTCCCACTCGTCGGCGACCACCGGGCACTGCCGTGCCGGCGTGGTAAATCTCGCATTCGGATGCGCGGCCTTGCGCAGTGAATGCGGCGTCCACGGCCGGCGCAGCCAGTCCAGCAATTCCTCCGGTTTCTCGTCCGTCATGCCTTCCCACCAGATGTCGCGATCCGGCGTGATCGCGCAATTGGTGAAGATAGAGTTCTTGGCGATTGTCAGCATGGCGTTCTTGTTCGACTTCGCGCTCGTACCCGGAGCGACGCCGAAAAAGCCATATTCCGGATTGATCGCGTACAGCCGGCCATCCGCGCCGAACTTCATCCAGGCGATGTCATCGCCCACAGTCTCCACCTTCCATCCCGGGATCGTCGGGATCATCATGGCAAGATTCGTCTTGCCACAAGCCGAAGGGAAGGCGCCCGTGATGTACTTAACCTGGCCGGAAGGGCTCGTCATCTTGAGGATGAGCATGTGCTCAGCCAGCCATCCTTCGTCGCGAGCTTGCACCGAGGCAATTCGCAGGGCGTGGCACTTCTTTCCCAGCAATGCATTCCCGCCGTAGCCCGAGCCGTATGACCAGATTTCCCGTGTTTCCGGAAAATGACAGATGTACTTTTCTTGCGCGTTATTCGGCCAGGCCGCGTCTTGTTCATTCTGGCTGAGGGGTGCACCGACGGAGTGCAATCCCCGGACAAACTCACCATCCGTTCCAAGAACGTCGAGCACCCGCGTGCCGACCCGTGCCATGATGTGCATGTTCGCGACTACATAGGGCGAGTCGGTGAGTTCCACTCCGATGTTGGCGATCGGCGACCCGATTGGCCCCATGCTGTAGGGGATCACGTACATCGTTCGCCCCGACATCGAGCCGGCGTAAAGTTCAGTCAGCCTCGCCTTCATCTTGGCCGGATCTTCCCAGTTGTTGGTCGGACCGGCTTCTTCCTTGCTGCGCGCACAGATAAATGTCCGTTCCTCGACGCGAGCCACATCGGCTGGGCTGGAGCGCACCAGGATGCTGTTCGGCCGCTTCTCTTCATTCAGCGGGATGGCCGTCCCGGCCAGCACCATCAGCCGGATCATAGCCTGATACTCGTCGTCGGAGCCGTCACACCAGTGAACTCGGTCCGGCCTGCACAGTTCCGCCAGCCCTTCAACCCACGCCAACAGGAACTTGTGCTTTTTTCCGCCGTTTAAATCAGTCACTGTTTCCGCATCCAACGTATGGCTGGCCATAAGTATTCTTTCTCCATGAGAAGAACAAGCTCTGCAAGACTGCACCCGAAAAGAACAGTCATCGGGCACATAGACGAGGCGGGCGACCGAAGAGAGTCCGCGCAGACCCCGAGGACGGAATTATATTGTCCCTCATTTCGAGGGCACTTCCAAGTGCCGAGGTCCTGGCGGCGTTGGTCGGACGATTATCCCCATCGGCCGTAGAACTGGAATGTGTCAAAGATCACAAATCACTGTGATGGGAAAATCTGAGAGGTCGGTTTGCCGGCATATCCAACCGGGCGGTTGGTTAGCGGGCGGCAGCTACCGCGGGTTCTAGCTCCGCCGCGATCGCGTCCAGGTGCTTGAGCGTTTCGTCTACGGTCAGCGAATACATCTCCCGGCCCAGACCTTCTCCCGATTCCAGCGCCGTTTTCAGGAAGTGCCCCGCGATCTCCTTCGCCAGCGAGTCTGTGATCGTCTGCCCGCTGCGTTCCCTGTACTCAACCCAAGCGGGGTGGGGCAGGGCAACCCAGACCGGCCGGCCGTCCACCAGGAATTTGATGTCCACTGCATCGGCATGGCGCGTGGCAATGGCCACAACCAAGGCCTGGTAGAGGACGTGTACCCGTTTCTTCGTCCAGCGGTCAGTTGCCGTAAAGTCCGTATACATGAGGATAAGACCTGACTAAATACTATCTCTCTGCCCCGTCGAGGAGCAACCGGACCCGGCGTGCACGGCAGCCCAAGTTAGGAGGCTTTGAAAGGGCGCGCCTTCAGGCGCGCCGTAGGCACGAGCTTTGATTAACGGGGCTAAAAGCCCTGTTAAAGATGCGCGGCCCACGCGGCCCTAAAGGACCGCTCTTCCACGGTGGCGCAGGCAGTTTGGATCTTTTCATGCGGCTACGAAGGCCGCCAGCCTTGCTGGCGGCCGAAATCAAACTACGACAAAACGTGAGGCTCGGCGCCCCATGCTTGTTGTCTTCACTACTTCTACTTCACCGCGTCCACTTCGCTTCTACGACCCAGTGCTAGTCCCGCTCGGGAGGACGCTGGCCAGAGACAGGGATTCTGTCTTCCTGGTCAAGGAACTCGCGCGGACCGTGGTCGGAATGGGCTCCTGGGATCGGTTGATCGCCTTCGGCGGTCAGAAATTCCTCTTCAGGGCGCGATGCGTCTTGACCGGTTGCGGTGGTGAACATCGCCTCGTCCAGAAGAGTGCCTGAATTCGGCCCGGCAGAGGCGAATATCGGAAACGCCTTGCCGCCCACGAAAGCTACGGAAATGTAGTCGGCAACCATGTATCCGGAAAAAGTATTGGGCAGCCAGGTGAGCTTCATTGGCCCGGAGAGGGTTTCGGCATTGCTCCACGTTTTTCCTGCGGTCGAAGACTGGATGAATCCGGCGTAAAGCTGGCAAGCGTTACCGCAATTGGATACCGGGTAATAGTAGTAGGCCAGGGCTACGTGAGCCTTGGCACCTGAGGTGGTTGGATCAACGGCCAGTCCGGTAATGAAGTGATCAACGGTGCTGGTGGTGGGATCGATGGGAACGCGCTGCACAGCGCTCCACTTCTTGCCGTTCGAGGATGTGCTGTAGACGATGTCATTCTCGGCGCAACTGGTGCGATAGCGGCAATCGGACCATGCCACATAGACATTGCCTTTCGCGTCGATGGCGGATGAAACCAGTCCGGCGCTGCGCAGGTTGCCGGCTTCATTGTGAGTCGTGTCGCTGGAGACGTTAACTGCGGCGCCCCAACTCTTACCGCCATTTGCTGAAGTAAAGGCAACGACATCGCCGTTGAAGCCGTTGATGGGGACTACCACCGTGCCATTCGGACGCACGACCGGAACTCCGCCAATGCCGTAGTCATCGGCGAGGGTGTGCATCTCCTTGCTCCAGGTCAGACCACCATCGGTCGAGGTACTCATCTCAATCAGATCGCCTTGATCGGTGTCGTCCCATTCGGAGTAACAGTGGCCGTAAAACTTGCTGGTAGCGGTGTTGTCGCAGACGATCCAGTTCTTGTCGGGCGAGCCAAGAGTCGTCACGGGAACCGGATTCTGCCAGTTGATGCCATCGGTTGAACGGCTCACGGAAACGGCGGTGTTGTTGCCGATCGGGAGGACGGAGATCAACCAGGTGTTATGGAGGGCATCATAGGCGACGGAAGCGTCGCTGGCCGCGTCGTTAAGGCCATTGCCTTCGTAAATCGTAAGACCGGGCAGATAGCCATTGGTCCAAGTTGCGCCGCTGTCGGTTGAAGTAGCGAATCCGATGTCGGCCCCGCCGCCGCTATAAATGCGGGCGACTTGGAAAGCGGTGACGATGGTCGATCCCCAAGCATAGGCTCCGGGTTCGACCTCGGAGGCGTGCTGGCTGGCGCCGTCGGTAAAAGTGTCCTGGCTGAGCTGGGTGAGGGTCACCTGGGCGGAGGCAATCGAAGTAACGACAGCGAGCGCCGCAATCAGGAGAAACAAATTCCGAGCATAAGAGTGCTTGCGAATATTCATAGCGAGTCAGACCTCATGAGTGCTGTTATGAGTGATGGTTTGCGGGCTGATCGAACTGGTCCGCTGGACGCGGCGAGGACTCTCGGGGGAATGATGATGTCGCGTGACATGCAGGCGATCCCCGCCTCGACAGGCGAGAGTAGCGGCTTACGGGGTGAGTGTCAACGCAAAACACGAGCGGCGATAGTAGATTGGCGAAGTTGCTGAATTCGAGAAACGTGAAGATGCTGAATTCAGGAACAAAAGTGCAAAAGTTTAGTCCGAAGCCTGGATTTGCATGGAGTCGGTGATCCAGAGTTGGGCGGGTGCGCCCTTGGTGGTGCGGGTTGCGGTGGCTCGGAAGTTGCTGGCGGAAGTTTCGACGTCGTAGATATATGGAGGGCGGTCGGACTTGATGGTGATGTAGTTGCCGGAGCGCAGCTCGTCGAGCGAAGCGTATTTGCCCTGGCTGGCGATGAATCCCCGCTCAGCGCTGCCGATGGCAATGAGGTCGCTCTTAACGCCGGTGATGAGCGCGGCTTCTTCGGGAGTGCCGGTGGCTGTAGGCTCGAGCGTCTTGACCTGCAGCGAGTAGATGTACATACCGATGGCGACGGTGATGAGGGTGCCGAGAAATCCGAAAAGGCGCATGGGTTGCTCCGCGGTTGTTCGATCTCTATTGCAGCGCGAAGCCGGGCAGGAGGCAAGTAACCAGAGTGTATGCGCGAAATGAAGGACGCGTGCGGAGCTTCGGTCATCGACGTGGTCCGCTTTACGCGGACGAGGGCTCCTTCGACTCCGCTCAGGTCGGGTCCGCGCCACACAATCATCTTGATCCCTGCTCGTTGTACCATCGAAGGGCCATGACATTTGTGCCCAATCCGATGCAGCACTCGAGCGCGCGACTGCTGGAGTTTGAAACTTTGCGCGAGTTGTTGGGGGGATATGCGTCTTCGCCGCTCGGGAAGCGGCGGGTGGAGGAGTTGCGAGCATCGCTCGAGCGCGGGTGGATTGAAAATCAGCAAACCCTGACTTCCGAGATCCGAGAGTACCGGCGAGTGGGCGGGCGGTTTGAGTTCGCGGGGCTTCCCGAGGTTGACCGACTGCTCGAAAAGTCGCGGATCAGCGGGGCGGCGCTCGAGACGACCGAGATTCGTGACGTCGTGCTGGTGGCGGATCGCGCGTCGGAGTGGACGGAGATTGTGCGGCAGCCTCCGGCGGCGATGCGAACGGAATGGAAGGCGGTGAATGCGCTTTCTTCGGGAATTGGCGATTTCAGCTGCTTTCTGCGCGCCTTCCGCAACAAGATTTTGCCGGATGGGACGCTGGACGACAAAGCGTCTCCGGAGCTGAGCCGGATTCGGCGCGAGGTTGAGAAACAGAAGCGGCAGATTCAGGAATCGCTGCGCGGACACCTGCGAAAACTGGCCGAGGGCGGGACAGTTCAGGATGAGCTGATCACGATTCGCGGCGAGCGGTTTGTGATTCCGGTGAAGGTGGAGCAGAAGCGGCGCGTGCAGGGCGTGGTGCATGGGGCGTCGTCGAGCGGGCAGACGGTGTTTGTCGAGCCGCTGGAGACGATTGAGCAGAATAACGAGCTGGTGCGGCTGATCGACGAAGAGATGGCGGAGGTGCACCGGATTCTGCTGGAGATGACGCGGCAGATTGGCGAGAATGCGGCGGCGATTCTGGCGGCGGCCGATGTACTTGCCGAATTGGAGCTGCAGTTTGCCAAGGCGCGGTTTGCGGAGGATTACAACTGCGTGGAGGTGAAGCTATCGGAGGCGGGGACGCCGGCACTACGGTCAGCGCTCATTCTGCATCGGGCGCGGCATCCGCTGCTGGAGCGAAATTTGAAACTCAAGAATGCGGCGATTGTTCCCGTGTCGATTGAGCTGGAGGGCGAGCGGCGGCAGCTGGTTATAACGGGGCCGAATACTGGCGGCAAGACCGTCACATTGAAGACGCTTGGATTGCTGGCACTCATGGCGCAGTCGGGGATGCCGGTTCCGGCGGATCGCGCGGACATGCCGGTGTTCGATGCGATTCTGGCGGACATTGGCGATTACCAGTCGATCGAACAGAATCTTTCTACGTTTTCGGCGCACGTCACCAATATTGATTTCATTTCGCGCACGGCGACGGCGGATTCGCTGGTGCTGCTGGACGAGCTCGGGTCTGCTACCGATCCGGAAGAAGGCGCGGCGCTGGCGGTGGCGATTGCCGAGCACTTTCGCGAAGTTGGATGCATGATCGTGATTTCGACGCACCACACTTCGCTGAAGGTGTATGGGGCGAACACGGCAGGAGTCGTGAATGCGTCGGTCGGATTTGACGAGGCGACACTGCAGCCGACTTATGAACTCAAGATCGGCGTGCCGGGAGCTTCGGCGGGAATCAACATCGCGCGGCGGCTGGGATTGAATCCGGCGATTATTTCTTCGGCGCAGGGACGGTTGGGGTCGCAGACGCAGGACGTGGCGCGGTTTCTCGACAAGCTGCATTCGGAATTGCGCACGCTGGAAGACGAGCGGGCGCGGATGAAGACGCGCGAGCAGGAGTTGGAGCGCGAGAAATCGAAGCTCGCGAACGAGGGACGCACGGAACAGCAAGCGAAGATTCGAGAGATGGAGAAGAAGCTGGAAACGCTGTTCCGCGATTTCGAGTATCACGCGCGCGAGGCGGTGAATGCGGTTCAGGACCGGGCGGCGCAGCAGAAGCTGTCGAAGGACGCGGAGCGGCGGATTGCCAAGCAGCGGCGGGAATTTCGGGAACAGTTCGATTCGGCCGTGGTGGCGCATGCGACTGGGGCGGATCGAGGCGACCCGCATGCGCAGCCTTCTGTCGTGAAACATGTTTCCGAGGGCGACACGGTGAAGCTCAAGTCAATGGGACGGGCGGCGGTGGTCAAGAAGAAGGTTGGCGACAATCACTTCGATGTCGAAATCGGGTCGATGAAGATGCGCATTGCGCGAGAGGACATCGCGGAGGTGGTGTCGCGAGTGGCGGATTCTCCGTTGGAGGCGGCGCGGGCGCGGGGGATCAAGGTATCGCTGAATCGGGACGCGGGAGACGCGACGGCTAGCGAGATTAACGTGATTGGAAAGACGGTTGACGAAGCTACGAGCGAAGTTGAGAAGTTCGTGGACCGCGCGTTTCTCGCGGGAATGCCGCGCGTGCGGATTGTACACGGGAGCGGGATGGGGATTTTGCGGAAGGCGCTGCGGCAGTATTTGCAGGAGCATCCGCACGTGGAGTCAGTGACGGAACCGCCGTTGAATGAGGGCGGGGGCGGGGCCACGGTGGTGGAGTTGAGGGTGTAACGATCTTTCGCCCCTACGGGGCTTGGCTTCCGAATCTGATCCTTGCCCACGGCTTGCAAGCCGTGGGCAATGTCAAGAACGGGAAATCGCAGGAGCGGCGAAAAAAGCCTCAGCTCCCCGAAAATTCGAGATGCTCAATTCACATCTCCATCCTCCGCGTCATTATCGGGAGGCTTCGGATATCCCGGGAAGCATCCCAGCGCCGCCGTCGGCGACAGAAAGCAACTTGTGTCGTACTTGGCTCCGGTGATCATTGTGAATGGACTCTTTGTTTTGAAATTGAAAAAATCGTAAAGCGAATAGTTGTTCGGAGCCTTCCCTCTGTCCTGGGCATAGTGGTCGGCATAGTGCCAGTTGGAGTATCCAATTTCTCCCAGCGAAGTCCCGCCCGAGCCGAAAGCATACTCGACGAAATTCAGGATGCTGCCAAAGTCGTGACAATAAGAATTCGGACACACCGGAGGATAAACATTCGCTCCCGAAACGTAATTGGGCTTGGCGAACGTCGAAGTGACCAGCAGCGGCACGCGGTACCCATAAACGTAGTAGGTACCGTTCTTCGTGCCCGGATACCCGCCAACGCCCGGCCCGTTCGCCGCGCTCATTATGGCTACCGAGTTGATATCGTCATAGTAGCCACCCCAGTCATCCCAGGTGGTTAGAATCACGGTGTTCGCCCAATATCCGCATGAAGTCGTCAGCGCCGACCCGTCATTGTTATAGCCGCCAACCGCATTGACGATCGCTGCTACCCATGACGGTCCACCATCGTGCCCAACAGTCCCCGGGTGATCCGACCAGTTGCCGTCCGGAATCACCCAACTGACTTGGGGCAACGTACATTGCGGCTGCCCGGGATTGGCCCCCAAATCCGTAAATAGTTGCAGATCGTTGACGACGTTTGTCGCATAAACCGACCCCGTGCACGTGCTGGTGCCGTTCGTCGTGCTGCCGCTCGGCACGCAGATGTCGAATATCGCATTCGGTGCGTTCCACAGGGAGCCATCGCTTGGCGGGTTTTGGCCGGGGGAGTAATACTTCCACGAAATGTTGGGAGTTGTGCTGTTCAACACGTCAACCATCGTGCGGTGCTCGTAGCACGGATAGCCCGCCGTCTGGTCGGCCGCTGCTACGTAGGTCGGTTTGTAACCCTTGACCTCGGCGCCCGTCGTGGGATTCACCTGGTTCATGTAAGTCCCGACATCGGCCAGGCAGCCATAGTGCTTGTCCTTGTCAGTCTTTGGGAAGGTCGCATTTTCCGCGACGAAAAACCTGTAATCAGTTGTCGTCGGTGCGATCGGCTCCGATGTTCCCGAAAACAGGAACTGGTGCGCCGGAAAGCTCGGCCCCTGGTTCGTCTGGAACATGTAGTTGGCAAAACCGCCGCTCTGCGCGAGCTGATAATAGGTTCCGAGCTGGGATGCGTTGACCGTCGTATATTGCGGACACGGCGTTGCCACTCCATTCACCAGGCAACTCGGAATCCCCTGCTGCTGCTGCGCATTGCATCCAGATACGCCCGACGGTATCTGGCAGAATCCATCCATCTTTCCTGTGTCGTAAGCGGTTTCCCACGCGGTGTGCGCATGTGAGGCATCAAAGCAGGCGTCGAGCTGGTACGGGGCAAAAGAAATTGTCTGCGTTCCGCACGCTCCGCTCGTCACCAGGTGAAATCCATTGGCAACCAGCGCAGTATCCTGTCCGAACAAGTTGGTCGATGTCCGGTTTTCCTGCACCACGACGATCACGTGCTGGATCGGCAAGTTATAAGTCTGGGCCAGTGCGAGGGTTGCGGTTAGCGAAGCTAGAATCAGTAAAGTCACGATCAGCGAAGCCGGTGATTTCATTTTCGACCTCCAGAAGCGAGCACGGCGTGGCGGGTTAATTGAGGAGTAAGACTACTGTGGGGATGCATGTTACCCCTCCCGGAAGCGCGAAGCAAGTCAGGAAATGCCCTAGACATCAACTCCCGCGCAGCACTGGGCTGGTCCGGGCTCAAACTCGGGCCAAGCACTCGATAGCAGAAAGTGCATCCGCTGGCGTGGTTCCGGTCAATCCGCGGTTTCAACGGCCGGTACCAACGAAGTCTTTTTCGCTGGAGTTGTAGTAATCACAATCACACTCACCAGCACCAACAACGTACCGAGCAATGTTCGCGGGCCGATTAGCTCGCCGCCCAGCAGATATCCCACCGCAACCGCCACAACCGGATTGACGTACGCATAGGTCCCCACTTTGGTCGGCGATTCATGGTACAGCAACCAAACATACGCGGTGAAACCAACGATGGATCCTGCAATGATCAGATAGGCAAGTGCCAGCCAAGCTTCCAGCGAGACCGATTGCAGGTGAAATCCGCGAAACTCACCCAGCCCAAGTGAAGTGAGCAATAGCAGGCCGCCGCCCGCAAGCATCTGCGCCCCCGAGCTCATCGCCTTTGCAGCCGGCAGCGGCAACTTGCGCATCAGCACCGCCGCCATTGACCAACTGACCGCGGCGATGACTAACGCGCCCGCTCCGGCCGTACTGATCGGAGCCTCTCTCAGACCCACTGATCGGCTTACCAGCACCGCGACCCCACCAATTCCCACCAGCAGCGCGAATGCCAGGCGGAACGTGAACCTCTGTGTCCCGAGGAAAACGATTTCCGACAGCGCCATGAAAACGGGAATCGTCGCCATCATCACGGCTGCCATCCCCGAGGGCACACGCTGCTCTGCCCAGAACAGCAGGCCGTAATCGCACACAAAAATCAACAGAGAAACGATCGAGACAGACATCCACTCCCGCCGCGTCGGCGAAACCGTTCCTTTTGCTCGCATCCACGCATACAGAGCTGCGCCCGCTACCAGAAACCGCATTCCCGCCAGCAGAAACGGCGGAACCTCGCGCACGCCTATGCGGATCGCCAGGAACGTCGATCCCCAGACAAAATAGATGATACCGAACGCCAGCAGAACTCTCCAAGTGGCCGGCTGGCTTGTGGAATTCATGCCAAGCTCCGCGCAGACGCTGGTTCTGCACTTCAATAGATCACCGTCCGCGTCTGCGCGACGCACCTTCTGCTATGAAAATTGTTTATGGAGGTGAAAACTTCTTTGAATCAGCGGGAAAGACGCGGGTGCTGCGCTGGAAGAGAGTCGAGCACCCGTCCAAAAGTTGAGCCTAGTCTGCGTCCTCCAAATCGCTATCGGCAGCGGTCGGCTTATAGTTCGAAAAGCAGCCGAGCCCGGTCGGATCAAAGAAGCAATTATCCTGATACTTGATACCGGTGGTGATCGGCGTGAAACCCCGTGCCTGCCCTGAAAAATTGAAGAAATCGTGCAGCCCGAAATTGTTCGGCGCGGGGCCCGTATCCTGTGCGAAGAAATCCGCATAAGGCCACTGTGTCGGACCCACTGAGCCTATGGAGTTCCCATTGGTTCCAAAGGCATATTCGATGAAATTCAAAATACTGCCGAAGTCGTGACAGTATGACGACGGACAGTTCGGCGGGTAAATTCCGCCGCCGGAAATATAACCGCTGGGCGTGTAAGGCGAGACGACGATCAGCGGCACGCGGAATCCATAAACGTAGTGCGTGCCATTGCAAACCCAGCTCACGCAGGTTCCGGGATATCCGCCTGTCCCATTGTTATTGCGGCTCATATACTTCACCGGGTTGATGTCGTCGAAGAATCCGCCCCAGTCATCCCAAGTGATCAGGATTGCGGTGTTTCCCCAATCGCCGAAACCCACGATGGCCCACCGTCATGCCCGACAGTTCCCGGATGATCGGACCAAAATCCGTCCGGCGTCACCCACGTCACCTGTGCAAGCGTGCACGACGACGGCCCCGTTCCCTGCACGCCCAGATCGCTCAGAATACCGGCGGGGTTCGTGCTCACGTTCCCGGCAGTCCACGGATCGCCCTCGCATTTTCCCTTGAACCCCGACGGGTCGCAGATATGCTGGATTGCGTTTGGCGTCATCCACAGGGATCCAGCCCCGCTCGCGTAATACTTCCACGTAATGGTCGGGTTCGTCACCGGCCCGAACAAGTCGGGTAAAACTGGATGCTCGTAGCAGGGAAAGCCGGCCTTTGCTCCCGCCGGAACTGGAGGCGTATATCCAGCAGACTCCGCACCGGTCGGACTTACTTCAAGAATCACGGAATCGCTGGCCGCCGTGCATCCTACGGGCCCTAAGAGGCTGCAAGGTAAAACTCAAATTCAAAGCGGCTCGTCGTGTTCACTACGCAGCAACGCGTTTTCGTGACTCTCAGCGGCTCTTCAATGCCGCGACTACCTGCCGGACTTGTTCCTCGCTCGCGTCCAGCGATCCCGAATTATCAATTACAAAATCGGCTGCCTTAATCTTTTCTGCATCCGGCATCTGAGCCGCCATACGCCGCGTGACTTCTGCGCGCGCCGCCTCTTCCGAAATTCCCAGGCGCTTCGCCAGCCGCTCAATCCGCTGCTCCGGATGGCAAGTCACCACCACCAGATAATCGAATCGGTCGGCCGTCCCTGCTTCCAGAATCAGCGCCGCCTCCACGATGGCGATCGCTTCCGGGTCGCGCGCCCCAATATCCGCCATCCATTCATTTTCGTGCGCAATCACCGCCGGATGCACGATGGCATTCAGTTCCTTCACCCGGGGCGCACTCGCGTCTCCGCTCCCAGCCGCGTTTCCGAACGCCACTTCCGCAAGCTTGGGACGGTCGACTGTCCCATCGGCATTGAGGATCCCCCTGCCGAACCTCCGCACGACCTCTTCATAAACGGGCCGTCCCGGATCCATGAGCCAATGTGCAATCGCGTCTGACTGGACCAGGTGCGCCCCAAGCTTCACAAACATCTCGCCCACGACCGATTTACCACTCGCCATCCCGCCAGTCAGGCCGATCTTAAGCAAGGGGACCTCGGCCAAGAATTTACCACGAAAGACTTCGTCTTAGTCTCGCCGCCTTGACCGTATTCGCCATCAGCATTGCGATCGTGAGCGGGCCGACGCCGCCAGGCACCGGCGTGATCGCTCCCGCAACTTCTGCGACCGAAGGATGCACATCTCCTACAAGCGTCGATCCCTTCGCCAGGAAAGTCTCGAGCCGTTTCGCGTTCCCGGCAAAGAAGCGGTCGAACTCGCCACGCTCCGTAACCTTATTAATGCCGACGTCGATCACCGTCGCTCCCGGCTTCACAAACTCGCGGGTCACCATCCCCGCGCGTCCGATCGCCGCCACAAGAATGTCGGCGCGCCGGCACACTCCCGGCAGGTCGCGCGTCTTGGAATGGCACACCGTGACGGTGGCATTCTCATTCAACAGGAGCATCGCAACCGGCTTACCTACAATATCGCTCCGCCCGACCACGACCGCCTCCTGCCCCGCAATGGCAATCGAGCTCCGCCGCAGAATCTCCATCACTCCTGCCGGAGTGCATGGCACCAGCCCCGGGCGCTGCGTGGAGAGATTGCCGACATTCATGGGGTGAAATCCGTCAACATCCTTTGCCGGATCAACCGCCAGCAGTACCTTCTTGGAATCCACGTGGCCCGGAAGCGGTAACTGCACAAGGATGCCATCGATCTCATCCCGCCGGTTGAGCGAGTCAATCAGCGCCAGCAACTCGCCCGTCGTGGATGTCTCTGCCGGCGAGTGCTGTTCGCTGTAGAGCCCAACTTCCTGCGAGCTCTTCACTTTCCCGCGAACGTAAACTTCCGACGCCGGGTTGTGCCCGACGAGCACGACCGCAAGCCCCGGCCGTATGCCCGACCCAGCCAGCCCTTTGACCTCGGTCGCGACCTCAGCGCGAATCTCAGCCGCCAATTTTGTCCCGTCAAGAATCCTGGCTGTCATTCCACCTCGCTATGTCCTGGAATCGAACCAGCGATTCTATCGCATCCCTCTCGCATGATGGCGCGGGGTCGAAAACCGGAAAGGTCTTACCCGTGTGCCCTCGTGTTCTCCGTGGTGAAAGTTTCCTCTGCCCAAGTAGTCACCCGAGCTACAATGAGCAGGCCATGATTGCCCAGGATCTGCTCGATTTGCTGGTTTGTCCGGTTTGCAAAAAGCCGGTCGTTCTGCACCAGAACGGCGCCAGCCTGAAGTGCTCCGAATGCCGCCGCGCCTACCCCATCCAGGACGATATCCCCATCATGCTCATTGATGCCGCCACCATCGAGGTAGCTTGAATTTGATGGTCGCAACCAAAGGCGCCTGATTCTGATCTTTCCGTTTGCCGCGCGGCCGAACTGGTCGAAATCGACGAATCGCTCCGTCGCCTTACCAACAAAATCTGCGTCTAATTTCCGGATGAAATGTCACATTGTGTCAAATTGGCCTTCCGCATTGGACAATATGCGCCACCGGCCGCCCCGGCAGTCCAGGCTCGCTCTCTTCGCAACCTTTTGCAAAATATTGGGTTCTAGTGACTAAGGGAATCAGAAAATCTTCCCGAGTGGGGTACCTACGTTACGGTATTCCAATTGCATGCAACGAAGTTGGTTGCCGATGACTCTAATGGAGCTAGGGATGCCGAAGGTGAGGACGGCCATGAAAGACAAATTCTCGGTCACGGAGTTGTCAGCTTTGCGAAATGACCTGTTGCAAAACGGTCTGGCTGATTCACGCGAGGCCGCCGAAGTGCTTCAGGTATTCCTGATGGGCCGCGGTTATGGCGTTTCTCCGCAGGCCGCTATGGATGCCGCCGGCAGAGTCGAAATGGCCGGTTGCTCTCTGCCTGTGCTCGAGCGCGAACTGGAAAGCCTCGCACTGGTGATGTAAAGCAACGCTCCCGACCTATCCATCTGGCAAGCGGGTGGCGATTCGAAACGGCAGTGGCAAGGGGAAGAGGGAAAAGTTAGCAGACGAGGTTAACGGGAAACTACTCCAGCTCAACCCAGCAATCGGAACAGTTTCTCAGTGCGAAGGAGCCGGGCGATTCTGCCCGGCCTTTTGTTTGTAGCCAAATTGCCCTCTTCATGCTCGTTGTCTGCCGAATCGACGAGCACCGCGTCCTCGGACATCCCCGCCCACGGGACGCCAAATCCCGCCTGACGTCCTCGCCGAAAGTCTGTGACATAGACGAAAACATTCCAGCACGTTCGTCTCGCAACGCAGGTAACATTCGGCCCCCTTCACCAATCGATAGTATGGAAGTGTCGGTTATCGCGATCTCCCCCACAAGAGGACGTATGCGTTGGAAGTGCCTGTACGCGCTGACACTTATTTTGTTGTTCGCGGGACAAATGCGCGCCCAGAGTTCCGACGAGGCTACCCCCTCCCTTGGCGACGCCGCCAAGAAAAATAAGGAAGCCCCCAAAAGCAAGGCCAAACGCGTTTTCACGGACGAAGATGCTCCCGCTCGCACCAACCCCATCCCGGTCATCGCTCTCCAGGGCGCTGACAATATTGACGAAATATTGAGTGCAATCCACGAATTCAAAAGGACGCACACTCCCGCCGAAACCGAGCAGGTCGTCCATGAGTGGTTCGACGAGCAGTCGGAGGTCCTTGCGGGCGCGATCGACGCCAATAACAGAATTGCCCAGACTAATCAGCTCAAAATGGAAGTGGCCCAGGACGGGTATCAATACCCGCAAAATGATCCGGATTACCAGAAGATCCAGCAGCGCAATATTACCGAGCGCCGCTCCCAGCGCATCGACGCCCGCAGCAATCGCGATAATTGGCTGGTCATCGGCCGCATTCAGCAGGCCTTCCTGCGAGTCCGCTGCGACGTGGTTTGGAACCGAGGCAAAACCGCCTACGATTGGTTCCGAATCCGCAATGCCAACGGTGTAGGATCCTACTAACTAGCTGCTCCGCTGCATGAGTGTAGCGCCGGCACCCTGCCCTCGGCAACGGGCGAGGAACGAGGCTATCGCGCTAAACGAGTCCGCCAAGAGCAGTAGAGAAACAAAACGGGCGCGATCACTCGCGCCCCACTTCTGCATTCTGACTTCTTACTTCTGACTTAGTCCCTGACCCCATCCATGAACGCTCGCAACTTTCGCGATCTCGATGGATGTCTCAGCTTCCGCAGCGCCTTCGCCTCGATCTGCCGGATGCGTTCCCGCGTGACCGCGAACGACTGGCCGACTTCCTCCAGCGTGTGCTCGGAGCCGTCCTCCAGCCCAAACCGCATCTTGATTACCTTCTCTTCGCGCGGCGTGAGCGTGCGCAGAACCTGTCCCGTCTGGTCCTTGAGATTAACGTTGATCACTGCATCGGCCGGCGAAACAACTCCGCGATCTTCGATGAAGTCGCCCAGATGCGAATCCTCCTCTTCGCCGATCGGCGTTTCGAGTGAGATCGGCTCCTGTGCAATCTTCAGCACCTTGCGCACCTTCGCCACCGGAATATCCATCCGCTTGGCAATCTCTTCTGACGTCGGTTCGCGTCCCAGTTCCTGCACCAGTTGCCGCGATGTGCGGATCAGCTTGTTGATCGTTTCGATCATGTGCACCGGGATACGAATCGTACGTGCCTGGTCGGCAATCGCGCGAGTAATCGCCTGCCGAATCCACCACGTCGCATAAGTCGAAAACTTATACCCGCGCCGGTACTCGAACTTGTCGACCGCCTTCATCAGGCCGATGTTGCCTTCCTGAATCAGGTCGAGGAACTGCAGTCCGCGATTCGTATATTTCTTAGCGATGGAAACGACCAGTCGAAGGTTAGCTTCGATTAACTCCCTCTTCGCCTGCTCGGCGTCCATGTCGCCCTGGATGATCTCGCGCTGTGTGCGCTTGAGCTCCTGGAACAACAGGCCCGCTTCAACCTCGAGCTTTTCGAGCTCTCCGCGAACTGCCCGTGCCTGCTTTTTGTATTCCTTCTTCTGCTCTTCGCTGCGTGTGGCCTCGGCTCGCTTCTCCAGATTCTGGATTTGCCGGTCGAGCGAGCGCATGCCATCGACCGTCCGATTGACGCGTTCGATCAGCCGCTTGCGTTCGTTGTTGGTGAACCCAAGATTCCGGACCGCCTTCGAAGTGCGCACGACCGCACGCGCCAGGTTGAATCGGTAGCGACGGTGATCGCGCGGACGCTTCTTTGCGTTGACGTCAACAAACTTTTCCTGCAGTGGCGCAACTTTCTTGTATGCCTTGTCGAGCGCGCCGATTTTGCCGAGAAAATCCTTCAGGCGTTTGTCGACGATCTCTTCGGTGATTTCCTCTTCGTCAAAGGTGACCAGCTCTTTGATCGAGCGGACGCCTTTTTCGAGGTCCTCGCCCAGGGCAAGGAGTTCACGGATCACAATCGGAGAGCGCGAAAGCGCCTTCAGAACGCGGTTTTGGCCCCGCTCGATGCGCTTGGCGATTTCCACTTCGCCCTCGCGCGTGAGCAACGGCACGGTTCCCATCTCGCGCAAATACATGCGGACGGGATCATTGGTTTTTTCCAGGGCGCCGGGAGTGAGGTCGAGCTCAACATCCTCGCCGCCTTCTTCCACTTCCTCGAATTTTTTTTCCAGATCGGTCGAAGGCCCCTTCGAGCTTTCGAGTACGTCGATTCCTTGCGTTCCGATCGTGGTTAGCAGATCTTCCAGGTCTTCAGGAGAGTGCACATCGTGCGGGATTAGGTCGTTGACCTGGTCATAGGTCAGATATCCCTTCTCTTTGCCTGCGTCGATCAGCTTTTTTATGTCGTCGAACTTGTCGTCAAGTGCCAAAACAGATTGTCCTCAGGACGCCCGCCGATTGGCGAACGCCGAACTTTACGAACGGTAGGAGTTGTTACGGAGCTGTGCGAAAGCGCACAAACCCTGAAATTATAGCACCATCGAATCCGATGCTGCCAATACAACGCCGCCAGGTTGCCGCACTCCAAAAACCGCCCGTATCTCTTTTCCCGCTAACTCTTTAGATGGTCAGATCGTCGATTAGGTTCCAAGCTGCTTCCTTCCGCTGCTGCCATCTTCTTCGGCCATTCCAAAGTCCTGTCATCCTGAGCGTAGGAGCGGCTCGCATCGCGAGCTGCCCCGGAGTCGAAGGACCCCTGCCCCACCGACAACCTTAGGGTGAAATTCGGGGGCAAGACGCAACGGTCTTGCTAACTCGCCCGCCCTGCCGCTTCCGCCAGCGACGGGTCCATCAGGGCCCGCTTCAACCGCACCTTTTCCTGCAGAAGCGCCTGCTTTTCCTCCATCGAAAGACCGCTCCGCGACAAACTGCGCTGTGTCTGGTCCAGCCGCCGCCGCAAGGTAATCCGCCGCAGCCCTCGGATCGCGCCCTCAACCGTCTCCGCCGTCAACTCCTCTTCCTCGCGCATCAGGATCGACGCTAACAAACGCCGGTCCTCCTCGCTGCGAGCCAACTCCAGCGGATCCACACCCTCGCTCTCGGGATCCAGCAGGGCTGTCATCAATGATTCCGAGGCCAACCCTTCATAGAGCCGCTCTGACGTGAGTGCAAACTGCGCCTGCCGCGCCGGATCAAACTCCTCCTCCGCTCCATCCCGAGCCGAACTCCGCCCGTCCCCCGCCTGCATCTGCCGCGCCGCCGCCAGCGCCCGGATCAGCACCCGCTCCGCTCCTGTCACCTGAGCCTCCGCCGGAGCCTTTACCGCCGCAGCCGCCCGCGAAGTCGCCGCATGTTTCAACTCCTGCCGCAGCACCGCCGAATCAATCCCCAACTTCTGCGAAATTTCCATCGCCAGCTCGTCCCGCACGATCCTGCTAGGCACGCGCTGAATATGCGGCAGAAGATGGTTGACCGCCTTCACCTTTCCCTCGGCGCTCTTCACTCCAAACTGCGCCCTCGCTCGGTCAATCAGATAGTCAAAATATTTCTGGGAATTCTTCAGTGCGGCTCCATAAGCGTCTTTCCCCTTGCGTCGAATAAACAGGTCCGGATCAAATCCCGCTTCCAGCGTCAGTACGCGGATGTTGAATTCCTCCTCCACCAGCAGCCCCAGTGTCCGCTCCGTAGCCCGCGCCCCTGCCGTATCGGGATCAAAATTCACGATGATGTTCTTCGAAAACCGCCCCAGCAGCTTCGTCTGTAGCTCAGTAAACGCCGTCCCCGAACTGGCAACCACATTGTGAAATCCCGCCGCATACACCGAAATACAATCCATCTGCCCTTCGACCAGCACCGTGTACTCCAGCTTGCGAATCGCTTCCTTGGCGTTGTCCAGGTTGAACAGCACTCGCGACTTCGAATAAATCTTCGTTTCCGGAGAATTCAAATACTTCGGCCCAGCCTTCTCATCCGAAGAAAGCGTCCTCCCAGTAAACGCAATCACCTTCCCCTGATCATTAGCAATCGGAAACATCACCCGGTTGCGAAACTTCGAGTAGATAGCGAGGGAAGAATTCGTCCCATCGTCCTTGTCATCCCGAGCAGAGCGAGGAATCTCATGCTCCCGACTGCCACCCTCTTGCGTCGTGCCGCCTGTGACCAGCGACCTGCCTTGCTGGGAGCTGATGGCTGATGGCTGACCGCTGTCCTTCCAGGAGAATAAGCCGCTCTCCCGCAACAACTCCTCGTCAAACTCCCGCCGCAGCGCATCCCGCAGCAGAAACCCCGAGTCCGGCGCATACCCGATCCGAAACCGCGCAATCGTCTCGTCGTCCAGCCCCCGTCCCTTCAAATACTCCCGCGCATGCGCCCCCTCCGGACGCCGCAAGCATTGCAGAAAAAACGCCGTAGCCTTCTCGTGCACATCCAGCAGCGCCCCGCGCAAATGCGCGTCGCGAGCCTCCGCCGGACTCGAAAACGCGACCTTCGGCATCGGCACGCCCAGCTTCTGCGCAATCAGCCGAACCGCCTCAGGAAAAGAAACGTTCTCCACTTTCTGCACAAAGCTGAACACATCCCCCGACGCTCCGCACCCAAAGCAGTGATAAAACTGCCGCGTAGCATGCACCGAAAACGACGCCGTCTTCTCGCTGTGAAACGGACAAAGCCCCGAAAAATTCTGCGCCCCCGCCTTCCGCAGCTTGACGTAGTCCCCCACAATCCGGACGATGTCCGCCTGCTGCTTGAGCGTTTCCTTGAAATTGTCGGAAGAGGTCATGGTCGGTGCGCGTTGCCTCATCTCATTGTGAGGCTTGCAAGAGGACAGGGGAAGAGTTCAGTAGCGCTGTAACTGTGGGAAAGGTGTGGAATACAAGTCCCGTTCGTTGAGGCGATTGGAAAAACGTGCTCTCTAGACGCAGCCGCCCAACACTCGCAACCTACCGCAAAGTGGGCGCCTTTCTATATTGCGTGTAAATGCCTATTTCGACAATTTGGGCCAGTCCTCAGGGGTTTTTACAACGGTTTTACATTCCCATGACAACCGCTGAGCCTTCGTCAGTTATGTTCGAGGGCGCGAGAGAATTTCGACTCTCATCTCGAGGTAGCAACATGAATAGACGCATCAGGTTCATCGCAACGGCCTTTGTGGTTGCAGCCTTCGCTTTCACGACCAGCGCTGCCATGGCGCAGAGCTACACTGGCGATTGGCCGGTGACTGTGACCCAGTCGCAGCGCGACAATGGCACGTACTGCATGTCTCTGACCGACGATGGCAGCTACGGCTTCCCTCACAGCGGCGAGGCCACGCTGATTCCCAATAACAACCCGTATCCCGGCTATTTCACAGTCGTCGATGGACTCATCACTGTAACTTTTACCTTTCCATCGGGCGAAGGCGACTGTTGTGATTACTTCGTGTTCACCGCTCGCGCCAGCAACGGCCACATCGGCAAAGGCGTCTTCAATTATTTTGGCATCACCGACATTGGCCTACTAGCGTTCGGGAAGAAAAACGGCTGCAGCCTCTAGCGACTGGATTCGTTGATTGCGCGCTCGCGGCCTGCCGCCACCGAGATGGTTGAAGCCATCCTCAAATATTGTTGTGACATCGCCTATCGACCAGATTTCGCCTGACCCGGTCACCGACTCGCGAAATCCTTGACATAGCGACCGGCATCTCTACGATGAAGGAGAGCCCAATCTCAGTTCCGACGATTGGACTCATTCGCTGCCCAGGCGGCAATTGCGTGACTTCCTTGATAATTGATTGTCGTATGACGATCACCGCTAACTGCCGTGTTATCAGGATTTTGTATAATACACCCTTTGGAATCAAGATTTTACGGGCATCCCCGGCGGAAACTACCGACTTTCCATCACTAAGTCCTACTCGCTCAATATTTTGCCCCTAACCCTCACGCGTTCAAAATTTTGCAAGGCAATTCCCGCTAAATCGAT
The DNA here is from genome assembly GCA_049509215.1 of Terriglobales bacterium. Taxonomy (GTDB): domain Bacteria; phylum Acidobacteriota; class Terriglobia; order Terriglobales; family Acidobacteriaceae; genus Acidiflorens. The sequence goes on from JBELAC010000014.1 coordinate 22,369, forward strand.
GATTCTAATAGATCGACCTAAAAGAATTAAGGAGGAGGAGCTATCGTCAAGTCGGTTGCTCCCTAAGACAAGGAGACTGAAAGCTGAAGGCTGATGGGCTGAGAGCTGTTCTATTCTCCGGTGATCGACGGCAGGATTGACAACCGGATTGGAACTCCAGGTAGCAGGCGAGTGGAGCGCCGAACAGACCGCGCCCGCGTCAACCTCACTTCTCGATGAGATGTTCGTGTACTGCTTGGCGCAAGGGCAGCGTGACCGAGAAGGTTGTGCCCTTGCCGGAACTGCTGGCAACTTCGATGCGTCCGTGGTGTTCTTCAACGATGCGCCGTGCCAGAGATAGCCCGAGGCCGGTTCCGTTTCCCTTGGTCGTGTAAAACGGCCGGAAGATGTTTGGGAGGTGCTCCGCCGGGATGCCACGACCCGTGTCCGACACCGTGATCACGCTCTCGTCTCCGTTGTCGCGTGCAAATACGGCAACCTGAACCATGCCCGTGCCTTGGATTGCCTGCACGGAATTGAGCAGGAGATTGAGCAGCACCTGATGCACCTGGTCGCTGTCGTGTTCCACTTCGAGCAGATCCTGGGAGGGCGTGAACTCGATCTTGATCGGCTTGGAGAGCACCTGTTGCCGCACCAGCATCACAGCGTGCTCGACTGTCGTATTCAGGTCGCTCGATCGCATCTCCGAAGCGCGCGGCCGGGCCGTTCCCAGCAGGTCGGTCAAGATCCGGTTGATCTGGTTGATCTCTTCGCGGACTTCTTTCACGACAGCTTTGGCGGGACTTGTTGCGGGCAGGTCGCGGCCGACGATTTCAATTACGCCGGCGATTCCTGCCAGCGGATTCCGAATCTCATGGGCCAATCCGGTGGCCAGTTCGCCAAGAGTTGCAAAGTGCTCGGCGCGCGACATCTGCGTGCGATGCAACAGTTCGATTTCTTCCCGGCTTTCGCGCAACTGCTTCACCATGAGGTTGAAATTCCGCCCCAGGTCGCCGATCTCGTCATTTCTCTTGGCAAAGCTCACTGAGGCAGCCAGATCACCTTGTCCTACGCGCTCCATCTGCTCCTGCAGTTCGACCACCGGTTTCTGGATCGTGGTGACGAGGACAACGATGATGACTCCGCAGATTGCCACTGCTCCGGAACCCGCAATCATCAAGAGGCGATGCCGCTCGGTGTCCTGTAGGGAAAGAGTTGCCAGCAAGAAAAGGAGCATGCCATTCAGCAAAACGACGGCCACCGGCCAAAGGGCCTTCAGTTGCCAGTTCACGCGCATCGAAGACATCGTATTTTCTCCTCTGGCTCGCCTGCAGCGAGTATGGCTGTTGCGCGGCCCGAAGCTCTTGCACTGAGGGTCAGATCAACCGTGCTTGCTGACCGCGGATATCAGGCATATGCATGCAATCCGGGCAGCAGGTAAGTCACTCCGAAGAACGTAAACATTACGACTCCGAATCCCAGAATCGCGAAGTACGCGGCCCGGCGTCCCCGCCAGCCGCGCGTAATCCTCATGTGCAGATAGCCCGCATACACCAGCCATGTGATCGCAGCCCACGTCTCCTTCGGATCCCAGTTCCAGTAAGAACCCCAGGTCTGGTTTGCCCAATAAGCGCCCGCGGCGATCATCAGTGTGAGCAACGGGAAGGCGAGGCAGATCGTTTTGTAGGTGATGCGGTCCAGGGCGTCGGCCGTGGGCAGCAAGCGTTCGAGATCGGCGCGCCGCCACAACAGAAGAAGATAAAGCAGCGAGATGAAAATGCTTCCGACCAGCGCCGACAGAATGAACGGGCTGGCAGCAAGGCTGGTGGTGAACAAGCCTTCTGCGTCGAGCGACGGATAGCTGCCCTCGCGCGCCCGCAGGAGAAACAACACCAGAGTCATGATCTGAAGCAGAATGCTGACGAATACCGCGCGATTTGCGATCGCCAGAAAGCCGGCATTTTTCTGCCAGCGCGCCACTCCGTACAAAGCCAGCGGCACCACAATGACGATGAATGCGAGCAGCATGAGCCATCCGAGGTCAGGGACGGTGACGAAGAGGCGTACACCCTTCGCCAGAAAAACTTCCCGCTTTTCATCCACGTTCCAGGCGACCAGGCTCAAGCCTCCCCATTTTTCGAAGCGGGTCAGCACGATGCTGGCATAAATGGCTGCGCAACTTGCGCTGGTGACGGCGAGAAAGGTTTCAGTCTTCATGTCGTCCTGAATCAGGAACATCATGGCTAAAGCGAAGCTCAAGGCGCATGCCGCGTAAGCCAGCATGGCGAGCGTTACATGCACATGTAGCCATGTGGACTGCAGGGCTGGAACCAAGGGGTGGACTTCAGTCCGCAATAACTGCATCAGCACGACGCCGACAATCGCGACCGGCATGGTGACGGTGCCGATGACCTTCACGTGATATTTCTTTTCCGCAATCAGCGTGAGCACGGCGAGCGTCCACACGAAACTCAACAACATCTCATAGACACTCGCAAAGGGCGGGTGTCCGGCCTCGTGCCAGCGATGGGCAACGGCGCCGGTGTTGGCGAGCAGTCCGGCCCAGGTTACGAGAGATGCGAACTTCACATAGGACTCTGTTCCGGTGACACCGAATCCGAGATAGAGAGCGCCTGCACCGGCGTAAAAAATCAGAGCCGCAAACAGCAGGTTGGATTCGTTCAGCAGATTGCCGCTTTTGACCACATTCAGAAACGCCATGAACAACAGAAATGCGATAGCCAGTCCGACGAACACGATCAGGGTCGTGCCCGTTGCTGCCGGTGGCTGCTGCTGTTCCGTTTTTGCTTGCGACATTGGTAGATCCTCCGTTGCGGCCGGTTAGCGTGACGCGGCCGTCGCGATATGCTCACTGGGAGCGGGTGTAGGAATGGGATTCAGTTCTTTCTCCACGGCGGCAACCAACTCGTCGAACCGCTGCTCGAACACGTCGCGGTTGCGATTGGTGCTGCCACCGATCCAAAGGCAAACTTGACCGGTCTCCTGATTGCGGACCGGCACTGCCCAGAAACGCATGTGCACTACATAGAAAACGAAGGCGAGTCCAACGCCCATGAGCACTACACCTGCCCACACCCCCCACTGCCCGGGTTCGTGCGAGACCTCGAGACCGGTGAAGTGTGTCATCTTCAGATCTTTTGCTTCGAGAAGATAGGGAGCCTTGGAATTGTCGGCGACTTCTTCAAGCGCGGGGAACCATACGTCGAAGCTCTCGCCGCTCGACTTGGCCGTCACGATCAGATGCGCCGCTGGACTCCCCAGATCGTTCGAGCGCTTATAGACCTGCCCGTCCCGTACCGCATAGTCGGAGAAAAATTCGGCGAAGCGCACCGTGGTATTGGCGTCGAGATCGGCTGTGGCAGCCGGAGCGAGAGTGATTTCCTGTGGCGCTCCGGAAGGCGCAGTCGCCGCACTAAACTTATTCGAGGATCCAGAGACCTCGGCCTTGAAAGCGGTGTTGCGTGTTGCTGTGAACACCAGTTTTTCCGGCTTGCCGCTATCTCCGTAGCTGGCCTGGTAGAAACGCACGCCGCTGTAGAGCAAAGGATCGTTGACGACGATTTCTTTTGCCTTTACATCTTTGCCGCCTTCCACGATCGCCAGTTGCGACCACCACTTCTTGGGAGTGCCGTCCTGATAGTTCTGCTGGCCCGCGGCATCGCAGCGGATTGCGAAAGGCAGCACGCGCGTTCCACCGCCACGCAATTCGACGGTGTTCGTTGTCTGACCTTCATTGAGGCTCAGCGATCCACGCCAGCCGTAGACGCCATCGATGATCCAACCAAAGAAAATCAGCAACAGGCTGGCATGCACGATGTAAACGGCCATCTCGGAAATGCGGTGACGCTCGGCGAAAATTCCGAAGTGATCTTCACGCACCACGCGTTCGGGCTTGAGGCCGAGCGAGTGCAGTGCGCGCTCCGCAGCTACCAGACCGGTCTCTTCATCCTGAACCGCAATCGATTTCTGCGGGTGCAGAGCGCGCCGGAAGCTGGCATCGGGATACTTGTAGGGACGCGAGTAATAACGCCATGCGTTGGGGAAGCGCTCGATGGAGGCCGCGATGATGCAAAGGCTGACCAGGGCCATCAGGCCGAGGAACCACCAGGCGTGAAATACGTCGGTCAAGCCGGTAGCATCGAGCAGTTTCAGAACCTGAGGAGAATACGCGCGCTGCATGTCGTCCGGATCGGTCATGGGACGCTGCAAGATGACCGTGCCAGCGGCCGCTAAGATCACGACCAGAATAAGAAGAACAACGCCGGTTTTGATCGAGGCAGCGGTTTCCCAGATCTTGCGGGCCACCGATTTGCCAGGTTTTGCGCTTGCAGCCGCAGCCATATTTCTCCCCCAGTACACGAGTAGGAGTGCACTTTCGGAGCCACGCGAGTTACCGGAGGTAAGCAGCTGATACTAAATGGGATAGGATCGCGTCGCAGCCTGCGACGCCGCTCCAGTTTGGGCCAAATCGCGCATAGCGATCCGGGGTCATCGGGATTTCACCCATCACCGACACCTCGTGACATCCATCACGTAGATAGGTGATCCTCGGCCATTGTTACGTGAAGAGAGATGTCGTTCGTGGGAGTTCGAGGTTTTCGAAGCTTTAGATTCAGGCGTTTGCGGACATTTGGATGTTCTGGACCGGGGTGTCACGGGACGGGGATCAGCAGTATCAGCGTTCCGGTCCGCTGCCATCGCGGTTGCCATCCACAGCGAACATCATCCCCCGATCTTCCGACACGCCACCATGAACAGGTCCGCTTCCGGGCGGGCGACTTCCCGATCAACAGAATGCCAACGCCCGCGCAGGTATTTCCAGCAAGGATGAAGGACGGATTCGCCCATTGAGAGTCCAGAAATTGTCCGGCCATGATTCCGAGCCCGCGCGTTCCGTGCCCGCCAAGTCCTGGTCACGAAATTTCTGTCACGAAATTTTCTTGACAGCCTAAAGGAGGCATCCTAGACTTCTTCCCAACAAGAGCGAGCGCTCGTTTTGGTTATGCGAGGGAATACATGCCGAAGCTTTCCGCCGATACGATGGACAAGAACAGGCGCAAGATCGACCGCGCCGCGCAAAGGCTCTTCACGCGCCAAGGCTTCCACGGTACCTCCGTCCGGGAAATCGCTGATCAGGCCGGCATATCGATCGGCAAGCTATACATCTACTATCCGACCAAGGAAGACATATTCGTCGGACTGGTTCAGCACATGGAGCAGCGAATGGAGGTCCTTCGGCAAAGAGAGCTTCTTCCCTTGATGCAATCCCCGGATGCCGAGTCGCTGAAGAAGCTGGGGATGGCCATCGGCCGTTTCGTCTCAGAGAACCTGGACTACTGGCGGCTTATGTACGTGGACGTGGTTGAGTTCCGCCATAAGCACTTCATTCAAAGCTATCGTGAAGTCGCAGGCGGGCTGCGCACTTATTCAGCTGCTTTGTTCCAGAAGGCGCCGATTCCCTTTCCCGGTGACGTGAATCCGGGATTCGCGTACGTCAGTTTATACCTGCAGTTCGTTACCCATTTTCTGGTGGAAAAACTCTTCGGTGCTCAGCGCTATCTGGGCGTGAGTGACGAAGAGGCAGTCGATCAGTTTGTCCGTCTGTACACCAGCAGCCGGAAGAGCCGGGCTTCGAAGCCGTAATTGCGAAACAAGGAGGAATCTATGCGGATAGGACAACTTGCAACGCTGCTGGTGGTGGCCACCATTTTCTGTTTCATGGTGTCGACGACGCAAGCGCAGACAGCCACCACCGGGCAAATCGTGGGCCTTGTGACAGATCCGACCGGGGCTCTCGTGGTGGGCGCAACCCTCACGCTGACGAACGATTCTGGTGTGAGGCGCCAGAGCACCACCGGCGCGAATGGCCGGTACGAGTTTCCCCTGCTTAACCCTGGTGCGTATCGGCTCGAAGTAAGCGCCAGCGGATTCGTATCGATCAAGCTGGAAGGTATCACAGTCAGGATCACCGAAAGCAGGGTCACCGATGTTGCGCTCAAAGTGGCCGGTGCGCCGAGCACGATTTCGGTGACAGGCGAATCGCCGCAGGTGCAGACGGAAAGCTCTGCCCGCGGTTCGGTGATTGAACAGCAGGAGATCAACGGTCTGCCACTGCCGACCCGTAATTTCCAACAGTTATTGACTCTGACGACTGGAACCTCGGGCTCCCTCCAGAACTCCTCCGATCTGGGGCGTGGCGACGTAGCGGTCTATGTGAACGGACAGCGCGCGCTCTCCAACAACGTGATCATCAATGGTGTGGATGCGAATTCCATCGGTACGGGCGAGAACCCAAATCTTGCCGTCCCCTCGATTGACTCGTTGCAGGAGTTCATCGTTCAGACCAGCATGTACGATGCGTCAGCAGGACGCAATGCGGGGGGCAATGTGGCTGCGGTCACCAAGTCCGGCACCAACGGTTTCCATGGGGATGCCTATGAATTCCTGCGGAACAAACATCTGGATGGGAACAACTTCTTTCTAAACGGAGTCACTGGTCTTGTTACGCCGCGCCCCACCTACGACCGCAACCAGTTTGGCGGCACGCTCGGCGGTCCGCTGCTGAAAGATCGTGCCTGGTTCTTTATCTCCTATCAGGGCACTCGCGAAAGGAACGGCACCTCGCTGACGAATTCCCTCGCGACGGTATTCATACCGGCCGGTTTGGGGTCGCAGCGTGATGCCACGTCTCTGGCTACCCTTTCGGCGTGTTACAACCCCGCTTTTTTGGGATACGTCGATCCCGTGGCTTTTACGGCTCTGAACGCCAAGCTCCCCAACGGGCAATACATGATTCCTGGGATCCCCGGCGTCACTACCGGTTGCCCATCCAACTTCAATCCAGTTCTCGAGACGATTCCGTCCACCTCCACTTACAAGGAAGACCAGTTCAACACCAATCTCGATATCAAGCTGAATGAAGCGAACCGCTTTTTTGCCAAGTATTTCTTTGCGGCCAACCGAACCAATCAGGCGCTCTACAACCAATTTGGCGACGGCAACGGGCTCCAGGCGCCCGGATGGCCAACCGAGGAAGATGTTGACCAGCGCATCCTTTCGTTCGGTGTTTCTTCTGTGATCTCGAACCGTTTGGTGAATGAAGCCAGATTCGGTTGGAGCACGATCTACGGTCCTGGAACGCCATCGCAACCCATCAGTTCGGCGCAATTAGGCACCAGTTCTCCGTTGAGCGGTCTATTCCCCGGAATGCCAACCATGATCTTTGCGAACCAGTTCACTCTTGGGCCGTCTCCCTTGGGCATCACGTACGCGGCGACCAACATGTATAGCGGCAGCGACATGATGACCTGGACCAAGGGCCGGCACACCATGAAATTCGGCGGTGAATACAAACGCCAGGAACTCGACGCTCCTTATTTTGATGTATTTCCCAACGGCGAAATCGCGTACGCGGGCTTCATTCCCACGGCGACATTCCCACTGGCGGGCAGTCCGTTCGTAGATTTTCTGGCCGGGCTTGCCGACGTATCCGTGATTGGCTCGGGTACCAACAGCATCCACAATCGCGCCAACGATTTTTCGGCTTTCTTCCAGGACGATTGGAAGGTCACGCCACGCCTTACGCTGAACCTCGGAATGCGTTACGACTATTTCGGTCCCACCACCGAGACGCAGGGCCACTTTGTGGGCTTTGATCCGTCGCGGGCTGTGACCACTCCTCTGCCGATTGTGACGGGCTGCGTGGACACTTGTGGGGTTGCGGTCACCGGTGGCTTCGTCCAGGCTGGAAACGGAAACTTGCCGCTTCCGAGCGCAGGCGTCCCGGGATTCTCCAAAGTCAGCGACGGCTTGGTGAATTCCAACCGCAAGAATTTCGGGCCAAGACTTGGCTTTGCCTACCAGGTGACCAATGACAGCAAGGTTGTTCTACGCGGAGGATACGGCATCTTCTTTGACCGGCCGAACATGCGACTCTATAACAGCCAATTGTTCAATATGCCCTACGAAATGATGGCCACTGCGCTGGAGACTTCAAACGAGAATCCATTTGTGCAGGTTCCCCTACCGAGTGCCTTCCCGCTGAGCCTCAGTAATAGCGGTATATTCCCCTATGGAGGATATCCAGCGTACCTGCCCCAGACGTCATGGGCGCCGTTTAACCCCGCGGGCGCCCCCTCAATTACTGCAGTTCCGGCTACCGGGCTCTATCCGGACATCCACGATTGGAGCATCCCTTACGTGCAGACCTTCAATCTTGGAGTACAGACCAGCTTCGCCAATAACTGGATGTTGGACCTGGGCTATGTCGGCACACTAGGACGCAAGTATCCGCGCTTATTCTCCTTCAACCAGGCGTTCGGTCCTTCATTCGCTGGAGTGCCTGCGTTGGGAAGCTTGGGCGGACCGCTCTTCCCCGGTTTCGGCGATCTGCCTGCCCCCGGATTGGGCGCCTATCTGATGGAGAGCAACTCTAACTCCAATTACAACTCTTTCCAGGCAACTGTCGACAAACGCTTCTCCCATGGTTTGCAAATGCGGCTCAGCTACACCTGGTCGCACTCCATTGACGACTACTCGGGGAGTGACGTCAGCGATATCACACTGCTCCCGGGTGACATGGTCAATCAAGCGCACAACTATGGCACGTCGGATTTCGACCGTCGGCAGCGCTTTGTCGGGAGTTACTTATATAACCTTCCGGACCTCTATCGCGGTAGTTCGGCTTTCGGGAAAAAACTGGTGAATTCCTGGAGCGTATCGGGAATCGTAACGTTGCAATCCGGTGTTCCGTTCTCCGTCCTGGGTTCGGACTCGCTGTTTGCGTTGACCCAAGCCGACCTGGCACCAGGCCGGACGGTGGCATCTGCGATCAAGAGTGGGAACGTGGTCGACCGATTGGGGATCGGCAATGAGCCACCCTATTTCGACACGACTGCCTTTGTGCCCCCGGCGGCGGACACGACTGATTTCGGCACTCTGGGGCGCAACATCATTCGAGGACCGAAAGAGATCAACACAGACTTCTCCATCATGAAACTCGTTCCGGTCATCGAAGGCCAAAAACTGGAGTTCCGAGCCGAGTTCTTCAATTTGTTTAACAACGTGAACTTCGCCAACCCCGTGAGCGTGAAGACCTCGGGAAACTTTGGGCAGATCGCGACTACTACCACGGGACCGCGAGTGATCCAATTCGCGTTGAAGTATTCGTTTTAGAGGACACATGAAAGACACAGGTCTACGGGGTAAGGTCGTCGTCGTCACCGGCGCCGCGGCGGGGATCGGTCGCGCCACGGCCCGGCGGTTTGCGAGCGAAGGCTGCCGGGTGGCGGCATGGGATGTCAACGAGGCGGGGCAGGAGGAATTGCTGCGTGAACTCTCCCCGCTTGGAGGTGAGGCGCTGTTCCGAAAGGTCAGCGTCTCCAATGCCAGCGATGTAGAGGCTGGGGTTGAAGAAACAGTCGCGCGGTGGGGCACGATCGATGTGCTCGTCAATAACGCGGGCATCACGCGCGACGCCCAGTTTGTGAAGTGGAAGGAGGGTGCTGTTGCCGGAGCGATGACCGATGATGCGTTCGATTCTGTCATCTCGGTTAACCTGAAAGGTGTCTTCCTTTGCGCGCGGGCTGTCGTACCCCACATGATCCGCAAAGGTTCGGGTGTGATCCTGAACGCCTCTTCGGTTGTGGGCCTATATGGAAATTTCGGACAGACAAACTATGCCGCTACCAAAGCAGGAGTCATCGCGTTTGCCCGGACTTGGTCGCGTGAACTGGCGAAATACAACATCCGCGTGAACGCCGTCGCTCCTGGATTCATTGCCACGGAGATGGTGCAGAAGATGCCGGAGAAAGTGATCCAGACGATGGTTTCGCATACGCCTCTAGGCCGCATGGGAAGGCCCGAGGACGTCGCCGAGGCCTATGTCTGGCTGGCCTCCGATGCGGCATCGTTCATTACCGGTACCGTGCTTTCTGTCGATGGAGGACTGGTGCTGGGAACGTAACCTCCGGCGATTCGAGAGGACTCATTCATGACGCGTTATGCAACCATTGTCGCCACGGCCAGGTATGTACCGGAGATCGAAGTTACCAATGACATGCTGCGCGAGCGCTTCAAACATATCCCGGATTTCGTGGATAAGATGGAGGCCAGTAGCGGCATCAAGACTCGCTGGCATGCGCCCGAAAACTGGGCGACGAGCGACGTAGCTCTGCCCGCGGCCAAGCTTGCATTAGAGAAGGCCGGCAAGAAGCCCGAAGATGTCGATTTGATCATCCTCGGCACCGATTCTCCGGACTACATCACGCCTGCGACCTCAGTCGTGCTGCAGTACAAGTTGGGTGCCAAGAACGCCGGCACTTTTGATATCGGTTGTGCCTGTGCTTCGTTTCCCACGGGTCTCTCTGCGGCGGCGGGCATCATCGCCGCTAACCCAGGGATTAAGACGGTGCTCGTCGTCGGCGTCTATCTGATGCATAAACTCACGTCACCTGCCGATCCAATGGTTTTCTTCTACGGCGATGGCGCGGGGGTGGCAGTCCTCGAACCGGCATCTTCGCCGGGCTTTATTACTTCGACCTTCCGTGCAGATGGTTCGTACCACGACTATTGGGGAATCTATTCGGGAGGTACGTTTGAACCGGCCAGCGAAGAATCCGTAAAAGCTGGGCGTACCGCGTGCACAATCAAGAACCGCTATCCTCCGGAGTTGAACGAGGAGACTTGGCCGATCATCGTGCAGCGGCTCGCAAAAGACGGGGGATTTGATCTGCGCGACGTCGATTGCTTCATCTTTACGCAGGTGCGGAAGCCCACGATTGCGCGCGTGATGGAGCGTCTCGACGTACCCGTTGAGCGGGCGCATACCATTATGGAAGAGTACGGATATACGGGCTCTGCGTGCGTGGGGATGGCACTCGATCACGCGATCGAGCAGGGTAAGGTGAAGTCGGGCAGTTTGGTCGTGCTAGTGGGCTCCGGGGTTGGTTACAACCAGGCAGGCTGCGCGTTTCGCATGCCCTAGCGCTTTCAGGAGTTGAAGCAAGTCTGGTTGCAAATGCTGGCGCCAGATCTGTTCCGCTCCCCCGCCCGCGCAAAATCTGTTCCGAAACAGCCCAGGGAGAACGCATGATCACCGGCGATATTCTCGGAGAGCGCGCCCGGCTCAGCCCCGATGCGGTCGCGCTGATCCATGTTCCTACGCGCCGTCAGTTCACTTACTCGGAACTCGATCGCAGGGCCTTGCAGTGCGCGCGGATCTGGACCGATCTCTGCTCTCTGGCCCCAGGCGATCGCGTCTGCATCCTCTCCGAGAACCGGGTTGAATATGTCGATGTTTTTTGGGCGGCAGGCAAGTCCGGCATCATCCTAGTTCCTCTCGGCACGCGGAGTACGGCTCACGAGCTGCAGCAGATACTGGCGGACTGCGGAGCGCGCTGCCTCATGTATTCCGCACGATACGAGAAACTCGCGAACGAACTTCAACAACTTGTGGCTTTCGAGCGCTCCATCAATCTCGACGGGGAGGATCGCGTCCCGAAGGCGTTGAACTATGCCGAGGCGATGCAGCGCGTTCGTCCGGATCCGTTTTCCGCGAGACTCAAACCAGAAGATATTTTCTGCTTGCTCTATACGAGCGGCACCACCGGACGGCCGAAGGGCGTGATGATTCCCCACCGACAGATCGCGTGGAATGCCTATAACACGGTTATCTCCTGGCAATTGCAACAGAGCGACCGGGTCCAGGTTTATACGCCCATGTATCACGCAGGCGGCCTCACCGTTTTCATGACCCCGCTCTTCGCGATCGGAGGGAGCATCGTTCTGCATGATGGCTTCGATACGGCTGAGATTTTGCAAGCCTTCCGAGAATACGAATGCACCCTTCTCTTCGGCGTACCGACGATCTTCAAGATGCTTCTCGATTCGCCGGGATTCGCAACGCTCGATCTCAGCCATCTGCGCTGGTGTGCCAGCGGAGGCGCTCCGCTCCCATTGCAACTTCTCCACGCCTATCAGGAGCGCGGAGTGATTTTTCACCAGGGCTATGGTCTGACCGAGGTCGGCGTAAATTGCTTTGCCATGAGCGACGAAGATTCCGTGCGCAAGGCTGGTTCGATTGGCAGGCCGATGATGTTCACGGAGGCGAAGCTAGTCGACCCCGAAGGCAAGCCGGTCGCGACGAATGAGGTGGGTGAGCTCTGCCTGCGCGGCCCACACGTTTGCCGGGGCTATTGGAACAATCCAGCCGTCACCGCCCAGGTACTCGACGCAGACGGATGGTTCCATACGGGCGACCTGGCGCGCTCGGACGAAGACGGATTCTTCCACATCGCGGGCCGCTCGAAGGACATGATCATCAGCGGCGGCGTCAATATCTACCCCGCGGAGATCGAAAAGGAACTACTCGATCATCCGGCGGTCGCCGAGGTTTCCGTCCTGGGGATGGGCGACGAAAAGTGGGGCGAGGTCCCAGTTGCCATCGTTGCGCTGAAATCAGGCGCGAGTGCCAGCGAACTTGAGCTGATTGAATTCCTTCGTCCCACAATCAACAAGATCAAACTGCCACGGCAAATAATTTTTATCGATATATTGCCCAGGAATGCCTATGGCAAGGTCCTGAAACTCGAACTCCAGGATCGACTGCGAAATCTCGAGTCTGGTGTCGACCCTGCAGCACTGATACGGAAATCATCCCATTCCTAGTAATGAGGTGTCTTATGAAGCGCATTTACATCGCCGCCTACCATCAATCGAAATTCGGAAAACTCATGGCCATGTCAGTGCCAGAGATTATTCAGAATGCCGTCAACGGGGCATGCAGCGAGATCGGAGTCGAGCCCGCGGTGCTGGATGTCGGGTCTATCGGTGCCACCTGCAACATTTCCCTTAACGAGCAGGGTCTGCTCGCCGGCCTGATGGCTATGCTTCCCGGCCTAGCCGGCAAACCTATCGAGTCGGTCGAGAACGCATGCGCCTCCGGTGGACAGGCCGTACTCTCGGTGATCCAGAAACTTCTGGTGGGTTGGGGTGACGTCGGCATCGCTGTCGGCTACGAGAAGATGCGCGACGCCGAGGGCAAGATGGACGGCAAGCTCATTGGCAAGGCCTTGGGATACTTCTCCCACCCCGACGAGCGCGAGGGCAAGGTGTTCATCTTCCCTCACCTGTTCGCCGAGATCATGGAGCGCTATATGAAAGTGCACAGGGTGCGCGAGGAGGATCTGGCGCAGATCGCGGTCGCCGAGTATGCCAACGCTAAGAACAATCCCTATGCACAGATGCGTAATGCGCAGGTCACGCTCGAGCAAGCGATGAAGATCGAAGGCATCAACCGTCATATCGTCGATGGCTTGCCGCTGAAGACTTACGATTGTTCCCAGATCACGGATGGCTACGCCAGCCTGATCCTGGCAACCGAGAAGGGATTGCAGAAGCTCGGTGTGAACAAGGCTGATTGCGTGGAGATCGCCGGCTATGCTCAGGCTACAGACCCACTGAAGAAAGCTGGACGTGATGTGCTGCGGCCCGAAGGCGCTTACCGCGCAATGAACAAGGCCTATGAAATGGCCGGTGTCAAAGCTGCGGATGTGAGCGTGGCCGAGGTGCACGACTGTTTCACCGTGATGGGTGCCATCGGCACCGAGGTGTTGGGCAAGGCACCAGCCGGAAAGGGCGCGCAATACTGGGTTGACGGCAAGGCTGGCGTTGACGGCGAGTGCGGGATCAATACTTCCGGCGGACTCATCGCCAAAGGACATCCCATCGGAGCCACCGGGATCGCTATGTTGGGCTGGTGCGCGTGGCAACTCCGGGGCAAAGCTCCCGCCGGGCTGCAGGTGAAGAATGTGCGCCTGGCAGCGACGTTCAATATCGGGGGGCCGATCTGCGCTTCCGTTTGTACCGTGTTGAAGCCCGCGTCGTAAGGGCAAGCGCAGCGTTCCCTGTCCAAGCTACGAAGCTGAGGATTCTCTTGGGCTAGCGCATTTGCGAGGCTGGCATGACGTCCCTGATTAAGGTCATGCCAGCCGATCACTTTTGCATAAACTCAATCCAGGCTCTGTTCTTCCCGTATTCCACATTGATTTCGCACCGCTTGGGTCCAGTGTGGCCAAAGAACAATTTGAATTGGCCTTCTGGCTGGGCCATTTCGCCGTTCTGCATGGGCGCTCGCACCAGGTCCAGGTTCTGGTCGTATGGGCTGTCGATCTTGGGGTTGCGGCTCACGATCAGCGTCCAGTCCTTCTTGGCGGGCAGCAGGTACATCGTGTAGGCCCCGGGAAGAACCAGCGTATTACCGAGTGTGATCTCAGTCTCGGTGAAAAACGTCATCGCCGATCCGCCGGGAAGCCATACTTTCCCCCAGGGCGCAGTTTCGTTGCGACCGGCCGCCACGGGGTTGTATTGTGTGCTCACTTGCTTGCCATCGTCGAACGTGCACACGGAAGAGCCTGTGAGTGAATCCGTGGCCGTCTGTTGCCCTGCTGCTGTGCAAGCTAGAATCGCCAAGCAGAACACGACTGTCACAACCGAAGCAAATTTCATGCTGTTTCCCTCATACTGAAATCAGTCGTTCTTCGAAGCTGGTTGTATGCGACCGCGACCCTTACCTACTTCGCGGGCACCGGAAGAATCAAAACCGCCAAGACTGCCAAGAGAAAAAATACAAGAAGCAAAAACAGATTCTGGAGCGGATGCCGGTGGAAATAGTGATCGCTGGACTTCTTGAAATGGGGTAAGGGCCTCATGCCTGGCTCCTGTTATCGTCAACCGTTTGCGGCGTGACGGAGGCAGGGACGTCGAGCGCGGCCCGAAGGGCCTCACATTCCGGGGCTGATCGGTAGACGATGCACGAGTAGCAGGGATGAGAGACCAGCACGGACCACTTGGCACGATTGACCCAGCAGGGCTTGGACGGATCCGTGGTCACCGGACACTCGGCCTTGCCATGAAACTCGCAGTGGCGGAACTTCCAACACGTACAGCGGGAGACTAAGAGCTGGCGGATGCCGTCACAGGAAAGGTGCGCCTCCTCTTGCAGGCGCTTGAGAGCGCTAGCCCATCGCGAGTCGCGGTCCGTGTAATACGGGATTCCTCGGCGGGATTTAAGGGAGATGAGAAGACCTTCGCGGGCATACTCCTTCAACTGGTTAACCGAAACATCGAAGCGGCGCGCAGCCACGTCTCTTCGGAAACAGTCGTCTGGTGGATGCGGGGGCCCGATCTCGATGCCATAGCTCGTTGCCAGCATCGTCGTCCTCATTAAACTTCTTGCCTGCTCTGCGGAGTTAGAGCACGCCCAAACAAACCTTGCTCGCCTGCCATCATCAGCTTGCCGTCGCAGATCTGCAAGGCCGGATGTCACCGAATCGTGTGATTGTGTTGCATCCGATTTCATCAAGACAAAGGGCACCCGCATTGTGCGGATGCCCTGAGTCTCTTTGCCTAGGCGGGACCGAAGTCCCGCCTAGGGCTGAGTTAGTTATTTGCCGGTTCCGGTCAGGCTGACGGACTCCGGGCTGTCCGGGGCGTTATCGGTGAACGTCAGCGCGCCGGTACGAGTACCAGTTTGCGTCGGCGTGAATGTCACTTTGACCTCGCAAGTTGCGCCAGCAGCCACGGAGCCGCCGTTAACGCAAGGGGTGACCTTCTTGGTTTGTTTGACCGTCGCTAGCGCGAAATCTCCCGAGGTCGCGATGCTGGTGATGTTGAGCGCGGCCGTGCCAGTATTCGTGAGAATCACTTTCTTGGCAGCGCCAGTGGAGCCGACCAGGATTTTGCCCCACTTCAGCGATGTGGGTGCGAGCGAGACCTGCGGGCTACCACCACCACTGCAACCGGCGAAAGTGAACGATCCGACCTGGGTGCTCCAATCGAAGGTCTGCGTGGCTTTGTAGTATTCCTGCGTGTACCAGAACGTACAGCCATCCTGATCGATACGCATCGAGCTGTAGTCGCCCCAGCGGTTGGCGGTGTCAGGCTGTGAACCCGAACCTGCAACTAACTGCAGTTCGGATTCAAGGGTTCCCAACGTATCAGCGGCGGTGCGCCCGGCCACATAGATCGAGGGATACATCGCCGTGCCACCAGGACAGCTGTTACCGCACGACTCGCTGTAACCGAGGAGGATGTCACCCATCTTGTCGCGGGTGAGTGAACCCATCCAACGCCAGTTGCCGTCAGGAGCGAAGGTACCTTGTTGGTAGACGCTGATGGAGGTTGGGGCAACGGCGGACTCTGGACCGGTGATTTCCATCCAGCGAACGCCGCCCTGGTTCCCCGAGGCGGTGACGTCAAAGTTCACCATCCAGTGCTGCGAGCCCGCGCCACCGTCGTTCCAGTATGCGAAGCGATACATCAACCGATCGCCAAGGGAGTCGGCTTTATCGGGAATGCCCTTCTGGGGAACGCAAGCGCCGCCGAACTGGCCGTTGCACGATCCAGTGTAGGTGGCAACCGGCAGCAACTGGTCATTGTCGTCGCCGGTGAAGACCGCGCCCTTGGTCCAGTCTGCGGGGTTATTGATATGGACGGAATAAAGCGACAGGTGGGAATTGTCAACGTCGCCAACGCTGCCAATCGCGAATTGATCTTCACCGCTTGGCGGGGTCGTCGGAGAATCAAGGTCGGCCGGCAAAAGGCTGTCTTCACTGCTTGTGTACTGGTGGCAGATCTGCTCCGCTGTTTGATCGCCAGCCAGCATTTTGGTTCTGTTGTAAGCGCAGAACACCGGACCGACGAAGTTGCCTGTACCGAAGTTGTTCCAGGTTTCGCCGTAGTTGTTGGTCCAGACTCCCCACTTCGGGTAGTCGGGGAAGCCGTTATTCACAACCGGGAACTCATAGAGATAGTAGGTGCCATTGGCGTCGTTCGTGGTGGAGATGGCGACGCAAACGCCGTAATTGCCGGAGAACACATTCTGGGTCAGCAACCAGCGATGCGCCTGCACGTCCCATTGCGCAATGATGTCACCGGAATTGTTGGACGAGCATACGCCCCCGAGGTTGGTCCAAAGCACATTGCCTTCGATCGCCGGGCCACAAGTATAGGGAGAGGTTTTCGAACAAACGGTATAGGAGGTGTTTACCCACTGCACAATCTGCGTGTCACCGACCGCCATGGTGGTGTCGGGTGGAGCGTCAGGAACGCTGTAGTTGGGGAAGCCGTTGCCGACGCCCAGGAAGTTTGCTCCAATGCCGTAGCTGGCTTCAGGACCTAAGAGCGAGCTCTGTTCAACCGGGTCCACTGCTTGCCCTTTGAAGGCGCGCTTCGGAATGCGCCGGACCGGGTTGGCTTCATGGAAGCCGTACTGGAGCGTTTGCGGCATCTGGGCCATTTCGCCTAAAGGGGCGGAAATTGCAAATCCACGGGCATGATTGACTGGATCCTGTGCGGCCAGCGGGAGGCTGCACATTAACAGAAGACCCAGGGCGAGCAGTGACGCAAAAACGGCTTTCTGCTGACTCATTAAATTTTCTCCTGATTGCGCGTTGGGTGGAACGAAGGCGCATGTAAGTTGACCACACTTCGCGTTCGAAAACAACTACCGCCGATAGTTCTAATAAGCGCAAAGTTTTGCACTAATGGAGGCCGATTGTGGATGACAGGGCTTGCGGAATCCCCAGTGTTTATCGGGCAATCCGGCCGCGTGATACACTCCGACATTCGTCTATAGGAAGCGAGAAAGGTCAAGAGTCTGCGGGATCCGAACGCGCTCGACACCCGATGAGCAGCGTGGGTTCTTGCAAGGCCGCCCAGAGATCGCCCGTGCCACGAAATCAATCCGCTTTATCTTCGAGTCTTTTGCAGACGCTCGTGCTATCGGCGCTGCTGGGGTTCTGCGCAGCCGCCGGTATGGCGCAGCACACGGTGGTAGAGAAAAACGGAGTCAGCGGGAGGATTGAAACCGATTACAACGCCGCCGGGAAAGC
>JBELAC010000140.1:0-12585 GCA_049509215.1 Terriglobales bacterium
AATCTTTTGAGTGTCGGCTTTGCGGCGGACGTCGCTGCGCTTCGGGATCGGAGATTCTTAGGGTTCGGGCATGCCGGTTATCTGGCGGCGATTTTTCTAAGCCTGGCGCGGCTGAAGCGGCGTCCGTTTCCGGTGCGCGTCAATGGCCACGGTGGGTTCGACTCGCGGCCATGTCTGTTTCTTACGTTTAATAACAGCAAATTTACGGGCGGCACGATGATGATCGCCCCGGATGCAGTGACCAATGATGGGTTGATCGAGTATGTACGATGGGGGCCCATCGGGCGGATCGGACTGATTCGAAATCTTGCCACACTCTATGACGGCACCCACACGCGGCATCCGATGGCTGAACGCCAGGCGGTCCGGCGAGTCGATTTTCAGTTGGACGGGCCTGTGGATGTGATGGTGGATGGCGAGGTTCTAAGCTTGGAGTGCCAGGCAATCGAGGTGCTCCCATCGGCATTGCGCGTTGTCGTATAGATTCGCGTCTGCCGATTTTTCCTCGAAGTAAAGTCTGTTGAATATTCGCAATTGCAACGCTCATGGTATAAGAAATCCATGTCGCAACAAAGACAACAGCGGCGAAAAGAAGAAGCCAAAGCGGAAGCCGAGCCGGTCAATTGGCGGAAGCGCATTATTTATGGAGCACTGATCCTGGCCGCTTTCGCGTTTGCCTACTATCTTGGCAACCGCTCTCAGCACAAATACGACAGCTTCGCGCGCTGTCTTGGCGACCGGGGTGTCAAGATGTACGGGGCGTGGTGGTGTCCCCACTGCCAGGAACAGAAGGAAAAGTTTGCTGCGTCATTTGAATACGCTCCCTACGTGGAATGCGGCATAAAGGGCGACGTGCACGGTCTGGCGCAGGTCTGCAAGGAGCAGGATATTCACCATTTCCCGACGTGGCAGTTCCCGCCCACGGGAGAGCGAGTCGAACGCATATTCACGCTGGAAGAGTTAAGGGACCGGACCGGGTGCTCGCTGCCGTGAGTCCGCTCGCGCATCGGTTGATGAGCCTGGTTGCGATTCTGGCGGTTTGTGGAGTCGTGGTGTCGTCGGTGTCGTTGCAGCATCATTATGCAACTTCTAAAACCGCCTATTGCGAAATTGGGGAAGCGTTCAATTGCGACATCGTGAACCGCAGCGTATATTCCTCAATTTTCGGGATACCTGTCGCGCTGATTGGGATGCTGGGGTATGCAGCTTTAGTCGGACTCGCGACGGTGTACCGCGAACGGCGGGAAACTCCTGCAATGCTTTTTGGAGGCGCGGTCGCGGGCTTAGGGTTTGCCCTGTACCTAACCTATATTGAAGGGCACGTCCTCGGGGTGTGGTGCATTCTGTGTCTGAGTTCGTTGTTTCTGATTGCTATGACCACTGTACTCACGGGGGTGATATGGTGGAGCGAGAAGCATTGACCGAGGCCAGCCTCGTGAGCGGATTGAATGGGGTTCTCGGGATTAGGCAAAAAGCTCTCACTGCATGGTTCGACCAATTCCACAAAGACCAAAGGCCAAGCCCGCTGCCCCAGTTGCCGTGCCGATTGCCGGCGGCACATTGCACTTGCAGGAGCTGCGGAGCCGCATTTTCCGGAACACCCGGCTGTTGCGAGTGTGGCTGCCACCTGATTATGGCAAAGGTGGCGGAGCGCGCTATCCGGTGCTCTATCTGAACGACGGTCAAAACTTGTTCGAGGCATCTACGGCTTTTGGAGGGATGCATTGGCAGGTTGGCGAAACAGCATCCCGTCTGATCGGCGAGAAGAAAATTCGACCGCTCATCATCGTGGGAATCGACAATGCGGGAAAGAACCGGGCGCGTGAGTATCTTCCTTACAAATCACGCGATCCCAAAGTGCCGATCGTGCAGGGAACGTCCTATCCGAATTTTCTGAAGCGCGAAGTGCTGCCGTTCGTCGAAGGGCGCTATGCAGTGCTTACGGGCTCCGCAAACACCGGGCTAGGTGGTTCGTCGCTTGGAGGACTGATCACGCTGTACACGCAACTGGCATCGCCGGGAGTTTTCGGGCAATTGCTGATCGAAAGTCCATCACTCTTTGTCGCAAATCGAAAGATTCTCGCGGAATGCCGAAAGTTTCGGGATTGGCCCTCACGCATTTACCTAGGAATGGGCACTCACGAAGTTGGAGATGCCGAAAAAGATGAGAAAGTCACGAACGACGCGCGCGAGCTGGCAAGCATTCTTTCGGCCGCGAATTTGGGTAACGATTGGCTGAAGGTGCGAATTGAAGAAGGGGCGACGCACTCGGAAAGCGCGTGGGCAGATCGCTTACCAGAGGCATTGGAGTTTCTATACCCAGCCAGCGCTCCCAGTCATTGACTCAAGGCCATAGTTCGACCCTCCTTTCCCGGTTACAACAAATCGTGCTTTCACCTTCCAGGGTTTAATATTGTTGTCTTCATTCCGAGGGGGGCTTCGATGAAAACATGCCGTTTCTGGCTGTGGTGTGTCCTGTTCGCCACGATTGCGATTTGCGCGGTAGCGCAGCCATATAACCAATCACAATTCAAGGGTATGCAATGGCGTAGCATCGGACCCTATCGTGGCGGCCGCGTGCTGGCAGTTACGGGAGTCGTGGGCAATCCTTTCACCTACTACTTCGGCGGCGTTGCTGGCGGCGTGTGGCGCACTACGGATGGCGGCGTGAGTTGGCAGCCGATTTCCGACCAGAGTGTCATCTCATCGATTGGAGCAATCGCGGTGTCGGAATCGAATCCCAACGTGATTTATGTCGGGACGGGCGAATCGTGTCTGCGCGGGAATATCTCGTATGGCGACGGTGTTTACAAAACCACCGATGGCGGTAAGACGTGGCAAAACGTCGGGCTGGAAGACACGCAACACATCGCGCGGGTCTGGATCGATCCACGGAATCCTGATCACGTCCTCGTCGCTGCTCTGGGGCATGCCTACGGGCCGAACCCCGATCGCGGCGTTTATCGCACGATGGATGGCGGCAAGACTTGGGACAAGATTCTCTACACGGACGACAAGACTGGAGCGATTGATTTAGGTGTCGATCCGCACAATCCGAACGTGATGTTTGCCGCCCTTTATCAGATCCAACGTACGCCGTGGAGTCTCGAAAGCGGCGGTCCGGGCAGCGGCCTCTATCGGTCGGCCGACGGCGGCAATTCCTGGAAGCATCTCGAGGGCAATGGTTTGCCGGAAGGAATCCTTGGGCGTATCGGAGTCAGCGTATCGGGCGGCGATTCGAATCGTGTGTATGCGCTCATCGAGTCGAAGGAGAGCGGGCTATATCGATCCGACGATGGAGGCACCAATTGGTCGCGCGTCAATGACGATCAGCGTCTGACGCAGCGCGCCTGGTACTTCACGCATATTTTCGCTGATCCGAAGAGCCCCGACACAGTCTACATGTTGAACACGGGCGCATTTCGGTCAACCGACGGCGGCAAGACGCTGAACCTGCTGCCTGCTCCGCATGGCGATCACCATGGATTCTGGATCGATCCCCAGAATCCGAATCGCATGATCAACGGAAATGACGGCGGCGCGACGATTTCGGTCGACGGCGGTAATAGCTGGTCGACGGAGTACAACCAGCCGACCGCGCAGTTTTACCACGTGGCGGCCGATAATCAGTTTCTCTATTACGTGTATGGCGCGCAGCAGGATAACTCGACCGTCGGCATCGCCAGCCGGTCTGATGAGGGATACATCGGGCGGCAGCACTGGTTTGACGCGGGCGGCGGCGAAAGCGGCTACCTGCAGCCCGATCCAGACGATGCGAACATTATTTATGCGGGTTCGGGCGGCGGAATGGTGACGCGTCTGGATCGGCGAAGCAATCAGGAGCAAGACGTCACAGTGTGGCCGATGGATTCCTCAGGGCATGGCGTGGCGGACATGAAATACCGGTTGGGATGGACCCAGCCGATTTTGATTTCGCCCCACGATCACCACGTCATTTACACGACTGCCGAGCGCGTTTTCAAAACGACCGACGAAGGGAAGACATGGACGGCGATTAGTCCCGATCTCACTCGCAACGACAAGAGCAAGCAGGTCTCCTCTGGCGGTCCGCTTACCAAGGACAACACGTCGGTCGAATTTTACGACACGGTTTTTGCGATCGCCGAATCACCGGTTCAGAAGGATGTGCTCTGGGCAGGTACCGATGATGGGCTGATCCATGTTTCACGTGACGGTGGCAAGAACTGGGCGAAGGTGACGCCAAAGGGAATGCCGGAGTGGAGCCTGGTCAGCATCATCGAAGCCTCGCCATATGATGCGGGGACGGCTTATGCTGCTGTTGATACGCACAAACTCGACGACGTCAGGCCGTGCATCTTCAAGACGACAGACTTCGGAAAGGGCTGGACGAAGATCACAAATGGAATTCCCGATGGGGCCTACACGCACGCAGTCCGCGAAGATCCGGTGCGCAGGAACCTCCTGTATGCGGGCACAGAGACGGGCATTTACGTTTCCTTCGACGGTGGAGCGAACTGGCAGTCGCTCCAGTTGAATCTGCCGAACTCTCCGATCCACGATTTGATCGTAAAGAACGATGATCTGGTGGTCGCGACGCACGGTCGCTCTTTCTGGATCCTCGACGATCTCACTCCGTTGCGCGCAGCTACGGCACAAACAACCACTGAGGCTGTTCTCTACAAGCCGCGCGTAACATACCGCCTGCGCTGGCCCGATTTTTACGAGCGGCACCAACCGGTGGGCGAGAATCCCCCAACCGGCGCGATCGTTTACTACTATTTGCCAGCGGCACCCAAAGGCGTCGTCGCGCTCGAATTCCTCGATGCGTCCGGAAAAGTGATGCGGCGCTATTCGAATGAAGAGAAGAAGGAAGCAGATACGCCACCTGAATGGCCGGATCAGCCTCCTCCGAACGAAAAGATCCCTACGAACGTGGGAGTGAATCGGTTCGCTTGGGATCTGCGTGCGCAAGGCCCGACTCCGCTGCCAGGAGAGCCGGGAGCCGAGTTTCGCAATCGCGGACCGATGGTTCCTCCGGGGACGTACCAAGTGCGGCTTACTGCCGATGGCAAGTCCTCCACCGCGCCCCTGGAATTGAAGGTCGATGTGCGGGTGAAAGCGTCAGCCGAAGACATTCAGAAACAGGTCGAACTGGGGCGCAAGATCGTCGCGCAAGTCTCGGCGATTCACGAAGCGATCGTAAAGATCCGCGACGTACGTACCCAGACGCGCTCTCTTAGCCGGCGATTTGGAGATGACCCGCACTATGCCGCATTTCTGTCGGCCGCCAGGGAATTCGACAAGAAGAGTTTCGATCTGGAGTCGCAGTTGCTGCAGGTGAATTCCAAGAGCTCAGAGTCCAATCTGAACTTTCCGGTACTGATAGACGAACGGCTGCATTCGCTGCTCTTCAGTGTGGAATCCGCCGATGCCGCTCCGACACAACAGCAGTATCAAGTCTACGCCGAGCTTGAAGGGGAGGCGCAACCGCTGCTGACGCAGTATCGCGAACTGATGGCAAAAGATCTGGTGGCGCTGAATGAGACGGTGAACAAACTCAACGTTCCCGTGATTTACGTGCCGGAAGGAAAGTAGCGTCGTCGCATTCTAGTTGCTCCGGACGAAGTGATTTGGCGTTTGATCCGCTCTCGCCTCGGCTAGAGCGGATTTGTTCCCGCTTTGCGGGACTACAAATGTGAAGCCACTACGAGCTACGGCGGAAATTTAACTGCGTGGCGGTGCCGACATGACCAGATGCGCGGCGAAAAGATCTTCAACCGCGAGCCCGAGTGATTTAAAAACGGTGATCTCGCGGTCATTCTGCCGAATCGGAAGTTCGCCCAGTTCGGCTGCAATGTGGTCCGCCGTCCAACGCCCTTCGGCGATTCCCATCATGACATCACCGGCTTCCTTAAGCGCAGCGGCGCGCGAGTCAACGATCAGGCGAGAGCGTGCAACCAGCGCCGGGTCGAGTTCGCGTTGGTTTGGACGGCACGATCCAACTGCAATGACATGAGTCCCCTCAGCAACCCACTCGTTCTGAACCACCGGAGTCGGCGATGCGGTCGCGGTGATCACTACGTCGGCTTCGCGTACCACAGCCTCGGCGTCCTTCATAGCTCGCGCTCCGGTCTCCGCAGAGAATTGACGGAGACGATCTGTGTTCGGGCTCCAGGCTCGCACTTCCCAAAATTCCCGCACTAATTTCAATGCCTCAAAATGACTTCGGGCCTGTACTCCTGAGCCCAGAATTCCCAGCACCTTTGCGTCTTTGCGTGCTAAATGGCGCGCCGATACCGCCGACGTGGCTGCGGTCCGAACTTCAGTGATATAGCGCCCATCGAGAATGGCCTCGGCTACACCGGTTTCCGGATTCAGCATGACGATGATTGCCTGGTGAGTATCGAGGCCTCGGGCCGCATTTTCAGCGCAAACAGTCACTAGCTTTGCGCCCAGCGCCGGTAGCGCAGGCACATAGGAAGGCATCAACCCGAAGAGACTTTTTGTGGTGCCAAACTCTAGAACCGTACGAACTGGCTGTTGCACTCTTCCCGCTGAGAACTCAACCAGTGCACGCTCCATGGCATCGATCAATGCGGGCATGCGAAGGCGCTCGCACACTGCCTGTTCGTCGAAAAGCTGAGGAAGGTTGATTGCGGCTGGAGGCATGTGTCCGTCGATACACCTTCTGACAGAAGTGCCCACGGCGTCAAGAGCGTATAGCAAAGAAAAGGCCGGGCGATGTCGCCCGGCTCTGCCGAACGGTTGCTTATTTCGTGATGACGCCGCAGGCAATGCGGTCGCCGGCATTTCCTGCGGGGTCGGTCTTCTGATCGTCAGCCTTCGCATGTACGACGATGGCCGTCCCTCCATTGCTGAACAGTGAGTGGCTGTCATCGCCTAGATTGACGTCTTTGCTTTCGGTTTTCAGCTTTGCTCTGCCGTTTTCCCCAACCGTAAAGTTGGCATGGTCGCCCGCATGGTGTCCTTCGGGATTTTCCAAGCCATGTTTCTTGCCGTCCGGATTGAAGTGAGGCCCTGCCGACTTGAAGTCGGGAGCGTCGCACTTGGCATTCTGGTGAAAGTGAATGGCGTGTTCGCCGGGCGGTAGATTCTCCAAGTTCAGTTGCATCCCCACACCTCCACCCGACTTTTGTTCCCACAACGTAACTGTGCCCACGCTGTTCCCCTGGGCATCTTTGAGATGAACGACCGTCTTGGCCGCGCTCGCGGAGGCGAGAGCGACTAAGAGCAACGAGAGAGCAAACGCAAACCGGAGGGTGTTTTTCATGGATGGGATTATAGACAAATTCGAGAATCGGCATGATCGCCGTGGCCGATGAACACGCACCATCCGGATTTTCCCTGATGCCTTGTGGCGCATTCTGCTTCGCAATGGGACAATAGATCAATATGTGCAAATCTCTCATCGCAGCGGTCCTATTGGCCGCCGGAACAATGTTGGCGGCCAATGCCCAGCAGACTCCGGCAGCGACGACTCAAACGGCTCCATCAGCCACCACTCCGCAAGCCCAGGCGAAAGGGGCTGAGGCCGCAACTGACAGCACTCCTTCTCCGTTCGCCTCTCGGAAAGAGAAATTCAGCTACGCGCTGGGAATGAATATTGGGACCGGATATTCCCAGGGATTGAAAAAACAAGGAGTAGAAGTGGATTGGAACTCCTTGGTACAGGGCTTGAAAGATGCCGCGACGGGTCCCAAGACGCTGCTGACCGAGGAACAAGCCAAGGCCGTCCTGAATGAAGTGCAGAATGAATTGCGTCAACAGCAAAAGGAAAAGGCTGAACAAGCTGCTGCCGCGAATAAGACTGAGGGCGAAGCTTTCCTGGCGGCCAACAAAGACAAGCCGGGCGTAAAGACCTTGCCGAGTGGCCTGCAATATAAGGTCATCACTGAGGGCACAGGCCCAAAGCCGGCTGCGGCCGATACAGTTGCGTGTAACTATCGCGGCACGACGATTAGTGGGACAGAGTTTGACAGCTCACAAAAACACGGGCAAGCGGCGACGTTTTCAGTGAGCGGAGTCATCAAGGGCTGGACTGAAGCCCTTCAACTGATGCCGGTTGGATCGAAGTGGCAGCTCTTTGTTCCGTCGAGTCTCGCCTATGGTGATCATCCGCCTCCAGGCGCGGAGTTCGGTCCGAACGCAACCCTGATTTTTGAAGTCGAACTGCTCTCAATTCAAGACAAGAACAAAGAGCAGGAGAAGAGCAAGGCTCCGGGAAATCAGGATATCAAGAAGCAGGAATAAGGTACGGATAGTCAGAAGTCAGGTTGAAGAAGTAAAACCCCATCCGATAGCAATCACGGATGGGGTTTTCTATTGAACCACCATTGGCCCAGAACTAACCGTTCTGCCGCCCTGTCGATGGATTACGCTCCCAAGTACATTACGTGGGCGTAGACTCCCAGCCGAACGTTATAAGCCAGATACCAGCCGATGTGATCGGGATCCTCGTAGATGACGATCTCGTCGGAGTCCCACAGCCATCCGTCACAGTATCCGATGTCATAAGGCGCTATGGAGAAATAGAATCCACCGAACCAGAAGCGATTCGGACCTCCGCCCGCCAGGCGCCACACGTGGCTGCGGCCGAATCCGCCGGTGAAGCGACCATGCTCCCAGGGATGATCGAGGTGGTAATGTACATCCGCGGACCCGGTGTCATGACCGACCCAGGTTTTGCCTCGGTCGACGTGGGGAGCATTGGGATGGCCCGGTTTTTCACTGAACGTCCGGTTTTCCTGAGCCGGAGCTGGTTTCTTAACATGCGCTGGACCGTGAGCGGGAATGTTTTGATGTCCGCCTCCGACTTCGGGTCTGGCTGCCTTACCCTCTTTTTGCGCCAGGGCTGACAGAGAAAATACGAAACAGATTGCGAACACACTGATCAGCTTTTTCATTTTGTTCACCATTTTGGTTTTTGAGGTCTCCCTTCCAGTGAGAAGAACCCGATTGTCCCTCGAAAGTTTCGGTGGACTTCGGGCTCAAGCCGCGATTTTATTCCCAGACGTCCGCGTAAAGTCCGTCGGCTGTTGCCGCTTCTTATTCATAGCGGAGAGCTTCAATGGGATCGAGTCGGGAGGCGCGGATAGCTGGTACCAAGCCGCTGATCAAGCCCACTGCACTCAGGATGAGGACGGCGACGCACAGAGTCATGGGATTGATGACCAGGCGGATGTCGCCCGCTTCAGCGTGTTTGGCCATCGCGCTATAGAGGGTGAGCCTGCCAACCGAGAGCGCAACCGCGTAGGCCAGGATGATTCCCAGCAACCCTCCAATGAAAGTAATGGTGAGGGCTTCGGCGAGAAACTGCAGGAAGATATGCCGCCGGCGCGCGCCGAGAGCTTTTTCCACTCCGATTTCGCGCGTGCGCTGCGTGACCGAGACAAGCATGATGTTCATCAGTCCGACTCCGCCGATTCCTAACGTCAGCGTGCCGATGAAGCCGAGCAGGATCTTCAGGCCGAGTGTGATGACCTGGAACTGATGGAGTTGCTGCATAAGATTGGCAACATAGAGTGCGCGGTGGTCGGCGGGATTGAATCTGTGCTGATCGGCCAGGACGTTGCGCACGGACCGCTCGATCTCCTCATATTCAGTGGTCTCGTAGTTGAACCAAATGTTGCCTAGATAGTGGGTGTCCATGAGATCGCCCAGAGTTGTATAAGGGATGAAGATGAGGCGGTTGATGTTGTCGTCCCCGGCCTGCATCTTGGAACTGTAGATACCGATCACTTCGAAACTGAGGCCGTCAATGCGAAAGTGCTGGCCGATGGCTTCGCGACCGGAGAACAGTTTTTCCTTTGCTTCCGGGCCGATCACCGCTACGCGTCCACGCTGCTCTTCATCTTGCCCGTTGTACCAGCGGCCCTGATCGAGACTTGCCGCACGAATGTAATAGTTGTTCGGGTATTCGCCAACGATGTCCAAATTGTAGGATCGGTTTTCGTACTGAACGTTGCCTTTCTTGCCGTTACTGGGCGTGATGTGAGTGATCTGGGGGATGTTGTTGGCCAGCAGGTCAACGTCGTCCAGGGTGAAGAGAATCTCAGTGCCTGCCTTGTCGCTTCCCGCTTGCATCGAAGTTCGACCGGGAGCGACGATCATCATCTTAGTGCCGAAAGCGGCAAAGATGTTGGCGATCGCACGGCCAAAGCCGTCGCCGTAGGCGAGCAGCATGCATACTGTCGCGATGCCCCATGCCATGCCGAGCATGGTGAGGGCGGTGCGGCGGCGATTGTAGCTCATGGCACTGTACGCCTGTCCGAGCAGGTCGCGGAAGATCACGTGGACTCCTGACGCATGGCCTCGACCGGTTCGAGACTTGCCGCCTTGCGAGCGGGATAGAGCCCAGCGACGATTCCGGCCAGAGTCAGACTTCCGATTGCCAACATGGCTGTCATGGGAACCAGGCGTGGTGGGTCGAATCCTCCGGGGCCTTGATAGTTCCGGAAGGCCAGCATGAGTCCACCAGCCAGCACCATACCGATCAGGCCGCTGACTAACGTCAGTAGAAGGCCCTCGGCAAAGAACTGGAGCATGATACTGCGATTGGTGGCGCCGAGCGCTTTTCGCAGTCCGATTTCGCGCGTGCGCTCGGTGACTGCGACCAGCATGATGTTGATGACGCCGATCGCGCCCAGCGCCAAAGTAACAAAGCCGACCGTTCCGAGGAACTCATCCATAACATCGAAGATCACGTTCATCATCTGGGCCTGCTTTACGGTATCCCAACCTTCGAAAGCATCGTCGTCCTTAGGATCGAAGCCATGATTGCGGCCGACGACGCGCCGGGCGTCCTGCTGGGCGAGAAGATGCTCCTCGGGAATGCGAGGCTGGTAGTTAATGCTGGAGATGGCGTCGAACCCGTCAGTGTCTTTGATGGGAAAGAAGCTGCGCATCACCTGAAAGGGAATATAGCAGCGCATGTTGGTGGAGTTGTCGTCGCCGCGTCCGACGCGCTTCAACGTGCCGATGACCTCGAAGCTGTAACCGTTCAGCAGGATCGAGGAACCGACCGCAGGACGGCCAGGAAACAGGTGACGAGTCATCTCGTCGCCGAGCACGACGACGTTACGCTTTTGGCCGTCGTCCAGACTGTTGATCCAGCGACCTTGCAGAAGGGGCAGGAATCGAATGGTGTTGTATTGCGGTTCAGGTCCAACTAACTGGCCACTGGCGCTGCCGAACTCACTGACTGCATGGACGTCATTGGTCGCGAGTACGGGAGAGAGAGCACGAATGTGAGTTGCCTCGCTGCGGATATCGAGATAGTCCTTGTAAGTGAGATGGTACTCGCGGGCGGAGTTCATACTGCCTTGAACGGCAGGCGCACGACCGGGGAAAATCATCATGATGTTTTCGCCGTACTCTTTGAGGCCGCGCTGATTGCCGGTTCGGAAGCCTTCGCCGAGTCCGACTAGCAAGAGCAGGGAACCAACTCCCCAAGCGATGCCGAACATGGTCAGGAACGAACGGAGTTTGTGTGCCCAAAGAGTGCGAAAGATCTGGACGAAAGTATCAATGACGAACTGCATGAAGATGAGGAGGATTACTCAATACGATTCTAGCGGAGGATGGATTCGCTCGCGAGTGCGGAGTGTTTTGTCCTGTGAGTTTATCAGTTAGTAACTTTACCCCCCTGTCTGGGTCTTTGAAAATAAAAGACTTAGGGAGCCATTTTCGCCAGGTCTTTGAGGAATAAGGACTTACTTGTAAAATGTTGATAAATCAATGAGTTGGACGAGGATTGGGGTGATTTTTCGGAGGTTCTTCGCTTGTATATTATTGAGGAATAAATACTTTAGGTGAAAATCAATAAGTCGAAAGCGCGCATGTGGATTGGTGTCAGAATTCAAGTCGCGCCTGAAACGCGATCATTCGCGGACTGCTGTCACCCCCCAGGCCGACTCCGAGCAATCCCGTGGGAGGCGAGGTAGTTGAGGTGAGCGCGCCGAAACCAGTTTGTGTTGAGGGGTTGCCCGGTATACCGGCCTGCACGATGGTTGGGAGAGCGAAATTGGGATGGTTGAAGACATTGAAGAACTGGGCTTCCATTCGCAGTTTCACATGTTCGGTTACCAGGAACCATTTGGTGAGATAGAAGTCGTTCCAGACAAAATCGGGACCGCGCAAAGCGTTGCGGCCAAGGTTGCCGAACTGGCAGTTGTGCGGGTTGTCGCCGCGGTAGCAGGATCCGGCAGGCACGGTCTGCCCATTGATGTACTGCACGTCCGGGTCAACGGCGGATACAAATGCATTTGGGTTGAGCCACTGGATTGTGCCAGGTTGAGTGACGTTCGGGATATTGCAATGGCGGCAATAGGGATTGAGACCCGGAACGATACTCGCGAACTGCGGCCCAGTGCCGTTCACGATGCCCAGCGGTACGCAAGGCTGGTTGGGGTCTGTCGGGTTTGGCTC
The DNA here is from genome assembly GCA_049509215.1 of Terriglobales bacterium. Classification (GTDB taxonomy): domain Bacteria; phylum Acidobacteriota; class Terriglobia; order Terriglobales; family Acidobacteriaceae; genus Acidiflorens. The sequence continues at coordinate 12,430 of JBELAC010000140.1, forward strand.
ACAATAGGAATAGGGTGTACTCAGGGCCGAGAATGGGACGCCGCTATGCCAAAACGCGGTGCCAGAGATCTGCCAGCCGTTCAGGGCGTACCCTAGGGCGTGACCGTGCGCCTTGATGGGCAATTGGTAGACGTACTGCGCGTTGAGATTGTGGCG
>JBELAC010000141.1:0-12498 GCA_049509215.1 Terriglobales bacterium
CTACTGCGAGATCGCGCTCTGGCCGTGGGGTCCAGCCTTCACTCGCGATGAGCTTCCGCACTTGGGCAATGCGTTCCGAGGGCAGCGGATGGGATCGGAAATATCCCTCCAGCGTCTGCTGCGCCACTTGCGATAGTTCCTCCTGGGGGGTTTTCGCCTTGGCTTGGTACTCCTCGTACAACCGCCCGAAGGTCTCGAACATGCGAATGGCCCCACTGGCCGAGTAGCCCGCTTCCACTGCCAGCCGCGTGCCCTCGCGGTCCGCCTCCAGTTCTTGATCCTTGCTATATCCCGCCTCGAACACTTCGATGGGTAAGGCCACTAATCCTCCCAGCGGGATCTTGCGAAGTGCCTGCTCCCTCTGCACGCGGTCGGCGCAATGGTAGTGGTCAATGTGCTCGATCTCATGCCCGATCACCGCAGCCAGCTCATCTTCGCTGTCCATCAGCTCCAGCAGCCCGCCACCCACGTAAACATGTCCGCCCGGCAGAGCGAAGGCGTTGATGAGATAAGTACTGGGAAGGTAGTGAAACTTGTAGGGCAGTTTGCGATGGGCGTTGCGGGCGACCTCCTCGCCCACGCGCGACACGTAGTGCTCTACGATCACGGCTTCCGGCGTGTTTTCCCGTTCTTCTCCGCTGGCGTAAAACCGCGCCAGTTCGTTTCCGATGCCAATCTCTTCCGCGTCCGACATGCGTGTGAAACTTACCGGCATTCGTGTCAGTTCCTGTTCGGTATCGGCGACCAGATACAACAATGCGGCGGGACTGGCGGGCACGTCCACTTTCCGCCGCTCGCTCACCACCACGGACGCAACGCCCAACAGCACAATCCCCGCGAATGTGATCCAGCGCTTCATAAGTATTGGCGCAACGCCTCTCGATTCCGTGTATAGAGGAACGACACCAGCAGCAGCGCCGCGCCCAGCACGATAAAGGTTAGGTAGCGGTCGCGCGGGTCCAGACGCCATACATCCACCAGCAGAATCTTTCCCACACACAGCAGCAGCAGTCCTAACCCGGTAAGCCGGAAGCTGCGCTCGCCCAGCCACAGAGCCAGCACGAAAACCGCAACGCCCTCCACGCCCCAGGAGAGCGTGACCATGCCGTGCCGCATCTCAAGCGCCAGCAACACCGTCAGCAGCCCAGCTGCGATGAAAAACAAGAGCTGCTCGGGACGCCGGACTACCGACTGCAGCAGACGGACAAGTCCTGTTTCTTCACTCGGCTCATTCTTTTTGCGAAGTTGAAACGCGAAAGGCAAGGCCACCAAGAGTAGTGCGACGGCTGTTCCTACCGTGACCCAGCGGCTTTCCCACCCCGATGCCGGAAAGTAGGTGCGCTCGTAGAAATTGTGTAGCACAGTGCGGGAAAGCATTCCGACTGCAAGCATCAATCCCTGATACAGGAAAACTCTGCGCTGGCTGCGCCATGCGATGGCCAGCAACGCAAAGGCAAGCGCCGCCCACGCACCCGCCACCCAGTCTGCTTCCAGTTCGAAACGCATGAGCGCAGCAAAGGTGATCGTACCCAGCCAGCAGCAGACGTCGGCTGCTCTGAACTTGCGCTCCGACTCATTCAGATTATGGCTGCTCTCGTGCAGCCTCCAATATGCGTAGAAGAAGCCGAGCGCCAGCGGAACCACCGTATAGAAGCGCGAGCTGATCTCGCCGGGATTCCCCGCGGCATTCAGATTCACAAAGAAGATTCGCAGAAAGCTGGCCGCAAATGCAGCATAGCTCTGCAATCGCAGGCTCAGTTTTTTCCGCTCCAGGCCGAGCTCAAACAAGACCAACCCGCCCACTAGCCAGGTATCCGCCACGCTGACCGGGCGCAACTCGTACCAGGCAACTAACGCGAGCAAAGAAGACGCCGTCCAGGTGTAAGCCGCACGCGCCAGTTGTCCATGGGAAAAAAGACGCCGCCGGATAAGAATTCCGCGCGTGCGATCGGAATCGCCACTCCAACTCGATGTGACATACAGCAAGACGGAAACAAAGGTGATCGTCAGCAGCCGCAATGTTAGACCGTGATACTTGTCAGTAGCTTCTAAGTTGATGGCTAGTACGCGAAGCACAGAGACAAACGCCAGGAGGTTCGCTTGGTATCGAAGTTCTGGAAGTCCAGTCTCGGGGAAGGCAATACGGCGTGTGGCCAGTGCCAATCCCAGTCCGAGCGCGCTCCATGCGACTGCCGTCCATGCTTCGGGGAACGCGACCCACGCGGCTATCAAGATCATCACGCATGCGGCGTACGACAGGCGCTGCATCACGCGCCGGTCAACCTCTTTGGTAAACAGATCGGCCCACCGGCGCAGCACCCAGTGCGCATTCGTATAAAACACCGCAGCCGCAACGACGAAAACAATCGCCAGACCGAAGTCGGGGCGCAAATCCGCGCCGTCCATACGCCTGCCTAGAATGCGCGCCGCCTCAACGCTGATCATCTGGCCTGAGACCAGCAGCGTTGCCAGCATCCCGAGGCGACGGAAGACAACCTCCTTTGTCCACACTCCGATCAGTAGCAACGCCTCCGCCTCAAGCAGCCAGAGCACCGACAAACGCGTACCGGAGTAGCGGAAGGGAAATGCCGCAATCAGCAGAATCACGCCCAGCGTAGACAACACGATTACCGCGCTGCGCCGTCGTCGAGTAATCGGCAACTGTCCCAACAGCGTTTCGATTGCTCCCATTGCCAGCAACGCCCAGAACGCCCACTCCGGGTGCGTCGATTGGTACTTGAAAAGCGCCAGCAGCAGAGCGGTATTCAGTAACGCCGCCACGGTGGAAATATGCTCCTGCCGCGAATTCTCCGTGCTCGGCCGCCGGAATACATACGACATGCGGAAGATTAGCCAGTACAACACGAGGATTCCCGCACTCGCCGCAAATTCCGGAAACGGATGCCGTTTGCCCTGCATCGGCTCGATGATCGGCCGCAGCCACAGATAATGATTCAGGTAGCTGGCCAGGATGCCGAATACTTCCAGCTCGAACCACTGCATGCGCCCGACAATCACCACCATCCCCGCTGCCAGGACCGCGCCCGCTGACAGGCTGTACACGTTAGAGTGGCTGATCGCGACCGTCAAGAAGGCAAGCAGAAATGCGAGTCCGGTCACAACCTGCGAGCGATAGCGGAGAGTGTGCACAACCATCGTCGCCGTCACTGCCAGCATGAGCACCAGGTCGGTCGCTTGCGACGAAAGCACCTGCGCCGCTGGAACGTGGTACATCGCGTAGGTGGTGAAAAACGCCAGCGCCCAACCGCCCCCGATGCCAGCGCGCGCCAGTATCCGGTAACGTTCCCGCCGGTCAAACCATATCCCCGCACCCAGCATCAAGGCAGCGGTTACGAATCCCACCAAAACTTTGCCCTTGGGACCGAGCGCCTTGAGTTGGTAGGCGAGAAAGAACGCGACGCCCAGCACCAGGATGACAATGCCCAGCTTGTTCAGCCAGTTCGTGCCCAGCATCTCTTCGACGTCGAGTGATGATTTGAACCGGTCGGCCAGCGACGGCGCAGACTCTGCTGTGGCGAAACTTGGCGGACGCAGTGGTGTGACTGGCGTCGAAGCAGGCGAAGTCGATTGATCAGCGGTTAAGGAATATGGGGTCGTAGGTTCGATTGTCTTTTGGGTCACCCATCTCTCGGCGACTCGTACCGAGGGGCAGGGCTCAACCACTGGCGGTGCAGGCGGCGGTGAAACAATACTTGGCGAAGGAAATGGCGACGCGTAAGTAGTCGCGACCGGGCTCTCGGATGTCTTCGACTTGGCTTCTTCCGCGGCTGGACTGGAGCGTTGTGCTTGAAGTGCCCGCACCGTCTGTTCAAGTGCGTAAGTACGGGAGGTCAATTCCCGCCATCGGTCTTGATCTTCTTCACGTTCGTGCTTGCGCCTGGAGCTAACCCGCCAGACCAGCGCCCAGGGACCAAGCAGCACAAGCACTACGATCACGGCAATAGAGACGAAGTCGCCCATCGCGTTTTGTCTTGAACAGAGGAGACTACACGAGTGCTCGGTGATCTGCCAGCCGCTTAGTTTGGCACCTACGGCAGAGCTATCGCGGGTGGAGGCTTCATTTGCAGTTTCCTGCGGATTATCGGTGGCTCACGGGCGAGCTAGATATTATTCCGGGCCAGACGTCTTCTTCGAGGAGGTCGCTATTGATCTCTCCCCAGCCCGTTTCTGGATAGTTTCGTGCTCCTGAAAATGACAGTGTTTTCAGAGGTCCTTTTCAGTCGCCCGAATTCTCGCGTACACGGGGGCGGCTGGCCGCAGTGGCGTCGCAATCGCCGCCGCAGCACTCGAACCTCTACCAGTCACCCCGGCGGCGCAGGTTGCGCAAAGTCAGCACTACCGCAAGAGAACCTAGGGCTATAAACACGCCGGCGCAAGTGATCCATGCCGGATATAGCTGCTTGGGCGGGGCGAACGAGGAAGTCAGGAAGAAAAACGGGTTTACATACATTGGGGCGCGGATGTTCAGCGGGATATCGTACCAACCGTGTGTTGTTGGGTGATGCGCAGATTCGTAGATAGACAGGCGCACGAAAAAGGCGATGGCTGTTACTATGCTGATTGCGATGACCGTGGCGTAGCTGACGGCGGTGGCATGGACGCTGCGCTGGAAGGCTGACGAGCAATAGAGACCGATCGCACTCATGCAGCCAAGAATAATAACGGTCGTCATCGTGGCGCTGAAGATTTCCCATGGGCCGATGCCGCCGAATGCAAAGGCCATGCTGAGCACTGGCAGGCTTGTAACGATTAGGAGCAGGACAAACAGCAGCGAAGAAACAAACTTGCCCCACCAAATTTGCGCGGAAGTTAGCAACGAGGTCAGTAGGCCGGCGAGCGTGCGTTGCTCCTTCTCAATGGTGATGGAGCCGGCGCTGAAGATGGGCACCAACAGCAACAACAGTGCGAGTTGCGAGTACGCGAGTGTCAGAAACAGAACCACGCCCACGGTTGCCCCCTGAACATTGGACTGGCCGCGGTCCGTAGTTGCGAGGAAGTAAGCGAAGGTCACAACGGCGCCTAGAACCAGCAGGTAGAGCGAGGGTAACAGCCAGCCGCGTCGTTCCCGCATGCGTTGCCGCAGTTCCTTTCGGATCATCGGGTTCATGGGCGCCTCCCCTGGAAGGCGAGACGATAACGTTCCTCCAGACCGAGAGCGCGGTGATCGAAGCGGAGCACATCCACGCCGCCCGCTACCAACACCCGCAAGAGCGCCGCAACCTGCTCGTCTACGCCTGCGATCTCTACTACGAGGCGGTCGGCGCCGGATTCAAGCAGACGCGTGCCGGCAACAGAGTTCAAAATATTCACCGCGGAAACGGTGCCGCCCAACAGTTCAATCTCGTAGATTCGCACCCGAGTTTGCGGCGCCCGTACTTGGATAACCGAGTGCCCCTCGGCATCCGTGGCATTGCGCCCCTCACCAATCAGGGCGATCTGCGTGCAGATGTCTTCGAGGTCGCTAAGAATATGTGACGAGATCAAAATGGTGATACCTTCGGCCTGTAATCGCTTGAGTTGTTCGCGAAGTTCGATGCGTGCGATGGGGTCGAGCCCGGTGGCTGGTTCATCCAATAACAGGACCTTGGGATCATGGAGCAGCGTTTTTGCCAGAACGAGGCGCTGCTTCATGCCAAACGAAAGCTGTTCGACGGCGTCGCAGCTCCGCTCGACGAGCCCGGAGCGCTCCAGAGCGCGGCCCACAGCGGCTCGGTTGCGGGCTCCTGTGAGTTGGAACGCATCGGCGAAGAATTCCAGAAACTCGCGAACACTCATGTCCTGGTAGACTCCGGGCTGATCGGGAAGGTAACCAATCAGGCGTTTTACCTCGCGGGCGTGGGTGGTGACGCTGAGGCCACCGATCTGAGCTGTACCGCTGTCAATCGGCAGGAGCGTGGAAAGGGTCTTCATCAGCGTGGTCTTGCCAGCACCGTTCGGGCCGACTAGGCCGAACAGTTCTCCGGCGCCAACATGCAGTGTGAAACCATCGAGCGCCCGCCTGCCGTTGAAACTCTTGCGGATTTGTTCGACGTCGATCATTGCTGCTCCAGGACGACGATCACGAGCGAGTGGGCACTTTGCTGATGCGGGACGTTCAACTCGACGGGCAGCGCCGGGCCGTCGCTGAGCCCCGCAAAAACCCGCCCCGTGCTGAGGAACGGCAATGCGCCTTTCAGGGCCAGTTCCGGCAGTGATTGCTTGCTGTAATCGAGGTCTGCGCTTGTCCAAACCTGATTCAGGTCTTTAGTGCGAATCGGCCTCGGCGTGATCGCGTCCAGTTGAATCTCCTCGCCTGGGGGTAATGCGGGCAGCGCGTAAAGAGAATTGGAGGTGTAGTCGAGGTATATCGCTTCGCCAAACCGCCGCCCGGTATCATTTCGCAGGCGCGTAGGTGCCACGAAGTGTACGGTCCCGGAGAATTCGTGCAAGCCCTGCAAATCGAGATCGTGGAACGACCATTTCAGCAATGACAGGTCCACTTGGCTTGGCGGACCAAGATGAATGTCGTATTGGTGACGAACCTGCGCGCCCTGCCGATTCATTTCGGCCCAGATTTGGCTGTTCGGTTCTTCCCCTGTGAGATTGGGATAGGTGAACACGGCTGGATCGGCAATTGAAACCAGCACCTCTCTCCGATCAGGAGCGGAGACACGAAGGTTGTAGTCGGCGGCTGCCAACGGACTTCGCGCGTCGAGGTAGTAAGTGGCGAGATTGTCGAGACGAAAACTCCTCGGGCGCCGGCTCGCGCTGGAGAAATAGAAGCCAGCGGCAAACAGCAGTGCCAGTACGCACATGCTGATCCAGCCTAATTCCAACCGGCGGAAATGCCGAAGTACGGCAAAGTTCACGATGCCGATCACGACCGTGTAAGCCGCCAACCAGATCAGAACCCAGCGCAGCCCCGGAAAGTCGAAAGAAGTGGCGAACCGTCGGGGCAGAAAGCTCAACTGGTTCGAGTTCCGCCAAGTGTAGTTTTGCCCGAAAACACTGGCCAGATTGCGACCGACGAAGACATCGCCGAGTGCGTTTGCGCCTAGCCCGGAAACACGGAAGAGCGTGCCCTTACCCACGCGTTCACCGGTGGGCGACGCGGGCGCTGTTCGATATGCAGAAAGGAAACTGGGATCTGCGATTTCGTCTTCGAGCAGAACTAGGCGCCCGCCACTTCGCAGGAATCCTTCCAACGCATCTCGCTGCGCGGGTGCTAGCTTTGTCATGGGCATTGCTAGCACGACTGCGCTGCTCGCCGAATAAGCCCACCAGTGGTCGCGCGGGTCGTCGACCGTTTCGAACGTAGTCTGACGGTTTTTGTCGGCTCGTTCCTCAATGGTCCCGCTGAACTGTATCTGCGCCTGTGCTGTTTTGCAGACGTTCTCGCTGGCGCACAGCATGACGATCAAATTGGTTTGGCGTAACACTTCCTCGTGTTTATCTTGGCCAACAAATGCGCCTGCGCTGCTTGCGTCCGCTGTGATGAACACTTTCCCGGCGAACATTAGCACCGGCAACTCCACTGCGCGCCGCTCGTCGCCGCTCAACGTAACGTCGGTTGTGACGGTGTTAGCGACATCATTTTCGTTGCCGGCAGCGACCTGCAGATGAATGACCTGCGGCTGCGATGAGGGATTCCGTACGATCAGCCGAACGGCGGAGGGTGTACCGTAGTAGCCGTGCAGGCCGACATCGGTGATGCGCAAGTTGGAGTCGGCAACCAGCGATGCCGTGATTACCAATAGGAAAATGATGCACCACAGTACGCGCCTCATCATTAGCAGCGTTGTACGCGCAAACGGGGGAAATATCAAGAAGCGGCATGCCCATCTTGACGGACGTCTTAGTGCAGAGTGCAAACCTCGCCCGAAGATGCCTTCGATGAATACTCGCGGACCAGGGCGGGGGCGCCTTAATTGAAAATCACCCCGGAAGCCACGTCTACCGGTGTGTCGCGGGCCAAAAGCAAGTTATACCGCGGCGGACTCTCAACGACGCGGGCAGGGAGTCGGCTTTAGGGAATTGAGAAGCTACGGAGTGCTGCTGGCGCTCTGACGCCTCGAAGCCCGTTACTTGGAAAAGGCCGCTAACATGGTGATGGTTGACCTCGGAATCCCATCCGGCTTTGATCTACTCAGCGAGGATTTGCAGGATTACCAGACGGGAAGCACACGTCGCAAGAGCGGCCACCTTCCGAAGTTCAGTCTCACCACGACGCAAGCGCTCCTCTATTTCGACTCTCTTGCTCCGAGAGATAAAGTTACTTTCAAGTATCGCCTGCGCGCCAAACATCCAATTCGTGCTCGGACCTTCAAGTCGCGAGTGTATGAATATGACGACCCAGAGGTGAATTCGATTTCGCGGCCGGTGCTAATGGAAGTGCGTAATCGGTAGCAACATCCCGATTCGATCTGATTCAGATGTTATTCGCACGGGGTCGGATAAGGTTCGGCCCCGTTCGGTTTATATCTCAGCGCTGTTCGAATACGCCGAATAACAAACTTGAGTGCAGTCTCCAGCTTAAAACGCTGAGGCATTCGAGAGCTATGTTGGAACGTTACATACCGGCATCATGAGTTTACGGACTTCGGGCTAGATAGTAGTACTTGGCGCGGGGACCCGCTTGCGTTAGGCTTAGTGCGACTTTGCACACGAGGGAGGGTACCCAATGAGTCAAGAAGCCCCGGTCCAAACAGTTTTGGCGTGTTCCCAATGCGGACGGGTTCTCGCGCAGTCTGACTTAGTGCATATCGCCGGGAACTGGGTGTGTGCTGATTGCAAGCCGGCATTTCTGAGCCGGGTGATGGCGAGCGGCGCCGCTGGGGCATCGCCACTTGCCTGGCGTTATGGCGGATTCTGGATCCGCTTCGGCGCGCGCTTCATTGATGGCCTTATTTTCACGGTTCCCACCCTGATAGTTTTCTTCACTGTGCTGATGCCAAATCTAATCCGGTCGAGGGGTCAGGCACCCTTGGCACCCAACCCCGCGTTTCTGGTCTCCGGATTTCTTACTTTCTTTGTCGTTTCTCTCCTCGCGGTAGGTTGCTACGAGATTCTGATGCTGAAGTATCGCAGTGCAACTCTCGGAAAGATGGCCTGCGGTCTGAAAGTCATTCGATCCGACGGCCGCAGCTTGAGTTGGGGCGTATGCTTTGGGCGCTTCTTCATGTGGAATGTTGTTACCCAGGGCATTCCCTATATAAATTCCGTTCTCATGCTGGTTAGTTCGATCATGCTGGGAGTGGACGACGAGAAGCGAGCCTTGCATGACCGGGTGTGTGACACGAGGGTGATATATAAACCGAGTGTAGCGTGAACCTTAGTATCAATCCTTTTGGCTCCGGCTTGACGATTGGGTTAGGCTTAACGCGAGTTTTGCATGCGAGGAAGACGCTCAATGAGTGAGGAACCCTCGGTCCAAACAGTCTTGACATGTTCGCAATGCGGGCGGGCGCTCGCACAGTCTGATTTGGTGCATATCGCTGGCGAATGGGTTTGCGCGGACTGCAAACCGGCGTTCTTGAGCCGCGTAATGGCGAGCGGGCCGGGCGGGGCGTCGCCACTCGCTTGGCATTACGGTGGATTCTGGATCCGCGTTGGCGCGCGTTTCAGTGATGGGATTATTCTTGCCACGGTGCAATCGTGTATCGCGTGGATGTTCTTTGGCAGGTTTGGAGCGCAATTCTTACCGAGCGTGACGCGATCCATGTCCATCGGTCATCGGCTGGGCTTTCAATTCCTTGCCTATGCGATTGCTATGGTGTACGAGGCGGCTTTCCTGCATTATCGAGGAGCGACGCCAGGGAAAATGGCGTTGGGACTCAAGGTGGTTCGAAGCAATGGCGACTCGCTCGGATGGGGCGTCTCCTTCGGCCGGTATCTCATGCACATCGTCAGCGGCCTCATCCTGCTCATTGGGTACATTATGGTTGCGTTTGATAGCGAGAAGCGGGCATTGCATGACCGGGTGTGTGATACGAGGGTGATCTATAAGCAGAGCGTAGCGTGAACCTTAGCATCAATCCCTTCACTGTCGGCGCGACCGGCGCTTCCGCAAGCGATGCCCCGTCGTCGCCGCCTGCTGCAGCAATCGCCTGTCCGAGTTGCGGAGCAGACGTAATCCCAGTGGAGTCGGAGACAGAATGGCAGTACTGCCCCTCCTGCACAAATCGGATGCAAATCTGTCTTTGGCCGGTTAGCCGAAAAAGCAATCGTGCAGCAACTGCACTTTCCGACCAAGCCACGTGCTTTTTTCATCCGGACAAATCGTTTCAGGCTTGTTGCCAACGATGTGGCCGATTCGTGTGTGCACTGTGTGATTTGGAGTTGGGAGCGGAACATGTTTGTCCCGCGTGCTTTGAGCGAGGCCGCGCCGATTCGGGGACGGAGACCGGGAAGGCGGAATGGCGGCATCGCGATGTGCTCTATGACTCCATTGCCGCGACCGTCGGCTGGGGTTGGATTCTCTTTTGGCCCGTGTTTGTAGCCGCGCTTCCGACCGCGATTGTCTTGCACGTGAAATATCGGAAAGCACCTCGGTCATACTTAATCCCACGGTCCGGGTGGCGGTTTTGGTCAGCGTATGTGGGACTCGCCTGGGTGCCCCTATTGTTTGGCGGGGCGTTCTTCGTCCGTTGGATGGCAAGGGGACACTGATTGAACAGCGCATTTCGCAAGATTTCGCGTGTTGGCAGCCTGACCGGCGGAACGAAGTGGTATCTGAGTAACGACTGTTTACTTGCCGCAAAGCGCATGATGTACGCAGTTGAGTACCGGCGATTTTATCTGCACGACCTGGAATCGATTGTCGTCTGGCCGAGCCGTTTGTGGCGGTGGCGGGTAATCATTCCCTCGGTCCTGCTACTGTTGCTAGGTGCTTTGTTCTGGCACTGGGTAAATTCCACCTCTGGCGCGATTTTCGTCGGCATGGGTCTCGCGTGGGTGGGACTCGAGCTGTTGCTAGGACCGACGGCAGGGTCGCGGATCCGCACCACCGGAGTAAGCGTCGATCTGCCGTTAGTGAGCCGGACGCGCCGGGCACGCAAGGTGCTCGCCAAGATTGATGCGGCGGTTCGCGCCATTCGCGGCGCTAATGAACAACCGAGTGTTTCCGCAAACATACCTCAATCGTCGGAGCCATACCCTCGAGAGAACTCCGAAGTAGCGACCGCGACTATAACCGAATCCCCACAGACGAATGGCTCCTGACACGCCAACTGCGCCCCTCGCGAAACCGTCTGCCATGGGCTTGCGCCATGCGCGCTGTCTGTTTCATCCGCTGCGTGAAGCCGCGGCGCGCTGTCCACATTGTGGAGGAACATTCTGCCGTGAATGTGTGACGGACGAAGAAGGCAAACTCGCTTGTCCGCCATGTCTGCGCCGCATGGCGCGTCCACCAGCCCAAACCCAGTCGCTGATGCGCCGATTCCGGCAGGTCCTCGCTGGAGTCACCGCGCTTGCCTCGCTCATGGCGCTCTTCTTCGCGATGCTGCGGTGGCGGGTGAATACGCCGGAGGAGCACCTGAATCTCGGCCGCGTCGCCGCTGACCGGCTGCCCGGGCAAAAACAATGAGTGAAACCGGACCGGTTTCGACCCCTTCGCTACGGCCACGCGCGTTAGCCGTGCGCGGTCGCCGCCACCGGCTGAACTCGCTCGAAGCGCTGGAACGCGGATTCGCACTGTTCCGATCAACATTTGTGCGTGAGGCGTGGCGTTATTACGCAGGCAGTGCGCCTCTTGTCTTTTGCTTTATTCCGATATGGGTAGTGAATGGCCAGATACGGCTATCGGATGGGGTTGTGCTGTTAGAGGCGGCGTTACTCGCCGCGGGCTATCTTCTGCGCGTGTACATGGTCACCACCTATATGCAGCGCGTTCGCGAGCGAGCGTTTGGCACGCCCTTATCGAAACCGGTAGGCGCAACCGCGCAAGCGGCAGCCCTGGGCCGTCTGCTCGCGTGGAAGATCACCCTGAACGCGGGTGCGTTAGCCGCGCTCCTAACCTTCGCCGGGACGCCGTGGTTTTATAGCGCATGCCAATATGCCAATCTCGAAGCGAGAGAGGACGGTGCCGAGAGACACTCTCTGCGCGGCTGCCTGGCAATTGCGAGTCAATGGTTCGGCGGCAGCGTGCTCCTGTTCTTGATGCTCTTTCCTTTCTGGATCGCTGTGTGGCTGAACGGTGTAATCATTGCGATGCTGGTTCCGCAGCTTCTGCACTCGATTTTTGGCGTCAATACCCTCCTGTCTACGTCCGTAGGGATGTTCGCACTGCTCCGCAGTTCCGCATTCTGGCTCTCGCTATTGGCGGGAGCATGGCTGGCACTTGATCCCATTGTCAAGTGTTCGTTCGTCGTTGTTTATCAGCATTTGCGATCGAGGCGCGAAGGCGACGACTTACGTGGCCTGCTGGTGAGCCTGCCACACGAGCAAGAGAAGAAGGCCCAGCTGATTGCATCCAGTACCGCTCGGAGCAGGCCGGTCGGC
>JBELAC010000142.1:0-12172 GCA_049509215.1 Terriglobales bacterium
TTCCATTCTGCAGATGGCATCTGAGCACGATTCCCTGTCTTCTGGCAAACTGCTTAACGGTGAGGATGCCCACTTGTGACCGATAAGATCCCCCCTGCACCCGGCTGGCCCGGAATTCCAGCCCGCTGGACTTCGAGCGCCAAGACCGGCATCGGCACTGCTCTGAACCTTCACAGCCGCGTCTGGTTCACGCTCAGCCACGGCATTCTCAATGAGATTTATTTTCCCCGCGTGGATCAGGCGTGCACGCGCGATTTCGGCCTCATTGTCACTGACGGTCACTCCTATTTTTCCGAAGAGAAGCGCCACTGCACTTTCCAAAATCTCCCCGTCGAACCCGGAGTGCCCGCTTACGAACTCATTAACACATCCCTCGATGGCCGTTACCGTATCGAAAAAGAGGTCTTGACCGATCCTTGGCGCAACGTGGTGCTGCAGAAAATTCGCTTCCTCCCGCTCCGCGGTAGTTTGAGCGACTACCGTTTGTATGCCTTGCTCGCGCCCCACCTCGCAAATTTCGGAGCCGAAAATACCGGTTGGGTGGGAGATTACAAAGGCACCCCCATGCTTTTCGCCCACCGCGACACCTGTGCCCTTGCCCTGGGTTGTTCCGCGCCCTGGCGCAAGCGCTCCATCGGATTTGCCGGTTCTTCTGACGGTTGGCAGGATCTTTCCCGGAACTTCCAGATGACCTGGGAATATAACCGCGCTGAGAATGGAAACATCGCCCTGACTGCCGAAATCGACCTCGCAGCCTGTAGCGGCGAGTTCCTGCTATTGCTGGGCTTTGGCGCAATCTGGGCTGAGGCCGCGCAGCAAGTGATCTCCTCTCAGCTTACCCCTTACGAATCCATGCGCCACGACTACATGAGTCACTGGCAGCACTGGCAGAATACTCTCAAAAAGCTTGACGAGCCGCCGCGCGACAAAGACCTGTATCGGGCCAGCACCGCCGTCCTGCGTTCCCACGAGTCGAAGGATTTCCTCGGCGGAATCATCGCCAGCCTCTCGATTCCCTGGGGATTCAACAAAGGGGATGAAGACCTCGGCGGCTACCACCTGATTTGGCCGCGCGATCTCGTAGAGAGTGCGGGCGGTTTATTGGCGGCGGGCGCGCACGACGATGCCTTGCGCGTTCTCCATTATCTCGAAGCCACTCAGGAAGCCGATGGACACTGGGCCCAGAACATGTGGCTCGACGGACGCCCCTACTGGAATGGCCTGCAGATGGATGAGACTGCTTTTCCAATTTTGCTCGTCGACCTCCTGCGGCGTGAAGCCCCCCGCTGCTTTGGCGATTCCGCGCGCTGGTGGCCGATGGTTCGCAAGGCCGCCGCTTTCATCGCCGCCAACGGTCCGGTTACGCAACAGGACCGCTGGGAAGAAGATGGCGGGTACTCGCCCTTCACCATGGCCGCTGAAATCGCCGCCCTTCTGATCGCTGCCGATTTTGCCCAGGACATGAACCTCTCGGGACCCGCCGAATTTCTGCGCCACATGGCTGACACCTGGAACTTCAACATGGAACGCCGTACCTACGCCGTCAACACCGATCTCGCCCGCCAATTCGGCGTCGAAGGCTATTACGTCCGCATCACGCCGCCTCCCTCCCCAGACGGAGCCGCTTCGCCCCTGCAGGGATACGTTCCCATTAAAAACCGCGTCGGAGGCGGCCTTGCCCGCGCTGTCGAAATCGTCAGTCCCGATGCGCTCGCGCTGGTTCGTTTTGGCTTGCGCGCTCCGGACGATCCGCGAATTCTCAACACCATCAAAGTGATTGATGCCCTCCTGCGGGTGAAACTCCCGCAAGGTCCAGCCTGGTATCGCTATAACGGCGACGGATACGGCGAGCATGAAGATGGATCGCCTTTCGACGGCAGCGGCATCGGTCGCCCCTGGCCTCTGCTCGCAGGTGAGCGCGCCCACTATGAGTTGGCTGCCGGACGGGCGACTTCTGCCGAGGCCCTGCTCACCGTCATGGAGAACTCTACTGGCTCGACCCGCTTAATTCCGGAGCAGGTTTGGGATGCAAAGGACATTCCCGAGCGAGAACTATGCATCGGCAAAGCATCGGGCTCTGCCTGCCCCCTAGTATGGGCTCATTCCGAATACATCAAACTGCGCCGCTCTTTATTCGATGGCAAGATCTTCGATCAACCTCCGCAGACCGCGGAGCGTTACATCGTTCAGAAGAAATCCGCCGAGTATTTCAACTGGCGATTCAATAACAAGCCCCGCACCATCCCCTGCGGAAAAAAGCTCCGCATTCTGCTCATGGATCCCGCGCAAGTTCACTGGAGCTTCGACAATTGGCAATCCACCCACGACGCCGACTCAGAAGAGAGTGGATGGAATCTTCAGCATCTCGATCTGCCCACCGAAACGCTGCCTGTCGGCGCACAAATCATCTTCTCGCTTTACTGGAAAAACGTCGGCCAATGGGAAGGCCGCGACTTCGTGGTGACGGTTGAGTGAATGGACCCGATTTTCTCGGCGTCCTCTGCGTCTCGGCGGTGAAAAAAGGTTTTATCTCCAAACGTGAAAATTATTGCTTTCGAGGTTCGTGACTAGTAGTGAAAACTCACACCAAGAACCCCAGCAATCCGTTCGGGGCGTTCCGTAAGAAAGTCGTTTCATACTGGCAGCGAAGAGCGGGACGGGTATATGATTGGCGCGGTTTTTGAAGCAAAGAAGAGATTCGTGCGAGGATATGATTTCTCCTCCAAGTGAGGTGCTCGGATGCGTACGAAAACATCGTGGGGCGTCCGGTTTCTTCGACGCCACCTAGCTCTGGCCCTGATAGTTCTTCCGTTTTGGCCCGTGCGTGCTTCTTTGGCGAGTCCGCAAGCAAAGAACTCCCGGACGCTCACAATTACCTCAACCCCCAGCGGCGCAAGAGTGGAGTTCAACGGAGTGTACGTAGGCGTTACACCGGTGCAGCTCTCGTACGACAAGAGTAGCTTCGAGGGAAAGCGTTACCTCTGGTCCAAGTACATGGGTGAAGGCGTAACGATGTCGACTTCGGCGAGGGGGTGCGAGCCTGATGTGAGAGTCATTACGATGGGCCCTACCACTTGGGACAACGGAATGGGGGACGTGTTCTACTACTACGTCTTTAGGGCCTACCAGTTCGATGTGCAACTTCAGTGTGGCGAGTCCGCGGGCCGACCGTCCACGGGACCGGCGGAGACTCCTGGCGCAAGTTCGCCGAGCGAGGACACTGAGGCTTTGCCTTCGACCGTGACGATCACTTCCGCGCCAACGGGGTGCGACATCGACATTGATGGGAAATTTATGGGAAATACTCCATCGACGCTCAAGCTGCCTCCGGGGGAACACTTCGTCTCGGTCGAGAAGGAGGGGTTAACACCCTGGGAGAGACAGCTGACCGTAGCCTCGGGCGGAAGCATAACCATCAATGCGACATTGGAACCGGCGCCTGGCAAGGCCAAGCCTAGGAATCCAAAGTAGCGGCCGGGTGCCCAAGACAATGTGGGTGCCCCACACATCGCGCACTTTGCGATGTGTGGGCTTTCGTCACTGTCGGGCGCCCAAGACAATGTGCGTGCTGCATGCCCCACTTCTCGCGATTTTTGAGAAGGCCCGCCCTGAGCGGTAGCCGAACGGTGGCCTGCCCAACGGCCGCAAGCGACCCGATTCCGCTTTACTCAAATCCTGTGAAAGGAGGGTCGCCGAGCTTCGCGCGAAGCCCCGGTTTCCACCACCCCTCTTTTTTCATCACATTTTTCCCGTATTCCCCATCACAGACCTGCACCAAAATCAGTGCGAAAATCACTCGACATGGCACCATGGAGCTTGCGCCCATCTCCGGAGGAGAGCGCGTCGAGATAAAGACATGAATATTCAAAAACTGCGCGCATTATTCGGCGAATTTCAGCCGACCCGAACCTCCAAAAACCCAGCAAAATCAACAATCGCATCCGCTAAATCCAATGTTTTGAAGACTTTGAATTTAACTTATTCAATATGAACCACTTAAGCCAAAACCGAGGGGGGGAGGGGGGGTACCTAATAATTTATTTATTTATTTTCCTTCCGCCCAATCAGCCATTGCTTCGCGCGCTTGTCCAGCACGCTGCCAGCAGCCGGACCGCCCGGATTTGCTAGACTCTCCCTTTCGTCCGAAGGCATCTTCCGTCCGAGGCAGCCATGCGTGCTCTTTACCTATTTGTTATTGTCGTTCTGATGACCATAATCGCCTGCTCCCAGACACTGCCCGCTCCCCAGGTCATCACTGACCCAAAGCAAATCGCCTCCAAGCCCGACGCGCGTGTCGAAAAGAATCTCACCATCGAAAAGCTCTACATGACACGCCAGGTCGGCGGAGTCACCTGGTCGCCCGACGGCAAGACCGTCGCCTTTATTAGCAACCTCAGCGGCCGCAACAACCTTTGGCTGGTTCCCTCCGAAGGCGGTTGGCCCATGCAGCTCACCGTGAGCGATCAGCGCCAGACCAGCCCAACCTGGTCGCCCGACGGCAAGTGGATCGCCTACACCTCCGACTATGACGGCGACGAACAATGGGACATTTTCCTCGCGTCGCCCAAGACCGGCCAGGTCGTCAACCTGACCAACACGCGCGAAATATCCGAGGAGAATCCCGTCTGGTCGCCCGACGGGCGCTACCTCGCATACACAGTCAAACCGAAGACTTCGTCCGTCTTTGAGATCGATGTTTACGACACGGTGTTGCGCGACCTCAAACACCTCACGGCCGGAACCGCGAAAGATCGCATGAACGTTGATCCCGTCTGGTCGGCTGACGGGAAATTCATTTTCTATACACAGGAACAGTCGAAGGGCACGGATTCGAACATATTTGTCGTCGATGTTGCGAGCGCAGAAAGCACATTGCTCACGCCGCATCCGGGCGAGAAAACCTACTCGGCCACCGGCATTTCACCGGACGGAAAGCAGCTTCTCATTACATCCAACGCCGGTAATGGATACGACAATGCAGCTCTGCTCGAAGTTGCCACCAAGAAGATCCACTGGCTGACCGAGGATAAGTGGCAGATCCAAGGTGAGAGTTTCTCTCCCGATGGCAAGTCCCTCACCTATACCGCAAATGTCGATGGCAATAACGAGATTTATCTGTATGACATGGCCTCCGGCAAGGCTCGCGCGTTGCCGATGCCAAAGGGTCTGAATTGGCCGTCGGGACGTTCCTCACCTTTCGCGCGCGATGGATCAAAAATGCTCTACTCCCACACCGGACCTACCGCGCCCGGCGATTTGTGGGTCTATACCCTGGCTGACGGCAAGTCATATCAGCTCACCCACTCGCTCGTAGGTGGAGTGCGCGCCGAGGATATGGTCGAGCCGCAGTTGGTGCGTTATCCCAGCAAAGACGGCAAGTGGACGATCTCCGCCTTCGTTTACGTTCCCTGCAACCTGCCGCGCAATGGCCAGCACCCCGCCATTGTCTACGTGCATGGCGGTCCCACCGCGCAGACGATGAATACCTTCAATCGATTCGTTCAATACATGGTGAATCAGGGCTATCTGGTGATCGCGCCCAACTACCGCGGCTCGACCGGATACGGGAAAGAATTCCAGCAGGCTAATCTTTTCGATATGGGCGGCGGAGATTTGCAGGACGTTCTCTCAGCCGCGGATTGGATCAAGCAGACCGGTTACGTCGATCCCAAAAAGCTCACCCTGATGGGCGGCAGCTATGGCGGCTACCTCACGATGATGGGTGTAACTAAAGCGCCCGATCTATGGGCGGCCGGAATCCCGATTGTCCCATTTGTGAACTGGTTTACTGAAATTCAGAATGAAGACCCGGTTCTGCAACAATCCGATCTGGCCACCATGGGCGACCTTGTCAAGAATAAGGCGCTCTATGAAGATCGCTCACCGATCAACTTCGTCGATCAGATCAAAGCGCCACTCTATCTGTTGGCGGGTGGCCATGATCCCCGTTGTCCCAAAACCGAAGCCCAGCAGGTAGTCGATGCCATCAAGAAACGCGGCGGAGTTGCAGAATACAAAGTTTACGACAACGAAGGTCAGGGCTTCGCGCGCGTGGAAAATCAGATCGATGCTTATAAACGCGTCGCAGACTTCCTGATCGCGCACGTCCCGCCCGCCGATTGCAGCTGTTCTCTGAACGAATAGTCCGAGCCAGAAGCAAAGCCGGCCCAAATAAGCCTAAGTTTCGATTGCGTGCTTGCGGGCCGCGCGGCGCTTCTCCTCCGCTTCGAATCGCAGATAGAGCATGTAGAGGACGATGACGGCATTGATGATCAGAATAAGCCAGCGGAGCGCCGTCGGCCGCCGTATCAGGTCGGCGACCTCGAATGGGATGTAAATCCCTCCCGTGATTGCCGCCATCCATTCCGCCCACGGCAACAAGTACCAGAGACCATACGCTTCAACAAAACGAAGAGTGGCGTAAACGCCCGCTACCAACGCGACTTTCCACAGCCGCATATCGCTGACCCGCGACACCAGATCGATAAAAACTCCGACATAGTGGTGGTAAGGGCTGACGTGCAGGAATTCCAACAGGCTTTCCGCCACTCCCCAGATACTCTTATGCCGCATGGAGACCAGACCCAAGCCTGCCAGTACCACGATCACGCCCTTGGTAAATTCAATGGTCGCGACCGTGCGCACGCCTTTGATGTGCTCGGGGTCGTGGACGTGCGGATGCAGATGCAACCTGGGATGGGCCGGAACCTTCACGTCTGGCGGCGCACGCTGGCGCGCAACTCCTTAACAATCTCCTGCGCCGCTTTGTGGGCAGCGTCATTCTGGCTGACTTCGAATGAGATCGCGCCCACTCGGGCATGTCCGCCGCCCCCGTAGCGCTCACAAACTTTGGCCAGATTGACCGTAGGCTCGCGCTTGGACCAGGGATTGGATCCAACGGAGACTTTCACGCGAAAAGAACTTTTGCTGACCCCAACGCTGTAGACCGAATCCGGCTGCAGATAATACGGAATGAACTTGTTGTACCCCTCTAAATCCAGATCGGTAATGTTGAAGAAGATCGTGCCGTCTTTTTCCTCGGTGCGATCCCGCAAAATGTCGACCGAACGCCGGTGGCGTTCCAGCAGCGGCGGCAGAACCGCGGCCACAAACGGCTCTTCAAGAATTTCGGCCAGCGGTTTGTACGCCAGCAAAGGGATTATCTTCTTGACGAAATCTCGATCCGTCGACGCTTCGATCGCCATCGTCAACTTCATGGCCGGAGCCTTCATTTCCACGGCCGACTTCGCGTCTTCATACATGGCTCCGTCCACAATATCTGTCCAATGCACCAACTCAGATACAGGATGCGGATCGAAACCGAAGCGTTGTTCCGCGATCATCGCGATGAAACTCGTACAGGATTTAAATGCCGGGTCGTAGAACTTGCGATTGCTTTGATCCTGCTCGAAGTGTGCCGCATCCGCCGGAGTCAGGAATGCGCTCTCATGGTGATCGAACCACCAGGTGATTTTCGGCGAACTCGAGTACTTGAAATCGACAATCGCGTTCTCATCGCCGTCGAACTGTTTCTCGTCGAACAATGACCCCGCGCGATGAAGTAGTCCGGAATAGACGAAATCCACGTCCCCGCGGATTCGTTCCCGGTAGAAGCGGCTAAACAAGGCAGCCGCCGAAGCCCCGTCAAAACACTTATCGTGATAAAAGACCCTGACTCGCAAAATGGATTCCTTACCCTCTTTATTGGGCTGAAGTGAAAAACAACTAGATTTGCTGGTTTGGCGATTTATGTCAAGGATGTTCTTTCAGGCGTTCTTTCACGCGCACCGGTTGGCCGCCACAATGCGCGCTCACTTCTTGCGACGGCGTATCCTGAAATCGAAACTTACTATTCCGTTCTGGTCTCGCAGCGCCACAATCGAGACGTTCCTCGTTATGTTGTACTCCAACTGGATGATCTGCTGGTTCGATACTGAGACGTTCGTGCTGTAGGTCAGAGTCACGTTGCTCGCCACCTGCTGCTCCACCGTAACCTGCGGGCCGCGAACCACCGCTGTTTCACTCGCCAGTCCTTGCGGATCGATCTTGATCCGGCTTACTCCGAACAACCGTTGCAGCCGGCTGTTCACCGTGCTGTTGAGCGCCTCATTGATCAGCAGATTCGAAGCTTCGCCGCCAAACCCGAGTGATCCACCAGATTGCGCTGCTGCGGATTCCTCCCTCGTGCGGCCCAGTGCCAGCAGCGCGATCACGTCCGCTTCCGGCAGTTGGGGCTCGGACTGCCAAGTCACCTTCAACCCGTTCGGCTGGCTGGCGTCTCCGCGAAAGCGAACCGTGATGTCATAATCGCGTACGCGCGTCGATGCTTGCAGATCGATGATCGGCTGCGTCTTTGCCGGATTAGCGAACGTGACGTCCCCTCGTTCGAGCCGGTACTTGGTTCCATTGAACGAGATTTCTCCTTCCAGAACCTCCGCCCTTCCCAGGATCACCGGACGGTCCGCCGTGCCTCGTACCCTCAAGTCAGCATCACCCGAGAGCCGCGCGATGGCCGTTTGCATCTGCAGTTCGGGAGTCGTGGCGACATGCACATCCAACCTCAGCCGATTGGCGAGACTGTCACCTTGCGTCAAGACAGCTGCCTGCCTGCTTCGTTCGATGTAGGCGCCGAAGTCAAACCCGGGAGTGACCGCCAGCTTCGTGATCACCACATCTCCGCTGAGCGCGGCCGAGTTCGATGTGCCCGTCAGCCGCAGGTTCGCGTTCGCGGTCGAACTGACTCCCGGAGGATAACGCAACCGGACACCCTGCGCCGTCGCGCCCAGATCCAGCGTTGCGATCCCGCTTTGGTAGCTAGCCGTGCCAGTCACCGTAATCGCGCCGCCTCCGGTTGTACCCGTCAGCTTTTCAATCTGAATGTGGTTGCGATCGAAAAGCAGCACTCCGTTAAGATCGCTGAGGCCACTCGGAAAATCGTTGTGGCTTATGAATGTGTCTTTCACATCCAGATGGCCTTGCAGCACGGGATCGCGCAGACTGCCCGCCGCAGTCAGGTTCACTCCCAGCGTGCCGCGCGCAAGTATCTTCGGGTTCAGCAATTGCAGCAGCGTCATGTTGACCGAGCCATCAAGTCCCAGGTCGATCTCTTGCGCGCCCGTCAAATGCGCCCGCCCATGCGCGGTGAAGTCGGTCCCACTCCCGGCCACGTGAAAATTCTCGATCATCACGCTCTGATCCAGCACTTCGAAGCGTATTGGATCTACATTCTGCACTTGCACGCGGTCAATTTCCGCACGAAACGATCGTATTTCGGCAGCCACCTTCAAGTCTCGCGGAGTGCGCAAGGGTCCTCGAAGTTGGACCGTACCCTCCATCGGAGAATGCCCCGTCAGATTTCCAGGGAGATAAATGCCGAGTAACGAGACCACATCCAGATCGTGAAAATCGAGTTTCAGATCGGCCGTAAATTCTTTCTGCAGATCGACGCTTCCCTGCACCGTCAAGTCGGATTTGTCGAACGCCGAGTGCGCCTTCACATCCAGCCGTCGCCCGACCGTGACCGCATCCGCATAGAAGTCCCCCACTCGCTCCTTATCCAGGGCAATACCCTTGACGTGCACATGCGCTTCCAGCGATGGCTGCTCCCACGTACCGCTCATTTGACCCGTAAAATCGCCCATCCCATCGACACTGAAGCGGCTGGACTGTAACCGGGAAAAATGGGCGAGGTCGATGTTCCGTCCAGCAAGATTCAACCGAAAGTTATAATTCGAAGTGCTGATGCTCCCGCTGCCAGAGATCGGAGCATCGTAAGCCCGGCCTTCCAGGCCGCTCAGTTCAACCTCTCCGTTGGCAAGCCGTAGATCACCATTCAGAAAAGGAACCGCGATCCCATAGGCCGTGCCGTCGCGCACTTCGAAGCGCCCGCTGCCATGAGGACTATTGGCCGTGCCTGAGATATTGGCGGTAACGCCAATTTTGCCGGCCAGTGAATGATCGATTCCCATCAGCCGCGCGATTTCCGCGACGTCGCCATTGAGTGCGTCCACGTGCACAGAGAAGGGAGAATTCTCGGTAAACGCTCCGTCCGCCAATGCGGAGCTGACATCGAAGTGCGCCACCGTGCGGCCGTGAATCAAGGACCCATTGTGCGCCGCGAAATTACTGCTCGAATATTGCACTGCCGTGGTCAGTGCGTCCCAGTGAATGGACTGGGCACGCGCTCGCGGTAAAAGCGATACCGTGGTTTCAAAATCGTATGCTTCCAGATTCCCGCTCAATGAAAGAGCGGAAAGCCGGCCGCTCGCGTTGCCGCTGAGTTGCGCCCATCCGTGAACTGCAAAGGGCAGAGTTGACGACCCGTAGGCAACTTCCAGAAGCGGCGTCCACTCCTTAAGATTATGGCTTGTGAGCGAGAATCGAAGCCCCGAGGTGGCGGCCAGGCTTCCCGATGCTTCGATTTCAGAGGCGCGCGTCGTCAACTTCAGCGCGCTTACTTCAAGCTCATCGCGAGATCCACGGTAGGTCGCGTCGATCTTCCCGCTGACCGGAATCCCCTCCGCAGCCGGATGTATCGGCGGGGATACATCCAGTTTCAGCTTCGTTTCCGCGTCCTGAATCGATCCCACCCATAGCAAATCGACCAGCCCGCTTGCGCTTCCTGCAAAATTAAGGCGATCCAGCGGAAGCTTCTTCGTGCTCAAAATTTCCAGCACCGGATTCAGCGGGAATCCCGCAAGTTGCACGTGGACGCGGCCACGTTGCATGCTCTCGGGTGCGATCCTTCCAATCGGTCCTCGCCGTGCTCGCGCTGTCGACGGCTCCATGGAGTTCTGCCAGTTCGTTACTGCCATCTCGCCCAGCAGGTTCCCACCCAGCAGCGTCGCTTTCATGGACGAAATCTGGAGATGCTCGGGAGTGACCGAAAAACCAGTCTCTACTCGGCCATTGCGCATCACCAGTTTACTGTTCGACCAATCCACATCTTTTGCCTGCAATGTGCCCTGAATCGAAAAATCTCGCAGGTTCCACGACCCTTTGCCCGCGAACTCTACGGTGCCCTTCCGGAACTCTTTTTGGCGTAACAGCCCGGCCCATTCGGCAATATCCGCCAACCCGTGATATTCACCCGTGATCTGCGGATCATGAAAGTCTTTCAGTTCTCCCGCAAAATGCAGCCGTGAATTTCCGGATCTCACATCCAAGCTATTAATCTCAGCATGTCCCCGAGCCAAAACCAGCGCTGCGTCTGCGCCCCACTCAAATTCGTGATACTGCTGCCAGCGCGTAGTCACGCCCCCGACCGCCACCTGTGCTTCATATCGCTGGCGCAGCAAAGAGTAGTGCAGACGCAAGGCCACATCGCGGCTTTGGAACTCAAACGGAAGCTTGCGGTCCTCCCACAGCAATTCGCCCTTCTCGACCTGAATGCGCGCAACCGATAACGAGATCAGATCCTCCATCGGACCTTGGCCGGAAGAATATTTCACCGGCGGGATCGGGATGTTCGTTGTGCCATCGGGGTAGTCGATGATGTGCACAACCGGATGCTCGAGGACCAGAGAATGCAGTCCCACCGATGCGCCTAATAGCCAGATGATCTTTAGCTCCGCCTCCAGTCGCTCCACTTGCAGAAGAGGCTTTTGATCCGCAGCCTCGCGACCATGGATCGTAAGATTGCGCGCGTCCACCCGCAACCGGAAAGGAATGGTATGAAGCTCCCCGAGATCAACGCGCCCCCCCGTCGCTTTCTCCAGTTCCGCGATCACCCGCTGGCGCATGCGCGCCTGAAAAGAATCCGTTGTCACGTACCAGGAGAGCAGTCCGAGGGCGACCAGGGTAAATCCACAGAACAGCAGGAAGAGATTTCGCAGAATACGGCGGCGCACCGGCGGAACAGGCTGCTCGCTCAACGGTTCCCTTCTCCGGCACTGGATTCAGGGACCGCTATGTGGCTGCCCGAACGCAAGCTCGCGAGCCAGCCGGAAAGCAATTCGTTCATCTTTCTTTCGGCCAGCAACGTCCTGATTCGGCCATAGACCTCGTTTAACGGCTTCGCTGCGCTGCCAGCCCGTTTCACGTCCGGTA
This sequence comes from Terriglobales bacterium, assembly GCA_049509215.1. Classification (GTDB taxonomy): domain Bacteria; phylum Acidobacteriota; class Terriglobia; order Terriglobales; family Acidobacteriaceae; genus Acidiflorens. Next base: position 12,049 of record JBELAC010000142.1, read on the forward strand.
ATAACTGATCGTGATAGTAGGTTTCGACCGCATGCTGATCGATTTGGATGGACGGACGCAGACGATCCTCCGCCAGCTTCATCAGTTGAATATCATCGCTGAGCCGCTTTTCCAGCGCGCTTTG
>JBELAC010000143.1:0-19676 GCA_049509215.1 Terriglobales bacterium
TGACCAACGACCGCGCTTGGTCAGTTCCCGGCGTCCTCCTAGCGAAACAGCAAGCTCACAAACTCCTCACTTTCCCCATCTCGCGTAGGCAGAACGGCCAGCATACTTCGCGCTTCGTCCGAGCTCTTTTTCGATTTCCAGCAGCCGGTTGTACTTGGCAATCCGTTCGCCGCGGCACGCGGAGCCGGTCTTCAGCTGGCCGACACCCGTGGCAACGCAGAAATCCGCGATTGTCGTATCGTCCGTTTCACCTGAGCGGTGGGACACGACAGCCGTGTAATTGCTCTGTTTCGCCATTTCTATGCAGCGCAGCGTTTCGGTCACGGTTCCGATCTGATTCAGTTTGATCAGGATCGAATTGCCTACGCCTTCCTTGATACCTTTGGCAAAGATTTCAGGATTGGTGACAAAGATGTCATCGGCCACCAGTTGCACCTGTCCCCCGAGTGCGGAAGTCAGTTTCTTCCAACCGGCCCAATCATCCTCGGCAAGCCCGTCTTCGAGAGAGAAGAGTGCGGGATATTTCTTAAGCCAGTCGGTCCAGAGCGAAATCATGTCCTCGGAACTCTTGTGCGACTTGTCGGACTTGCGAAATACATACTGGCCGTCTTCGTAGAATTCGCTGGCAGCGGGATCCAGGTTAATACCGACCTCCCTTCCAAGTTTGTAGCCGGCCTTCTGCACCGCGGCGGATATCAACTCCATTGGCTCCTCATTCGAGCGCAGACGAGGAGCAAAACCGCCTTCATCGCCAACGCTGGTTTCATAGCCCTTCTGGTGCAAAACCTCTTTCAGCGCGTGAAACGTTTCCGCCGCCGCTCGCAGCGCTTCACTGAAGCTGGGAGCGCCCGCCGGCACGATCATGAATTCCTGAAAGTCCACGTTGTTATCGGCGTGCCTCCCGCCGTTGAGGACGTTTAGCTGGGGCACGGGCAACACGTACTCTTCGCACGCGACAAACTGACGGTAGAGAGGGATTTTCTGCTCCGCCGCATCGGCCTTGGCCGCCGCGATTGAGACTCCCAGAATGGCGTTGGCCCCGAGCTTCGATTTATTCGGCGTGCCGTCGAGTGCGATCAGCTTTTCGTCGAGCGACTTCTGGTCAGCCGCATCAAGCTCCTTCACCGCAGGTTGGATAATATTGATAACGTTATGAACGGCCTTCAAAACACCTTTCCCGCTGTAGCGGCCTTTATCGCCATCCCGGAGTTCGACAGCCTCATGTTTTCCCGTTGAAGCCCCCGAGGGTACCTTGGCTACGCCCGTCGCTCCACTTTCCAGCGTCACGCTCACTTGAATCGTCGGATTTCCGCGCGAGTCCAGAATTTCCAGAGCATCAATACTCTTTATCGTCGACATAAATCTCCTTTGTATGAGTTATATGAGTTCGTTAAACAGAGCCGGTCCGAAGCACGGTGATCAGGTCTTTCTCCACATCCTGGGGAAACAGTAAGCCTGCAGTTTCCCCACAGTCTCGTCTACGAAATAAGGAAATGACTTCAGTTCAAAAGTTCCATACTCCCAAACCACGTAGCACGCGTCCGGCTTGCCGGTCTTTGGCTGACCAAGGCTGCCGGGATTGACAACGAGACGGTCCCCAATCCGCCGGATGAACGGAGTGTGCGTATGGCCGACAAGCACCACATCGGCCGAAATGCTACCCACTTCGTGAAACCAATCGTCGGAATCCTCAGGACTATAGCCATATCGAGGGTCGGACGGCTTCGCATGGCAGAGATAAAAGCGCTTGTCCTGTCTTTGAAGTTCCACGTGAAGTGGCAACTCTCGCAAGAATTCCTTTTGGTTTTTGTTTAACACGGAGGCAGTGTACTGGCGCGTAGTTTCAGCCATCTTTTGATAGCGCGACCCACAACGTGGATCTACGTCATAGCCGATGGAATGATCGTGGTTTCCGCGCACCGTGACGGTGCTCTTGGCTTTCACAAAATCAACGACTGCAGCAGGGTCGGGTCCGTAGTTGACTAAATCTCCCAGCACCCAGAGTTCGTCGTATCGTTCTGGTAGGGACTGCAAGGATTCATAGTTCCCGTGCAAATCAGCAATGATGACAATCTTCAAAATGTTTCCTTCTTGATCACACACCCTTCGGTGGATCTCTCTCGTCGATCCTCTGCGTTGTGGCCCACTTCAAAGGGCATACCCTACAGTCGAACTAGTGAACTACCATCACCGGACAGTGCGCGTATCTCAAGGCTCGCTCGGAGACCGAACCTAACATCATTCTGGAAATGCTGGATCGTCCCCGGCGGCCTAAAACGATGAGGTCAACACCGTCCACTTCTGCCCGGTGAATGATTTGTTCCGCCGGATGGCCCACCGCCATGTCGGTGTTCACGTGGAGGTCGCGCGCGCGGGCCTTTTCCATGAGCTTCTTGAATCCTTCTTCAAAGTGTTCCTTCGCGTTGTCCAGTACGGCTTCCAATTCGACCGAAGTCGACGGTTCAGGGGGCCGCGCAACCGCAAAGATCAGTACTGTCGCATCCAGACACTCTGCCAACGAGAAGGCCACATCCACTGCTTTTTCCGACTGTGGTGACCCGTCGTAGCCCACCAGCAGTTTCCGAAAATATGCGTTCTGTCGTTTTCCCGTCATGCTCCCTCCTAGTTTGCTTTCTCGCTTACAGGTGAGGTAACGCCGACTTTTCCGTTGCCTTAGTACCCAGCAGGTGCCTCGGCATGAACCAAGCGTTGGCGATAATAGTGGGTATCACGGCACTCCCGATCACGGTGGCGACCAAATATGAATACTGCGCCTGGGTGATGACGCCGTGATTCAGCCCGAACAGCGCGGAAATAGTTCCAAACGTCAGGCCGGTAGACATCATCAGCGTGAAGTACAGTCCTTCTTCCTTCTGGTAGTCAAATGCCTTCACTGTGGGATACAGCGGAATTATTTTCGATAGCATCTTGGCGAAGAACAACGCAGTGAACACCAATGGTGCCGCGATCAAGGCAGGCACGGACACAAACGATCCCGCCCGAATAAAGTAAAACGGCGTGAGCAGTCCGAACGTCAGAGTACGTAGACGGCGGATCAGGGAGTGGTCCTTTCCCACGGTTCCCGCCAGCACCATGCCGATGATGTAGGCTGGCAAAACTGCTTCGCTGCCCGACCAGACCGCCAATCCTCCCATTGCGAACAGCAGGAAGAGTATGTACTTGGCTTCGAGCTCGGAAACTCGTCCTCCATACTTCTTGAAGAATCGGGGTGTGAGAAAGGGGAGAATAGCGAAAACCACTACACTCACTCCTATGAAGAGCAAGGACTTCAGGGTGAAAGGCGAAAAAATCAGCCCCAGCGCAATCACGGTTCCGAGATCGTTGATGAAGCAGGCGGCCAGCACCGCTTTTCCGAAATCTGTAACGTTAAAACCCAGTTCCAACATCACGGCGTAGACCACTGCCACAGAGGTAGTCGAAAGCGCGACGCCCGCCAGCCAGCTCGATCGTCCCGACCAATGCAAGATGTAGTGGGCAACTGCTGTGCACCCAAAGAACGGTCCGAAGAAGCCGACGAGTCCCACAACTGTGGCTTCTTTCCATTTCGTCCGGAATATTTGGGGATCGAGTTCGGCACCAGCCAGAAACGTAAGAACAATGGCCCCCGTGCCGGCGAGGAAGCTGATCCAGCTTGTCTTCCCGCCGAGGTCAGCGTGGATGAAAAGCGCACCGATTACCAACTGCGCCACGGTGCCTACGACAATTTCACTCAGGGCAGTGGAGATCCGGAACCAGATGGCAACCAGCGTCGCAATCAAGGCGAGGCCGACCCAAACGGCGGCCATTACCCATACGTTCTCCATGCAGCGCCACCTCGACTATTTCTGCGGATCGTTGCCGGCACTATGATTCCGTGACAAAACAATCCGCTTGTCAGGAGTCATCAGCTGTTCCGGCTTAAGAATTGGGACAGCGGTTGGCGGTGAACTCCTTCACCGTGGTTAACAGTTCAAGTACAGCAAAAAGTGCCTGCCGAAGTCAACGCCATTCGTCACAGGCGTTGGGTCAATGGTACTGATCTGAATTTCCTCAGGCGCAGCAACTTTGCTCAGAATCTCAAGCACACAACTTCTCCGAAAATCACGATGAGCACGATGTTGTCGGCATTAAGGATCATTATTTACTTCGGGCGTCTGGCTTGCCCAAAGCAGATCCCCAAATGACGCGCAGACATCAACGAGGTTGGTTAAAGAAAGAAAAACGCAGCCAAGGTGAAACTCGGGTCTTGTTCTTTCGTACAGTTCGGAAGTCCGACGGTAAGCGAGTGCAGAACAAGATTCCAATTGGCCTTCTCAAAGACTTCTCTAGTAAAAACTCTGCATGGGAAGAGGTCGAACGGCAACATCTCCAGATCAACCAGGTGGATTTCCGCGGATTCGTAACGTTTGCGGACCTGGCATACCACTATGCAGAACATGAGCTCGTCGAACCCACCGAATCCATCCATCCGAAAGCACACACGACAATCCGAGCTTACGAGCGAGCCCTCCGCAATCGATTGCTGCCACGCTGGGGGAACCGAGTCGCGCTCAGCGTCGAACCGCTGGAGGTCGACGTCCTTGAAGGGGCAGGAGGGGCTCGCCAATCCAACGCTCGACAAGATGCGCCGTGTTATGTCGCTGGTCTACAGGCACAGCCAACGTTACGGGCTCATTCCTCGAAATCAGGAGTCGAACCCGATGCGCTTCGTCCGTTGCAAGACCACCAGCGAATACGAAGCGATGATTCTCAACCCTGAACAAGCATACGCAGTATTGCCTACAGGTGTGAAACACAAGTAAGCGGCAGCGCCAGATTGCTTCCGTATAGCTCGAACTTGCCGGGCGTGACCCGGAAATTCCAACCCACACTTCAATCCACACTTCGTGCGCTGCAACACGCTCACCTCATGCTTTGCCGGCTGCTGACTGACTCCAGCGGCCGAGCGCCAGGCGCGCGAAGAGTGCGGATGTCCCGTATCGGTGGTTGCCCAAAAAAGCGACTGTATTCGCGATTGAATTGGCTGGTACTTTCGTATCCGACCTCGAATGCGGCGCTGGCAGCGTCGAGACCATTCAGAAGCATGAGGCCTCGTGCTGCCTGCAATCGAAGTTGCTTTTGATACTGAACAGGGCTCATAGCGGTCAGCGCTCGAAAATGGTGATGGAGCGTTGACACACCCATGCCCGCGATTTCTGCCAGATCTTCCACCCGTAATGGCTTCGCGTAGTTAGCCCTGATCCACGCAATTGCTTTTGCCGTCCTGTGGCTCTGATCTCCCGGCGTTGCAATCGCTCGAAGGCGTGCGCCCTCCGGTCCCCGAAGGATTCGGTAAATGATCTCGCGTTGAATCAGCCCACTCAGAAAGGGAATGTCCTGCGGGGTATTCAGCAGGTCCACGAGTCGGCAGCATGCGCTGAGAAATTCCACGGTGGCTTCGCCGGTCGCCATAGCGGGACTGTCGGAGGGAGACTCAGCCGTATGCGTTTCTTCCCGACTGAGAAGTTCACGAATCACGGGCATTTCGAGTTTCAGAGACATCGCGAGACAGGGTGATTGTTCACTGGCCTCGACGATCTGGCTGACAATCGGTAAATCGACCGATGCCAGCAGGTATTGCCCGTCGCCATACATGAAAGTGCTTCCTCCGAGGTCAACTCGCTTTCGGCCTTGGGCGATCACAGTTACGCCCGGCTCGTAGGTCATTGAGCAGGGGGCGGTCGGTGCGGTCCTTCGGTGGAGCGTCGCGCCGGGAATGTCTGTTGCCCGATTCTCTTCAGAGCCCATAAACGAAGCAATCTTGCGAGCCAGTTCAGTCCGTAGTTCGCGCACTCTATCTAGTATTGGCGGCACGTGTTTGCTGGCGTTTGTCACCGTAAGAATCCCTCTATCCTGTGCTTAAGATAGCTGGTCAGCACCCAGATACACCAATGTTTTTTCACGTAAAGAGAGAAATAGGCAATAAATCGGAAGGATCGGGCTACCGCTTTCACACCGTTTCAACCTAATCTCCTTATGAGAGACGTCATAAGGAGCAAACGATGCAAAAGCGCAAACTTGGAAAAAGCGGCCTCGAAGTTACGGCCTTAGGATTCGGCTGCATGGGCCTGAGTTTTGGCTATGGCCCGGCTGCCGACAAGCAGGAAGCAATCGCACTGATCCGGTCGGCTGTCGGACGTGGCGTCACGTTCTTTGACACGGCCGAAGTCTACGGCCCGCTCACCAATGAAGAACTCGTAGGCGAGGCCCTTGCTCCTTTCCGCAAGCAGGTGGTAATCGCCACAAAGTTCGGATTCGACGTCGCGGCCTTTCCGGCCCTGAATAGCAAGCCGCAGCACATCAAGCAGGTGGCCGAGGCTTCGCTTAAGCGTCTTAAAACCGATGTCATTGACCTGTTCTATCAGCACCGCGTTGATCCGAACGTGCCGATTGAAGACGTAGCGGGAGCGGTGAAGGACCTGATTCGGGAGGGCAAAGTGAAGCACTTCGGTCTTTCTGAAGCGGGGGCAAAGACCATCCGCCGCGCACACGCGGTCCAGCCGCTCACCGCAGTGCAGAGCGAATATTCCTTGTGGACGAGAGATCCTGAAGCAGAAGTGCTGCCGACATGCGAAGAGTTGGGAATCGGATTTGTCCCATGGAGTCCGCTCGGCCAGGGATTCCTCACGGGGAAAGTGGGTGCCACGACTACGTTCGATAGCGCGTCCGACCTGCGGGCCACATTCCCGCGATTTACTCCGGAGGCCCTGAAAGCCAATCAGGCAGTAGTCGATTTGCTTGGCACCGTCGCAAGGAGAAAGAACGTGACACCGGCTCAGGTCGCACTCGCGTGGCTGCTTGCCCAGAAGCCCTGGATCGTTCCCATCCCCGGTACGCGGAAGCTCGCGCGCCTGGAGGAAAATCTCGGAGCGGCTGAAATCGAACTTACGCAGGGAGATCTGCGTGAGATCGAAGGTATCCTCTCGAAGGTCAAGGTGCAAGGCGCGCGACTTCCACAAGAGCACATGAAACTGATCGATCACGCGGCGTAGCCAGGCGGTCGTGATCACTACTTTCGAAGGAGATGCAAATGCTAAAACGAAAACTCGGAAAAAGCAATTTGGAAGTGTCCGCCATCGGCCTGGGCTGTATGGGGCTGAGTTTTGGTTACGGCCCCGCGACGGAGAGGCAGCAGGCGATCACGCTCATCCGGAAGGCGTTCGAACTGGGTGTAACGTTTTTCGATACCGCTGAGGCATACGGCCCTTTTGCGAATGAGGAATTGGTGGGCGAGGCCGTCGAACCCTTTCGTAAGCAAGTGGTGATCGCGACCAAGTTCGGCTTCCAGGATGGAGATTCCAAGAAGGGTTTGGATAGCCGCCCGGAGCGCATCAGGGAAGTTGCCAACGCAGCCCTCAAGCGGCTCAGGACCGATGTCATCGATCTCTTTTACCAACACCGCGTCGATCCAAACGTGCCAATGGAAGACGTTGCCGGTACCGTAAAGGACCTGATTCGGCAGGGCAAAGTAAGGCACTTCGGTCTTTCCGAGGCCGGTGTTCAGGCGATCCGTCGTGCGCACGCCGTTCAACCGGTTGCCGCCCTGCAAAGCGAATATTCGCTCTGGTGGCGAGAGGTCGAGCACGAGATTCTGCCGACTCTGGATGAACTCGGCATTGGCTTTGTGCCATTCAGTCCGTTGGGGAAGGGTTTCCTCACGGGCGCAATCAACGAGACCACGAAGTTCGACAGCACCGATTTTCGCAACATCGTTCCCCGTTTCAACGAGGAGAACCGGAAAGCGAACCACACCTTGGTGGATATGCTCACGGATATTGCGGGGCAGAAGAAGACTACATCGGCGCAGATCGCGATTGCCTGGTTGCTCGCTCAGAAACCGTGGATCGTCCCGATTCCCGGAACTACGAAATTGCATCGACTTGAGGAGAATCTGGGCGCAGCGAACATCGAATTGTCCGAGAAGGATCTCCGCGATATCACCGCAGCGGTTTCGAAGATCGCGGTACAAGGCGATCGTTACCCGGCGCATCTGCAGCAGCGAGTCAATCGTTGACCTTGGCGGCGGGGCTCTTGGGCCGCTTTTGGATTTCTTAGGACCTTGCTATGGCTCCAAACGAGAGAGCACAGAAGAACCACGATGAACTTTTTCAGGTCACGTCTCCACGCTGGCGGTAACGGACCCAGAGTTGATCGAGATCTTCGACAATTTCGCCTTCGACGAGGTCCTCAGCCACGGCAGTCTCGATGCCCGAACGCGACTGATGGTTCAGCTCGCATCGATGATCGCGTCGCAAGCCTTGAGTGAGTATCGCGTAATGATTCGGCCAGCGCTCACCGTCGGCGTCACACCAGTCGAAATCAAGGAAATCGTCTACCAGGCCGTCCCATACGTCGGGATGGCGAAAGTGTTCGACTTCATTCATGCGACCAACGAAGCGCTGAGAGAAAACGGCGTCGAACTGCCAGTTCAGGGTCAGTCCACTACCACGCCGGAAAGCCGCTCGGAAAAGGGCCTGGCGATCCAGAAACAGATCATCGGCGCCGATCTTGTCGAGAAGTTGCGCACATCCGCACCTGAAGATCAGAAGCACATTCAGCGATTTCTTTCCGCCAACTGCTTCGGCGACCACCTGACGCGCTCAGGTATCGATCTACAAACGCGCGAACTGCTCACGTTCAGCATGCTGGTATCACTCGGCGGATGTGCCCCGCAGGTAAAAGGCCATGTCGCGGCTAACCGGAACCGTCGTGCCATTCGCTTCCGATACAGCACTTCCGATACAGCACTAACGTGATCCGCCAGTTATCGGGCGGTGATCGGGAGTGGGGCAATCAAGGCCCGCTTCCGTCACGGACATTCGCTTATTGCGGGTTCCCCGCCGCACGCAGCAAGATGGATAAGGGCTGCACGTGTTCCGGTTTTACGTGCCGGTTTACCAGGAAGCGCTTCTCCAGCGAAATCCAGAGCGTGAGCGCGGCTTTCCTGTCGCGGGCATTCTTCTGCCAAGAATCAGACTCCGCCAGGTTCTTGTTTTGGAAAAAGCTATCGGCCGGTCAAGGCTTCTTGGCCTTCTTGGGTAGGTCGGGAAGGCCCGATGGACCGCTTAGAAGATTCATCAGGGCATTGCCTACTACGACTTTCCTCTCGGTACCGGCAAACATCACCTTCGTCAAAGAGTCGGCCAGTTGGGCGTTGACTTGATTTTGCGCATTTTGAAGCGCGCCCTGCGTGGTGTCGTACGGTACCTGCAGGGGTGCCGACGGCCCGCCCGTACCTTTCGCCTGCCAGATGAGCTTTCCGCTTTCCTTGTCGTACAAATAGCCAAACACCGTGGCAGCAGTGGTGACGCGCTTGCCCTGAATTTCACTGAGGCCGATCACCATAACCCAACGTGTGTCCGGCGGCCCCAGACGCTTGATCCACTCGCGGCTTGCGGAGCTGAGGTCTTTCTCAGCGATCTCACCCACAGCGCCCGCGTTGTCGGTCTGACTGACCGTATAGTGTTTAATTTTTTTCAGTATCTCCTCCGTTTCTTCGCGCATGTTCTTGAAATCGACTTGTACTTCCTTGTCGGCTCTGGAATCGACCGCGGGAAGAATTACGATGCTATCGACGGAAGCAAAAAACTCCTCCGAGATGGCGCCGGCGGCTTTGAGGAGCTGCACGACCTCACCGTGGCCTTGGTCCGATGCCATTTTCAACGCCGTCGCTCCTTTCCCCGCTTTTGCGTTCACCTCGGCCTTGGCCTCCAGCAGCGTCTGCACCACATCCAGATGACCCTGCTCCGACGCTTCCATCAACGCTGTCATCCCGTTGTCCATCTTCGCGTTCACATCGGCCTTGGCATCGAGTAATGCCCGCACCACATCTGAGTGTCCTGTCTCTGAGGCTTGCATCAGTGACGTAGCGCCCCTTTCGGTTCTTGCGTCCACGTCAGCCTTGGCCTCCAGCAACACCCGCACCACCTCCAACTGGCCATTCGTCGACGCCACCATCAGCGCCGTATCGCCAGCGTTTCCCCTGGCGTTCACATCGGCGTTTGCGGCGAGCAGCGCTCGCACCACCTCCAAGTTTCCAGTCTTCATCGACGCCCAAATCAACGCCGTGAAGCCCCCGAACGTTGACCTGACGTTCACAGCAGCCTTTGCGGCGAGCAGCGCTCGCACCACCTCTGGCTTGCCTCGTTTCGACGCGAACATCAACGCCGTCCAGCCTTCTGTCATGCGGGCGTTCATATCAGCCGTTGTCGTGGTGTTCGCCGCATTCGTTTTCCGGGCGTTCACATCGGCATTGGCGCCCAGAAGGGCCTGCACCACCTCCAAATTCCCAGAATCAGATGCCGCCATCAGCGCCGTGAGGCCTTCGGGTTTTGTCACGGCGTTCACCGTGGCGCTCGCGGCCAGCAAAGCCTCCACCACATCCAGATGGTTGAGGGACGACGCGAAGAGCAGCGCCGTCCAGCCGTTGGGAAGCTGCGCGTTCACATCAGCCCTGGCCGCGAGCAGCGTCTGCACCACATCCAGATGGCCCTGCGAGGACGCTTCCATCAACGCTGTCAACCCTTTGTCCGTCTTGGCGTTCACGTCGTTATTGGCGGCCAGCAGCGTCTTGACACGGGCCAGATCGCCATTTCCGGCTGCAGTCATGAGATCGGCACTTTGCGCGTTGACAGGCGTGCCTGTCAGGGCGCCTGCATTCTTGAGGAGTTGCACCACCTCTGCATGTCCGCCTTCCGAAGCCACGTCCAGCGCGGTTTTGCCATTCTGAACCTTGGCGTTCACATCGGCCTTGGCTTCAAGCAATGCATGCACCACCTCCGGATATCCAGCATTCGAGGCCGCTATCAAGGCTGTGTTGCCAGTGGTCTCCTTGGCGTTCACATCGGCCCCGGCGGCCAGCAACGCATGGACCAACTCCAGGCGGCCCTGACCCGACGCCACCATCAGTGACGTCAATCCATTGGCCGGCGCTTTGGCGTTCGCGTCGGCCTTGGCGGACAGCAAGGCATTCGCCACGTCCAGATATCCATTCAACGACGCTAACATCAGCGCCGTGAAGCCTTCGGCTGTCATGGCATTCGCATCGGCTTTCGCAGCCAGCAAGGCCTGCACAATCTCCAGATGGTTGCCTTTCGAGGCGCACAGCAACGCCGTCATCCCTGGTGGGATTTTAGCTTTGACATCACCTGCCGTCTTGGCGTTCACGTCGGCATTGGCGGCCAGCAACGCATGGACCGCCTCCAGGCGGCCCTGAATCGACGCGAACATCAGCGCCGTGAAGCCGGCGGGAGTTTGGGCGTTCACGTCAGCCCCGGCGGCGAGCAGCACCTGGACCACCTCCAGGTGGCCCTGCCCCGATGCCACCATGAGGGCCGTCCCCCCGTTGTCCGTCCTGGCGTTCACATCGGTCTTGGCGGCAAGCAACGCCTTGACACGGGGCAGATCACCATTGCTAGCTGCGACGACGAGCTCATAGCCCTTTTCTTTATTCTTTGCGCCCGCAAGGCCGCTCGCCAGCAAGACCAGAGCGCACAGAACCAGCGAGCGGTTCCGCAAGTGAGATGCCTTCAACGAAAGCATGAATACTCCGTCAAAAAGAAAACGTCGGTAGGATACCAAGAATCTACCGGGTCCGCCTTGATGCTTGGGATGATTGAGCGCCGCAACGGGGCATGCTTCCTGCTCAAAGCGGCGCAGCCGTTCGCTGTCTCCGGCGAACGATGCCGGCAGAATTTTCACCGCGACGTCGCGGTTGAGTCGCGCGTCGCGCGCCCGATACACCTCACCCATGCCACCAGCGCCTGCTGGAGCCACTATTTCATACGGCCCGAGTTTGGTGCCAGGAGTAAGGGCCATTCGTGGCGCAATTATAGTACTGACCCGCACGTTGCAGCGGATGCGACGATTTCCTGGGCGGGTAGTCTGCAAACAGGAAGTTAACCAGCCAGTTCGAAAGCCGTTTGCTTAAGGACCAGCGACCACAGGTGTGAAATCACAGGTGTGAAATTTTGGGCGGGTCTGCTAAGTCATTGAAAGATATGGTGGCCAGGGACGGAGTTGAACCGCCGACGCCAGCCTTTTCAGGGCTGCGCTCTACCACCTGAGCTACCTGGCCACTTCTTGTCCGCGAATCGCCGTTCTGCTTTGGCTGCGACTGCGCCTGAAGAATTATAGCAACCATTCCGTGTTCGCTCAAAATCTGAGCAGGAAAAATTCTGCGCTGGCGCTCTCCTCAATCGTCATGCCCCAACTCGCGCGCGTCATGCCCAACTCTCACGCGGACAGTTCGCCGAGTTCATGCGCTGATTCGCCAACCTCACGCCGTCAATTCGCTTTTCACGACGCCGTTCAAAATTGTCTGCGCGCAGTGATTGGCGCCGAACCAGTAGGGAATCTCGCGATAATCCTTTACGTCGAATAGGGCCAGGTCCGCGTCTTTTCCGGGTTCGATGCTTCCTTTGCGATTGGCCAATTGCAGTGCCCAGGCTCCGTTGATGGTGGCGGCGGCGATTGCTTCGGCGGGCGTCATCTTCATGTGAGTGCAGGCTAGCGACAGCGCCATCGGCATACTCAGCGTGGGCGACGAGCCTGGGTTGTAGTCGGTCGCTAAAGCGACGGCGACTCCGGCTTCGATGAAGTGGCGCGCTTTCGGATAGCGGGTCAGGCCTAGAAAATAATTCGCTCCCGGAACGAAAGTTGCGATCGTGTTGCTCTGCGCCAGCGCGGGCAGGTCTTCGTCATTGACGTAATCCATGTGATCGAGCGATGCGGGATTGAAGCGCAAAAATGGGGCAAGGCGCGTTTCGCCGAGTTGTCCCATGTGGGCGCGCAGGGCTAGGCCGTTTTGTTTGGCAGCGCGGAAAATCTGCTCGGCTTCATCGGCGGCGAATGCGCCCCGATCGCAGAAGACATCGGCGAAGCTGGCGAGTTTGCGTTTCGCCACAGCGGGCATCATCTGGTTACAGATGAGGTCGACATATTCCTGCGAACGTCCGCGATATTCAGGCGGGACGGCATGTGCGCCGAGAAAGGTCGGGACCACGGTTCCGGGCCATTGCTTTGCTGCGGCGCGGATTGCTTCGAGCGATTTTAGTTCGGAATCGAAACTCAGACCGTATCCGGATTTTGCTTCGACCGTCGTTGTGCCATGTTTCGCCAGGTCGTGAAACACGGCGCTTACCACTTCCGTTAGCGCGGGCTTGGTGGATTTGCGCACGCCCTCGAGGCTGGCGCGGATGCCTCCGCCAGCCTCGGCAATTTCTTCGTAGCTGGCGCCGGTAATGCGTTTCTCGAAATCCACGAGGCGAGGCTGGGCGAAGACGGGGTGGGTGTGCGAATCCACGAAGCCGGGCAGTACAACTTGATCGCGACAATCGATCTCGATGACTTTCTTGCGATTCTTCTTTGCTTGCAGCCAGGGATCGCGCAGCGCGTCTTTGGTTGAGCCGACCGAGACGATTTTGCCGCCGAGGCAGAGGACGGCCGCATCCTTAATAATGCCGAGATCGGAGAGGGAAGCGCCGCGGCGGGGGCCGGGAGCGGCGGAACAAAGCGTCATAAGCTGTTCGATGTTCAAAAGAAGAAGAGGTTTGGTACCCCCCCTCCCCCCCCTCGCCCACTGGCGCCGGTCTATTGGAATCATGCCTTTAGCGGATCTTCCTTCCAAAGTATTGATTCGTAAATACTTAGACGTAAACTACTGAGCACATTGGAGTTAGAGATAGAAATTAGCGGTTTTTCGAACATACCCCTCAAAGTATTGATTACAAATATTTTATTTCTAAAGTATTGATAAAAAGCGAGTTAGTCCTTGGCCAGTCAAGGCTCGGACTTCCCAATCGATAGTAGAACTCTGCATCCTTATGTCAAGGCAATTCGGGTGACATGAGGTGCTGGATTTCCAATATGAACAGGCCGAGGAAACTGCCAGACGGCTGCTCACACTCAATGAGCACAAGTGGGGTGTTTGCGCTGAAAACCCGTAGCCTCGGGCTGAAGGGGTGTAATCTAAAACGACTCTGATCGCGTCTGTTGGTAAAGGAGAGATTTTCATGAAGCGGGTTACAGGAATCGGCGGCATCTTCTTCAAGTCGGAAAACCCCGAGCAACTGTATCAGTGGTACGAAAAACATCTCGGCATTCGCCGCGAACCGCATGGGCAAGGCGCGCAATTCGAATGGCGGGAATTAAAAGCGGCCGATGGCAGCGAGCCTGGTCCGGAGGCACAGACGGCCTGGTCAATTTTTCCCTCGAGCACAAAACATTTCGGTGCGGGCAAGGCCGGTTTCATGGTGAATTATCGAGTCGACGATCTCGACGCGCTGCTGGTGGAAATGAAAGCCGCAGGCGTGGAAGTCGATCCACACCGCGAGGAAGCCGACTTCGGCCGATTCGCCTGGATCACCGATCCCGACGGCAATCGCATTGAACTGTGGGAACCCCCAAAGCAAAAATGACATATCAGGAACTTCGATCCGGGCAAAGCCTGCAGAACGGGCTTCCCGCAGAACTGCGCAATAGAACCGCAATTTGCTCACCGCAGCACGGCACATCCGTCTAAACTTGAGTTACTCGTTCTCTTCATTGCGTTTCAACATCCACTCCGGTTGGCGGTTGCTGCTTGTCGTGTGCGCGGCCGCCCGTCTTTTTGCCGGTGAGGTTTCCGTAAACCCGGGCGAATTCCAGACAATCAGCATTCCTCGGGTGAGTAGCGCTCCTACCCTGGATGAATTCCTCAATATGGAGCCGCCGCCGCGGTGGCGCGACAAACTGGCGAAAGTTGACCATTTTACCCAGCGCGTTCCGAGTGACGGGGCGCCTGCGTCGCAGCGTACCGAGGCCTACCTGGGGTATGACGACAAGTACCTGTATGCGATTTTCATCTGTTTCGATTCCGAGCCGCAAAAGATGCGTGCCCGGCTCTCGCGCCGGGAGGACATCTTCGACGACGACACAGTCGAAATCATCCTCGATACGTTTCACGATCACCGTCACGCCTATGCGTTCAACGTGAACGCGCTCGGCGTGCAGGCTGATTCTCTGTGGACGGAGGGTCCTGGCACGGGCAACGACAACTTCGATCCGTCGTTCGACACCGTCTGGAATTCGGCTGGTAAGCTCACGGACCGCGGTTTTGTCGTCTGGATCGCAATCCCGTTCCGCAGCCTCCGCTTTTCGTCGGCGGACCCGCAGACCTGGGGGATCTTCCTGAATCGTGGAATCCCGCGCAACAACGAAGACACGTTTTGGCCGCCATACTCCACGCGCATTCAGGGCCGGCTCAATCAGGAAGCGGACGCAACTGGCCTGGAGAAAATCTCGCCGGGCAGAAACATCCAGTTGATTCCCTATGGGCTTTTCCGTTCGTACAAAGAGATTGACCTGAACGACCCGAACGCTCCGGCATACTCGCAGCGAACTGCTTTCGGACAGGCAGGACTGGATGCCAAGATCGTTCTGAAAGACAAGTTCGTCCTCGACATGACCGGCAATCCGGATTTCAGCCAGATCGAATCCGATCAGCCACAGGTCACCGTGAACCAGCGATTCGAGGTTTTCTTTCCTGAGAAGCGGCCGTTTTTCGAAGAGAATGCTAACTACTTTCAAACGCCCATCAACCTCGCCTTCACTCGCCGCATTGTCGATCCAAAGTGGGGAGTCCGTTTGACCGGCAAGGACGGTCCCTGGGGCATCGGGATGCTGGTTGCCGATACGGCTTCGCCCAGCGAGGAAGTCACGACCCGCAACCCTCTCTACGGCCATCACGCGCTGTTCTCGATTGGCCGCGTCAGCTACGACGTCGGAGCGCAGTCGCACGTGGCGGCGATGTACGCCGATCGCGAGGTCAGTGGTTTCTATAACCATGTTGGCAGCCTCGACGGCCGCTTCCGGATCGATAATCATTGGGCCGCAAGCGTACAGGGGGCCTACAGCGCGACCATCAATCCTTATGACCCGCTCTACAATCAGTTCAATACGACTGGCGGTAATCAGATTGGCTCCGCGGCCGAAGTCGTCGTGCGACGCGACGGACGCAGCCTGAACTACTTGTTCGACTATTCCGACCGTAGTCCGAACTTCCGCACGCTCACGGGGTTCGATCCGCAGCCCGACATCGACAGCGTCGATCAGGTGTTGCGGTACACCTTTCATCCGGAAGGGAAGACGCTGATTTCGTGGGGACCGGTGATGGAAGCGTGGGAGAACTACGATCACGAAGGAAATCGCATCAATTCCGGTTACTTTCCGGCGATGAAGGTCGAGCTTGCCGGCCAAACTTTTCTGACCGCCGCCTACGCGCAGGAGCTGGAGCGCCTGCGCAATCAGGATTACTCGGAGATTCCGGTTGGCGATATTCAGAAATACGTTCGGCACACGACCGAATTCACATTCAACACGAACTACTTCCGCAAGGTATACGTTCTAGCCGATTACCGCTTTGGCACGCGCGTGAACTATGACTCTCCCTGCTACGGGTTCAACAGAAACCCCGCGACGTGCAATTCATACTTTCCCTTCCTGGCTCACCGCACAAGCGCCAACGTTACGCTGACTATCCGGCCGACGCGCGAGCTGCGCGTCGATAACACTTATATCCTTTTCCGGCTCTACCAATGTCCTTCGTGCTGGAACCCGCAGCCGGAGCTTCCGCGGCCGTCGGGCAGCATGAACAATCACATTATCCGCAGCAAGTGGAATTACCAGTTCACGAAGGAGTTTTCCTTCCGCTT
This sequence comes from Terriglobales bacterium, assembly GCA_049509215.1. GTDB lineage: Bacteria > Acidobacteriota > Terriglobia > Terriglobales > Acidobacteriaceae > Acidiflorens. Next base: position 16,731 of record JBELAC010000143.1, read on the forward strand.
CATCGGACAATACAACGCTGTGCTGGCCAATCCGGGATTCACTTATCTGCAAACGTCCAAGAACTTCAACACGGATTTTCTGTTTACTTACTTAGTGCATCCGAATACGGCGCTATATGTGGGCTATAACTCGAATCTTGAGAATATTGGCGAGCCGCTGGAGCCGGACGGACTGGGCGGCATCAACCATGAGGCAAACGCTCGCCTGCATAATGACGGGCGAAACATCTTCGTGAAGGGGTCCTACCTCTTTCGTTTTTAATGACCCTCAATCGCTGCGCCGATGATAGCCTCGGTCAGCGCCTCGGATAAAAGCCCAATCGTCCTCCGTGTCTCGGTGTCTCCGTGGTGGGTGTTCATGAGGGCGCCATCGGAATGCGAACGTTCTTCTTCGCTGCGAATTCCTTCGCCTCGTCATACCCCGCGTCCACATGCCGGATCACACCCATGCCCGGATCCGTCGTCAGCACGCGCTCGATTCGCTTGGCCATCATATCGGTGCCGTCGGCGACGGTGACCTGTCCGGCGTGGAGCGAGTAGCCGATGCCGACTCCTCCTCCGTTGTGAATGGAGACCCACGATGCGCCAGCAGCCGTATTCACCAGCGCATTCAGCAGCGGCCAGTCGGCGACCGCGTCGGTGCCGTCTTTCATGCTCTCGGTTTCTCGGAAGGGAGATGCGACGGAGCCGCAGTCGAGGTGATCGCGTCCGATGACGATGGGGGCTTTGATCGTGCCTTTTTTGACGAGGTCGTTGATGCGAAGGCCAAATTGGGCGCGCTCTCCATACCCGAGCCAGCAGATGCGGGCGGGCAGGCCCTGGAACTTGATGCGCTTGCGGGCGAGTTCGATCCAGCGGCGGAGGCTGTGATTTTCGGGGAAAAGTTCGAGGACGAGATCGTCGGTGATGGCGATATCCGACGGCTCACCGGAAAGCGCGGCCCAGCGGAACGGGCCTCGTCCTTCGCAAAACAGCGGACGAATGTAGGCGGGGACGAAGCCGGGGAAATCGTAGGCATTCTTGACTCCGCGCTGAAAAGCGAAGGTGCGGATGTTGTTGCCGTAATCGAACGTCACCGAGCCCATCTTCTGCAGGCGCAACATGCCTTCGACGTGGCGCGCCATCGCGTCGAGCGAGCGCTCCTGATAAGCCTTCGGATCGCTCTTGCGCAACTCCATCGCCGCTTCTAACGTCATGCCATTCGGCACGTAGCCGTTCAGCGGATCGTGCGCGGAAGTCTGGTCGGTGAGGATGTCGGGAACGACCCCGCGCTCGGCGAGTTCGGGAATAATGTCGGCGCAATTGCCGACGAGCCCTACCGAGACATTTTCTTTTTTGCGAACGGCATTTTTCAGAATGCGCAGCGCTTCATCGAGCGTGGTGACGAGAAAATCACAGTAGCCGGTTTTGAGGCGCTTCTTGATGCGCTCGGGATCGACGTCGATGCCGAGAAAAGCCGCGCCGGTCATGGTGGCCGCGAGAGGCTGCGCTCCGCCCATGCCGCCCATGCCGCCCGAGACGATCAGCTTGCCGCTCAAGTCGCCGCCAAAATGCTTGTCACCGGCGGCGTTGAACGTTTCGTAGGTACCTTGCACGATGCCTTGCGAGCCGATGTAGATCCAGGAGCCGGCGGTCATCTGTCCGTACATCATCAGGCCGGCGCGTTCTAGTTCGTTGAACTTTTCCCAGTTGGAAAAATGGCCGACCAGATTCGAGTTGGCGATGAGCACGCGCGGCGCGTACTCATGCGTCTTGAAAACGCCGACCGGCTTGCCCGATTGCACGAGCAGAGTTTCGTCGTTCTCCAGTGCCTTTAACGACCGGACGATGGCGTGATAGCAATCCCAGTTGCGCGCGGCCTTGCCCGTTCCTCCGTAGACGACGAGATCTTGCGGGCGCTCGGCGACCTCTTCGTCGAGGTTGTTCATGAGCATGCGCATGGCAGCTTCCTGCTGCCAACCTTTGCAGGACAACGTATTGCCGCGCGGCGCGCGAATCTTTTCTGCGGGCGAGCTTGAAACGGGAAGTTCGGTCACGGTTGGCATGAATTCATGGTAGTGATTCGCGTTCGCGCGCGCAATCCGGAGCGGTGGAGATGCGGACTCGCCTTCGTCCCCCTGGCTCGGTCTCTTAAACTCAAAAACCTAGCGCAGGCAGTCGTGACCAGGGCTTTGAGAAATAAGGACTTAGCGTGAAGTATTTTTCCATCAGAGATTTAGCGGGATTTTCAGCATACGGCGCAAGGGAGCCAACCGGCTCCCCCACGTCATACGCTCTTCACAGGGCAGCAACGCTTTTTAAGGCTGGATCATTCCTGACACTACTCCGGCATAACCCGCCGACGGACCGAGGAAGTACGGGTTCTTGGCAAAATTCAGACCCGATGAGTAACGAGCGTTGATCAAGAACACGTAGGTCTGCCCGGCCGTGAGCACACCCGGGGGAATCTGCAGCGACGTTTCTTGCGTGCTCAGAACGGCAACCGTCGTGAATGTCGAATTGCCGCCGTTGTTCGAGAGCAGATTGACACGCACGCGATAGAACGTGGCAGTACCCACCGAGGGCGCCGACCACGTCAAAGTCGGAGCAACGCCGGCTCCGGTCTGGTTTGCAAAGAACGATGTGCCGTTGACGTTTGGGTTCTGCACCACGCCAACCAGCGGAACAATCGGGCTGGTCGCCGTCGGCAGAGTCGTGGTGTAGCCATACGCGCTGGTGGTGAGACTGGCACTGTTGCTGGCTCCGGGCGCCGTGTAAAACGTCGCGGCATCGTACTCATAGATGACAAACAGCGGCCAGCTTTTTGGATACGGATTGCCGTAGGCGATCGGCCCAATGTCGCCGTTCTGGTCGAGGATCGGCGGTCCGCCGCTGTAGCCTTCATAAAGGATCAAGTCCGGCGCATCGGTGGTGAATCCCTTGGAGAGACTTCCCGGATAAACGTCG